>NZ_JBEPDM010000087.1:0-15235 GCF_040300305.1 Streptomyces sp. NPDC000410
GGGTATTTACGGGGTGCTGCCATGGTGCTGGTGGGTCTCCTTCGCCAGGACCGTAACCCTGGCATCAGGGACTCCACAAATCTCAGTACAGCTCATTTAGCACCTTCCTCCGCGCCGCACACGCCTAACCGCTACCGAGGCAGGCTAATGGACAGACGCCGTCGAGCAGCCCACCCCTGCGCCCGACGACCCCGCAACCGTGTACCACCCAAGGAGGGTCGGGCCCTACAGGCCCGACCCGAAGCCCACCCCGGGACAACCCAGAAAAGCCCCGACCAAGGGGTTACATTCCAGCCAGCAAGAGGCTTAATCTCAGCCACCCGGCAAATGGCCCTCCCCGCTCGGACCAACTGCCGCACAGGCGCAGCACGCTCTCCAGGTACCGCTGCGCCCACCCCGAGGCCCCGTCGCTCGCACCCCACTCGCGACGGGGCCTCCCTGGCTGTGTGCACGAGAACGGACAGCAGATCGGCGGCTGTTCGACTTTCGTACGTGTCGTGCGAGCGGATGCCGCACCATACGACTCAAAGCAGGGGCTCGGCTCGTTTCCGACTTCCTAGCCACTTCGTAGTCGATGAGCCGTGGGGCAAGCAGGGCCCACCCAGGGTGCACACGGGTGGAAAGATCGGCAAAGCGCTGGGGCGCCCGCCGCGGCGCAGGACCGGAGGGCCGCCACTCGCAGCCCGCACTCAGCCCCACATGATGAGGGCGTCTCCGGCGTGCCCAAAAATCCGCGGACACACGAAGGCCCCGAACCTCTCCGGACGGGGGCCTTCACCGTAGGTCAGGTGACCGTCACGTTGGAAGCCCGCATCTCCTTGGGCCCCGTGACGACTTGTTCGCGTGGCGGTTTCGCCGGCCGACCCGGCGGTGGTCACTCCGTCTCGCAGCTGACCCGTGTGTCACTGGGGTCGGTTTGACAGCGGTCGGTACCGTCCTGGCCATCTGCGGTGTCATTGCCGGGGATCCCGTCCACAGTGTTCAGATGGTCGCGGCCCACGCCGCCGTACACGGTGTCGTTCCCGGGCATCGCCGGTCAGGTACGTATCGTTGCCCGAACCGGCGTCGATGGTGTCGTCTCCCGCGCCTGCCTGGATGTGGTCCGCGCCGTCCAGTCCGACAAGGAAGTCGGGGCCTCCCGCGCTGACTATGACGTCGATGCTCTGGCCGCCGTAGAGATGGTTGGCTCCATTGTTGCCAGCCAGGGCGTTGGTGGAGGAAAGGCTGCCGAAGACCCTCTCCACGTCGCTTCGAACGTTGTCGCCCGGTCCGTCCACACTGAACCCGGAGCCGTCGTTGCGCCGGTCGTCGAGCGAGACGTTCACGTTCCTGGTGCGCTCGCTGTACACGGCGGAGTCGAACCCGGCGCCACCGACGAGGGAGTCGGCGTCCTCGTCCGCGCGGATTACATCGTTGCCGGCCTCACCGTTCAACAGGTCGTCACCCGTACCGCCGGACAGATCATCGGCGTCGTCCCCGCCGAACAACCGGTCGCTGCCGGTCCCGGAGTCCATGCTGTCGTCACCGCGACCACCGTGCAGCGTGTCCACCTGGCTGCCGCCGCGCAGCTCATCCTTGGCCGGACCGCCATGGAGGACATCGGAGCCTGTGAAGCCGTCGAGCCGGGTGGGCCCACCACCGGCGTACATCAGGTCGTTGCCGGCTTCCCCGCGCAGAATGGCGGGCACCAAGATGAGCGGGCTTACACGCACGTAGTCGGCCATGTCTCCCGCATTGACCACGATGCCCCTGACCCCGGCTGCCGAGCAGCGGACACCCGAGCCGAAGGGCGTGCAGCCCGTGCCGGCAGCGAGGGAGTCCAGCATGTCGCGGACGAGGTAGTAGCCACTCGACAGCGGAGTGACCTCGATGTAGTTGGCCTCACCTGACGCGGCCGTCACTGTCAGCCGCCCGTCGCTTACGCTGACGGTCGTGGCCGCGTGTGCGGGACTGGCCGTGAACACTTGGGCGGCGATTACGGCGCTGAGGACTGCTGCTGGCATCCATGGACGCCTCATCGAGCACCTCCGCTGTGACCTTCTCAGGGCAGCATCGGCCGATACCGCCATCCTGGGCTCAGGGGTACGATCCGGCGACTGGGGAGGACGAACCGGCCGGAGATCCGGGGTCCATGTCCCAGCTGTTGCACTGGGCTCTTGTCGCGCGGCTGGCCTGTGGGCACCCGCCGCTGGCGGGGCACTTCGATGCAGTACCGCTACCATCAGGGTCCCACTGCCGCAATTCTGGTGCATGTCGGCAGGGCGGTTCACCAGCAAGCAGGACTGCACCTGCAGTTGAATGCCGCAGCGACCGGCGCGAGCAGACGAGACGTCAGTCCCCGACTGCCACCCCGCCGGTATCGCGGACCTCGATGCCGCCGAGGTGCGAGATGAACGTGATCCGGCCGTTGTTCCCGAACGCCGCAGCCTCCGGAGCAATCGCGGCGTGAGCTAGTGCCGCATCAGGAACGTTCGCCTTGGTCTTGCCGGTCGAGTGCGGCCTGGCAGATAAGCCTCCCGCGCGAGGTGGTGGTCGAAAGTGTGTGGAGGTTGGGACGCGGGCTGTGCCGGGCTCGGGCTGGTCGGCCTCCGCCTGGGGCACACCGCTCGACGGTTCAAATATCTCAACGATGCAGCCCTCGCGCTGGCGGAGTCGCTGACAGCGCGCCGCCCAAATCACCTTTCGGACGGCGCGTCACAGCATGGCAAACGCTTCCTGATGCGGCACTGATCAGGCGGCTCAGGCGCCCTGCGACCGGGACCGGGCCGCCAACACGCCATTCGGTCGACTCGGATTCCCAAACCTCGGCGCTTACGTCCCTGGCGACAACTGCGGAAGCACAGAAGCGGCCGAGTGTGGATCAACTCGATCGGCTCGGCCTGCCCCTTCCCCCTTCCCCCGCCCCGGGCCCCGTCACGCCGGCGTCACACATCCGTCACGCCCGAGGAGCCATGCTGAATCTGATCCAGAGAACAAACGCCCATACGGCGCCGCTAGGGGGCCACAAACCCGAGAGGCTCGCATCGCCCCCGACACCCTGCATGGGAGGCAGAGAATGTATCGCCTTGCCCTACTGGGCACCCCAATTTTCGTCTGCTCCGTCACGCTCGGCCCGACCGTGGCTGCGCATGCATCGGCTGAAGCGAATCCGATGTCTGCGATCACCGCCACTGACATCAAGTGCTTTGTCAGCAAAGACCAAGCGAACTCCACGCCACAGGCGCCCCGGTTCATACTCCAGGGAAAGGGGTTCACCCCCAAGGCCACATATTCCCTCCGAGGACAGGCCGACCCCCGACCTGGTGAGCCGCAGGGCGGTTTCGGTGCCGGTGGGGCTGTAAAGGATGACGGAAGCCTCATCATAACTAATGTGCCGCATGGCACTTACTTCATAGAATCCAACAAGGACGGGGACGTCTCCTGCGGCCCGACACCAAAGGAAAGGGGAAAAGAAGCCAAGTACCTGAAGGGGTGGGAAAAGGGCTACAGTGACATCGTGCGCGACTGCGCGGCCAAGCCTCCGGAGGACCTGAGCCAGAAGAGTAAGGCCTGGCAGAAGGGCTACCACGAGGGAGCCGCAAAGGCGACTAGTGAGAACTGTGCATAGCGCCACGATTCATGATCGGCCGCCAGCTCTACATGATGGCCGATCTACGTTCTTACCGAGGTGCTGGCGAATCGCCTCACAAAACTGGTTGAGTTCGTGGTCAGCATCGCACACGGCTGCCATATTTCGCCGCCAAGTGCTCCGGTAGGGGTCGCGCCCGTTCGGTGACGCCTAAAGCGTGTTGCAGAAGGCTGTGATCAGCGAATTTCCCGTGCATGGGCGGGGTCCGGTGTATGGGCGGGGTGTTGAGGGCTGAGCCGGTGTGGGTGGAGACGTTCACGGGTCTGCGGATGCGGCAGCTCGCACCACTCTTCGGGGTGTCGTCGGCGACGGTGTGCCGGATCGTCCAGCGGCTCCGGTCGCTGCTGGGCATCGAGCCGGCCTCCCGGCCCGCTGACACGACCGAATCGGCTGATCAGCGCGAGGTGGTCACTGTGCGGGGCGACAGCGCCTACATCAACACCAGCCTCGTCGTCCCGCACCGCAAACGCCCCGGCCGGGCACTCCTGTCCGGCGAGGAGGAAGACAATGCCGAGCACCGCGGGACCGGGCCCGCATCGAGTACGCCTTCGCCCAGATGAAGCACTACAAGATCCTCCGAGACTCCCGGCGACGCGGAAACGGCCGTCTGCCCGGCCCGCTGTGCCATGGCGCGTGAATGCCCGCACTTCGCTGACCGACGGCGGGCACATCTGGCTCCTGACCCCAAAACCCGGACGGGACGGCCACGTCGAAATCAGCGACATCGGCGAATCCGCTCCCACCGCCGGCCTCAGCCAGACAGCGAGTATGAGCGCTGCCAAGGAATGGACCGGTACCCGCCTGGTGGTGCCCGCAAAGTGAGGACGCAGCCCGGACAGGCACGATCCGGTTCCGTTATGCCTGTGGCCGGCTACTCCCGGAGCTTGTGGGGCTCTTCGGCATCGAGCAGATCCCAGGGTAGGTTCACGGTGGGAGGAAGTGGGATGTCGCACCAGTTGGACGTTCAGGTGGGTACTGACGTGCGGGTTACCGGGGGCCCGTTTTCGGACTTCACGGGTCCTGTGCTGGCTGTCGACCATGCTCGGGGACGTGTGCAGTTGACAGTGGACATCCTCGGCGATGTAACACGCATCGACGTTCCACTGTCGGATGTTGTGCGAGCCGCCTGAGCTTGTTGCTTCACCGCGACTTCGAACAGGCGGACCCGATGATCACTCGTCCGGGTGCTTCCGGGACGGCGGTACGGCCTTCGCATGATCCTGAACTCGACCAACGGGAAGGGGACTTGGCGCGAAGGCCGTAGTGGTGAGTGTGGTGGAGCAGGACGTGCAGTGCGATCCGTTCGCGAAACTGTCACGCTTCCGGGGTGTCTTCCACGACTGCCTGACCGGGTGGGCGGCGCACATGACGCTCGTACTCATCACCTTCCCGTTGCTCGCCATCAGCAGCCGCTGCGCACTCGTCGCGCTCGCATCTCCCACATGGCAAGACCTACCGGGGCACACGGCGCGGGTCCCGTCACCGGGCGCCGACGACGATCCGCAGGAGCAGCAGGGAGTGGATGATCACCGCGGTCAGGAGGGTCGGGCTGGTGAATCTGCGCAGCAGTTCTACCGCCAGGGCGACGGAGGTCGCCAGGCCGGCCGCCATGATGAGGATCAACAGTACGTAGAGCACGCCGACGATGCCGCCACCGCCGTCGGACGTCTGGATCAGGACGCTCAGGAGCACGTACGTGACGAGCGCCTGCGGCAGGCCGAGCAGCCAGATGACCCAGGTCCGGCGTCGGTAGATGTCGGGCAGCGGGAGCCGGGGGCCCCGGGCCGACGTCGCAGTCCACGGCTGCGGTGTCCCGGCGGTGGGCGGCAAGGGCGGCTTCGGGGGCGCCGGGGGCGGGGCAACGGGCGGTACGGTGCCCGCGTCCGCACCGACCACGTCCGTCAGCAGTGCGGCGAAAGCGGTGTCCCGGGTGATCTCGTCCGCCAGGACCTCCGCGGCGATCGAGGCGGCCGCTTCGCCGGGCTCGTCCCGCAGCCGTTCCAGCGCGGCCGCGCCCAGCTTGCCGCGGCTGAGCCGGTCCTCGACGAGCACGCGGACCTTCGCCTGCCGCGCGGCCTCCTCCTGGGTGGTGGGCCCGCCCTCCGTCAGTAACCGGATCGCCGCACGCGCCAGTTCCCTACCGTGCACCCCAGCCTCCCCAGCCGATCATCGCGGAAGCCGAGCGTGTCCGGATCAACTCGCGGAACCCATACGTCCATTGGAAGCCGTTGGACGGAACCGTCCGGCCCGGCTCCTCCCAGTCGCCCGTCGCCGGGCGTGGCGACTCCCCAGGCACTGCTTGATCCTTCCGCAGCTGACTACGCCTGTAGTTACAAGACCTCCATCATGGGGGCATCTCCGGCGTGGAGTCATTGCCGACCGTCAGCCGCCGGCGCGATCAATAGTGGCTCCCCCGCGCGGGGGAGCGTGATCGTTCGTGCGGACGACGCCCCGTCGTCGAGGTTCGGCAACGGTGGAGCCGTGACGATCAAGCATTCTTCGGACGATGCAGTACGTCCGGCCCCGAGCCGGGCGCCCCGCTTCCGTCCGGGCCAGTGGCCCGGGTTCGCCGTTGCGGCATGGGGGGTCCTGTTCGCGGTACCCAGCTTCGTCTGGGCGTTGGGTGGCACCTTCGGTGCACAGTCGACGGTAGCTCCGTCGCTGGTGCAGCTTGCTGATGACCGGGTGACGTGGTTCCTGGCCGTCTTGTGGGTGACCGGTTTCCTGAAGCTCTTCGGGGCGTTGGTCGGTATCGGCCTGACGCGCCGTCGCGGCAAGTGGACGGGCCGGCTCATGGTGTTCTGTGGCGGTGGCGCGACGGTGCTGCTCGTCTGGCACGGATGCCTGTTCGTTGTCCACGGAGTGCTGGTTGAGGCTGGGGCGCGCGCTGTCGCGCCTGATCTGGTCGGGTTGACCCGCTGGTACCTCTATCTGTGGGGGCCGTGGTTCATCGCCGGTGGCCTGGCCTTCGCCGTGGCCGCCACGCACTATGTCCGTCGGCACGATGGCCGACGTGAGGTGAGGCTTTACGGCTCTGTGGGGGCGCTGGGCGCGTTGCTCCTGTCTCTGGCCTCGGTAGTCACCGGGATTGGTTGACGACTGTCACGCCGGCTCGGCATCGCCCGGATGCAGCTGATCGGAGTCATGTACGGGGACAGCCCTCAGGGGCTTACGTACGCCTTGTTCGGCATGCTGCCCAGTGCAAGGCTGGGCACGTCAGGATCCCGTTCACGGCAGCTGGTGGTTCCCAGCAACGACTCAGCGGTGCGCGACGAGGCGTTGCAGGCTGTGGCCGGCCATAGGTGCCGCGCTCCATATCGGCCCGGCGCATCGCTCCTCCGGCGAAGGTACGTCCGCGGGAAGGAGACGGCTGTGCACACCAAGCGACCATTGATACTGCTCGCCCCCGGCCTCGTGGCCTCCCTCGCGCTGTCGCCCGTCGTCACCACGCAGGCCCTGGCCTCACCCGCCCCGGTACGGGCGGCCGCGGCAGCCCCCAGCGTCGACCCGGACCCGAAGCCCGACATCAAGAAGCACCCCGCCTACAAGACCGCCTACACCCAGGGCCAGGTGCAGGGCGAGAAGGGCGCCCGGAGCGACCTCAGGAAGGGCGGGTGGCGCGTCATGCCGCCCGAGGCGAAGGGTTCCGACCCCAAAGTCCACGGGTGGCGCGACGGCTACGTCGACAAATACAGGTACTGGCAAAACTTCGTCAGGAAGGGGCAGGCGGACGAGATGATCGCCGAGGTGGTCCCGCCCCTGACCGACCGTCCGAGCATGACGACCGAGGAGTCCGCCGACGAGTACAAGCCCTATGACCCCGCGCGGGACGCCCGCCCCACCCCGGAGCAGGACACCAACACCACCCCGAAGCAGGACACCAAGCCGCACGACCCGGGCGTGACGAAGCACAACCCGAACACCACCGACACCGCCCCTAAGGACGACTCGGCCACCACCGACACCGCCCCGCAGGACGACTCGGGCACCAACGAGCACAAGCCGCAGAACACCGACAACCGGCAGGAGTCGAACGACGGAAACTAGTTCCGACCTCTTCCCACCTCCCGCCCATCCGATAACGCGGACCTCGATGCCGCCGAGGTGCGCGATGACGTGATCCAGCCGTCGTTCCCGAACGCCGCAGACCGCGCAAGTGATGCCCCAGGCCGGCTTCGGCACGCCGAGCCACTCCGTCGGCCACCCGAACGCATACTCCGACATGCCCCCGACCGCGTAACCACTTAACGTAGCAAGTGGCTACACAGCGTAGCCAAGGGGTAATTGTGTAGGAGGCAAGACCATGTCCGCTGTCTTCAGCGAGGGCGACCAGCCGAACGTGCGCGCCGACCTCAAGGGGATGCAGTTCCCGGCGACGAAGGAGCAGATCGTCGAACGCCTCGCCAAGAAGGGGCCGGAGCGCGCAGCGACTGCCAGGCAGCTCCCCGACCGCCAGTACGAGAACATCGAGGCAGTGCAGGCCGAGCTGAAGAAGAACGGCTCCAGCTGAGTCACCACGGCAGGGCGACTCCAGCGCCCCGCCGTCACAGTTGAGCCTCCGCCCGCCCACTCTCCGGGCGGGGGCTCACGCCGTCCGCACTGCATTCGGGTGACACGGGGTATGACGCCACCAGGCCGCTGGTATGGCTCGAACGCAACCCGGGACCAGTCCGGATACCACGACGACCGGAGAACAGGCATGACCGCGTACAACATTGGCGACAGGGTGCTCTTCAACGACGACCGGAACTCGGCCGCCGCTGTCGTCACGCTGGACGTCGGCGGGCGACGGCAGTCCGAGGGAGTCATCCAGGGCTGCCACACCGACGATGACGGGACGGTCCGCTACACGATCGACGCGAGCACCGACGCGGGCCGGGACCGATGCGTCATTGCGGAGTCGGACATCATCGGCACAGCCTGAAACGGCTCACGCACGCGGACGAGCCCCGACCGACACAGCCAGGGGCTCACGCATGCGGAACCACTCCTCGGCCTTTGTCTTTCGGCCGCGCTCTCCGGCCTCGATCTGCTGCACTCGAGCCGGCGAGATACCACCGTGCCCCGTGATGGGGGCGTCTCCTACGCGCCCGGAAAGGCTCAGACCTCAGGCCCCGCCCGTGCGGGGCCTTTCGCATGCCCGGAGGCGACCCGTGGGGGCGAACCAGCGCAGCAACTCGCCCACCGACGAGGACCACCGACCGACCCGTCCGCGAACCGCCGCGCGCAGGGCCTCGGCCGCAACGCCGTCACCCGAGAGCCGAAGTGGTCCCGGGCACCAGCACGGAATCGGCGCTCTCGACCTCGTCCACCGCATCGGCGGCACCCGTCTCGATGTCAGCCCTGTGCTACGTACGAGACCGCCCCCGCGCCGTTCGGTCGGCGCGGAGGGGCAAGGCTGTGTGTCGTCCGCCAGGGCATGGGGGCAGAGGTCGGGCCCTGGTCTGTTTTCCGCCGTTTGTGCGGCGGCGCGTGGCCACGGTGAACTCGGCGGGCTCCGGTGTCCGTAGATGTCAGTGACACCACCCGCTCCGCTTCGGGCAACCCGGAGTTCACCCAGGGTTCGCCGCAGCGACAGGTGGCCGTGCGCGTACCTCACCCTGGAGGTGACCCCCATGCTGTTCCTGCTCACCGATCGCGGCCCCGGCGGCCTGGACGAGGATCACCCGGACACACCCCTGCACTCGTTGATGGACAGGCTCCGACAGCGGCGGGCTCCTCTTCGCGCCCGGTGGCGTGTGGTGGTCGACGCCGCGGGTGGGCGCCGGCTCGAGAGCCGCTGGGCCCGGGAAAACTGAGCGCCCACCCGGAGGCCCCGCACTCGTCCTCCGGCGCCCCGGACGGACCCGGAAAGGTCCAGAAAGGTCCAGAAAGGTCCAGAAAGGCCCCGACGGGCGAGGAACGCGGAACGGCCCCCGCCCCCGGGATTTCCCGGGGGCGGGGGCCGTCAGGCCGTGTCAGGCGCTCGGTGTCAGGTCGCGTCAGACGAGCGGCCGGATCGCGGTGGGCGCGTGGCCCGGCTCGGTGGCCAGCTCCTCGAACTCGGTGACGTCGCTCATGTCGACCGTCTTGCTCATCGCGATGTTGGTGATGCGCTCCAGGATGGCCTCGACCACGACCGGGACCTGGTGCTCGACGGCCAGCTTCTTGGCCTCCTCGAAGGCCTCACCCAGCTTCTCCGGGTCGGTGACGCGGATGGCCTTGACGCCCAGGCCCTCGGCGACCTTGACGTGGTCGACGCCGTAGACGCCGATCTCCGGGGTGTTGATGTTCTCGAACTCGAGGTTGACCTCGAAGTTGATGCCCAGGTTGCCCTGCGCCTGGCGGATCAGACCCAGGTAGGCGTTGTTCACGAGGACGTGGACGTAGGGGACCTTGTGCTGGGCGGCGACCGCCAGCTCCTCAATCATGAACTGGAAGTCGTAGTCGCCGGACAGCGCGACGATCGGGGTCTCCGGGTCGGCGGTGGCGGCACCGATGGCGGCCGGGATGGTCCAGCCGAGCGGGCCGGCCTGGCCACAGTTGATCCAGTGGCGCGGCTTGTAGACGTGCAGGAACTGCGCGGCCGCGATCTGGGAGAGACCGATGGTGGTGACGTAGCGGGTCTCCGGGCCGAACGCCTTGTTCATCTCCTCGTAGACGCGCTGCGGCTTCATGGGGATGTTCTCGAAGTGCGTACGGCGCTGCAGGGTGGCCTTGCGCTCCTGCGCCGAGGCGGCCCAGGCGGAGAAGTCCGGGAGCTTGCCCGCGGCCTTCCACTCCTTGGCGATCTCGATGAAGAGCTCCAGCGCGACCTTGGCGTCGGAGGCGATGCCGTAGTCCGGGGCGAAGATCTTGCCGATCTGGGTGGGCTCGATGTCGACGTGGACGAACTTCCGGCCCTTGGTGTAGGCGTCCATGTTGTAACCGGTGTGGCGGTTGGCCCAGCGGTTACCGATGCCGATGACGGTGTCCGACTCGAGGAAGGTCGCGTTGCCGTAGCGGTGGGCGGTCTGCACACCGACCATGCCGGCGGCCAGCTCGTGGTCGTCCGGGATGGTGCCCCAGCCCATCAGGGTGGAGATAACCGGCACGTTGATCAGCTCGGCGAACTCGACCAGCAGGTCGGAGGCGTCCGCGTTGATGATGCCGCCACCGGCGACGATCAGCGGGCGCTCGGCCTCGAGCAGGAAGCTCAGGGCCTTCTCGGCCTGGGCGCGGGTCGCGGACGGCTTGTAGACCGGCAGCGGCTCGTACGTCTCCGGGTCGAACTCGATCTCGGTCAGCTGGACGTCGATCGGCAGGTCGATGAGGACCGGGCCGGGACGGCCGGAGCGCATCAGGTGGAAGGCCTGCTGGAAGACACCGGGGACCTGCGCGGCCTCGAGGATCGTGGTCGCGGCCTTGGTGACCGGCTTGGCGATCGCGGCGATGTCGACGGCCTGGAAGTCTTCCTTGTGGAGCTTCGAGACCGGGGCCTGGCCGGTGATGCAGAGGATCGGGATCGAGTCCGCGATCGCGGAGTACAGGCCGGTGATCATGTCGGTGCCGGCGGGGCCGGAGGTACCGATGCAGACACCGATGTTGCCCGCCTTGGCACGGGTGTAACCCTCGGCCATGTGCGAGGCGCCCTCGACGTGACGGGCCAGCGTGTGGGCGATGCCGCCGACATTCTTGAGCTCGCGGTAGAAGGGGTTGATCGCGGCGCCGGGCACGCCGAACGCTTGGTCAACACCCTCGCGCTTGAGGATCTCCACGGCCGCGGCGGCGGCGGTCATACGAGGCATCGGCACTCCTGCGGTCAGGCCTGTTTCCGTAATACGGAAGTATTGTTCTGCTATACGGAAGCAATCTAAAGCGCCACGTCAGCAACGTCAAGGGAGAGCCACCCGCGGGACCCGCAGGGATGGCCGAAGTCCCTCCCCAAGGGCTCGCCATTGGTGGACGATGGACCCGAGGCGTGACCGACAGCGCCGGAGGGGGACAGCCGTGGGAGATCAGGTACCGGTGCGCTGCCCGGTATGCCGTCGTACGCACACGTTCGCGGCGCCCGTCTATCCCTGTGCGTGCGGGGCGCCGCTCGCCCCTCCCCTGCTGCGGGGCGCGCCCGCCGAGCCGATCCACCACCGCACCTGGACCGACGACTGGGTCACCGTCCGCTGCCTGGCGTGCGGACGCCAGGACCAGTGGCCTCAGCCGGAGCTCGGCTGCCCTTGCGGCACGGTCCTGCGCGTCCCGGTCCGGCCGGTGACGGCGTTCCCGGCGTCCTCGGCGTCGGCCGCCTCGTCGTCCTCCCGTACCGCCTCCGCCGCGTCCGCCTCCGGCAGCCCCCTCGCGCCGCCCGGCACCCCCTCGGGGCCGTCCGCGGCCGGCAGCGCCCCGGACCCGGGCCCGGCTGGGCGCCCCGCGCACATACCGCTTCCGCGCACGGCCCCCGTGCCGCGCCCCACCTTCCACCCGGTCACGATCCGCACCGCGCGCGACGCGGTGACCGCCGCCGCGCTGTATCTGCGCTGGCTCGGCTTCCAGGAAGTCGTCCAGCCCGAGGAGCGCTCCGCCTCCGGGATCGACCTGCGCGGCCCCGGTCTGGTCGCCCAGGTCGACCCCACCACCCGCCCGGCCACCCTGCGGGCCGTCGAGTGCCTGTGGCTGAACGGGCTGAGCGCGTCGTCGGTGAGCGTGTTCTTCTCGCTCGCGGGGTACGCGGCCGACGCGCGTGCCCGTGCCGACGACCTCGGAGTGCCCCTGTTCGTCATGGACCTCACCGGCACCCCGCAGCCGGTGAACGGCCCGGCGGACGACTTGCTGTCGTCCGGGGTCTGACCGTCGAGCGACGGCGCGCACGCCCTGCGCGATACTCGCGGCATGCGCATCAGACCGGCCGTCCGCGCCGAACTCCCCCTGCTCCAGGACATCGAGAGGGCCGCGGGGGAACCCTTCCGCGCCCTCGGCATGGCCGCGATAGCCGATGACGAGCCCCCGGCGCTCGACCTCCTGGAGCAGTACCGGCGGGCCGGTCACGCCTGGGTGAGCGTGGACCGGACGGACCGTCCCGTCGCCTATCTGCTCACCGACCCGGTCGACGGCGCCGCCCATATCGAGCAGATCTCGGTCCACCCGTCCGCCGCCCGCCGGGGCCGCGGGCGCGGCCTGATCGACCACCTGGCGGCGGTGGCCGCCGCCGAGGGGCTGCGCGCCCTCACGCTGACGACGCTCGCCGAGGTTCCGTGGAACGCCCCGTACTACGCGCGCCTCGGCTTCCGCGTGCTCGGCGAGGCCGACCTCACCGACGGGCTCCGGGAGATCTGCCTCGCCGAGGCGGGACACGGCCTGGACCGCTGGGCGCGCGTGTGCATGCGCCGCGATCTGGACCGGCCGTAACGAGAACGAGGCCGACTCAGCCGCAGTCGGGCCGGCCCTACTCGGCCAGGTCAGCCGCAGTCGGCCCGGCCCAGCCCCACTCGGCCCGAGCCAGCCGCAACCCCGCCCGGCCCGCCCCGCCCGGGTCAGCCCCCACTCGGCCCGGTCAGCCGTAACGCTCGCGCAGCTCTACCTTGCGCACCTTGCCGCTCACCGTCATCGGAAAGCCGTCCAAGACCTCCAGCCGCCGGGGGATCTTGTAGTGGGCGAGCTGCTCACGGCAGTACGCGGCGAGGTCGTCCAGGCTCGGCGGATCGGCCGGGTCCCGGGGGATGACGCAGGCCAGGATCTCCTCGCCGTACCTCTCGTCGGGTACGCCGACGACCTGCACGTCGGCGACCTTCGGATGGCCGTACAGGAACTCCTCGATCTCTCGTGGGTACACGTTCTCACCACCCCTGATGATCATGTCCTTGATCCGGCCGACGATCTGGACGTATCCGTCCTCCCCCATCACCGCGAGGTCGCCGGTGTGCATCCAGCGGCCCGGATCGACCGCCTCGGCGGTCTTCTCCGGCTCGTTCCAGTAGCCGAGCATCACGCTGTAGCCGCGGGTGCACAGCTCGCCGGCCTCGCCGCGCGGGAGGGTCACCCCGGTGGCCGGGTCGGTGACCTTGACCTCGATGTGCGGGAGCACGCGTCCGACGGTGCCGGTGCGGCGCTCCAGGTCGTCGTCGCGCCGGGTCTGGGTGGAGACCGGGGAGGTCTCCGTCATTCCGTAGCAGATCGACACCTCGGCCATGTTCATCTCGGCGACGACCCGCTTCATCACCTCGACCGGGCAGGGCGAGCCCGCCATGATGCCGGTGCGCAGCGAACTCAGGTCGTACGCCGCGAAGTCGGGGTGGTTCAGCTCCGCGATGAACATCGTCGGCACGCCGTAGAGCGACGTGCAGCGCTCCTGCTGCACGGCCCGCAGGGTGGCCGCCGGCTCGAACGACGGGGCCGGGATCACGATGCAGGCGCCGTGCGAGGTGGCGCCGAGGTTCCCCATGACCATGCCGAAGCAGTGGTAGAACGGGACGGGCAGACAGACCCGGTCCTGCTCGCTGTACCCGATCATCTCCCCCACGGAATATCCGTTGTTGAGGATGTTGTGGTGGGAGAGCGTCGCGCCTTTGGGGAAGCCCGTGGTGCCGGAGGTGTACTGGATGTTGACCGGGTCGTCGCAGGACAACCGCGCCTCGCGGGCGGCCAGTTCGTCCGGTCCGGCGCCCGAGGCGGAAGCGACGAGGTCGGTCCAGCTCGGGTCGCCGATGTAGTGCACCGACCGCAGGGCGGGGCAGTTGTCCCGGACCTGGTCGACGAGGGACCGGTAGTCGCTCGACTTGTGGGCGAGGGAGGCGACGAGGAGCGTGATCCCGGCCTGGTTGACGACGTATTCGAGCTCGTGGGCGCGGTAGGCCGGGTTGATGTTCACCATGATCGCGCCGATGCGGGCGGTGGCGTACTGCACGAGCACCCACTCCGGGCAGTTGACCGCCCAGATGCCGACCCGGTCGCCCTTTGCCACGCCGCGCGCGAGCAGCGCCCGCGCCAGCTCGTCGACGTCCGCTCCGAACCGCGCGTACGTCCAGCGACGGCCGGACGGTACGTCGACGAGCACCTCGCGG
This sequence comes from Streptomyces sp. NPDC000410, assembly GCF_040300305.1. Taxonomy (NCBI): domain Bacteria; kingdom Bacillati; phylum Actinomycetota; class Actinomycetes; order Kitasatosporales; family Streptomycetaceae; genus Streptomyces; species Streptomyces sp. NPDC000410. The sequence goes on from NZ_JBEPDM010000087.1 coordinate 14,641, forward strand.
TCCGGGTGCGCGGCGACGGCCCGGTCGAGGTTGCGCCCGATGGTGTCGCCGAGCAGCGGGGCCGTGCCCGTGCCGTGCGCGTAGGACAGGGTCATCACAGGTCCCCCTCGTCGTATTCGGCGGTCGAGCCCTGTGCGGTGCGTTCGCGCAGGTCCACGCGTCGGATCTTGCCGGAGATCGTCTTCGGCAGCTCTTCGGCGAACTCGATGCGCCGGACCCGCTTGTACGGTGCCAGGACCGCGCGCGCGTGCGCGAAGAGCTGCTTGGCGGTGTCGGGCCCGGGGGTCCAGCCCTTGGCGAGGACGACGTACGCCTTCGGCACCGCGAGGCGCAGCGGGTCGGGGGCGGGGACGACGGCGGCCTCGGCGACCGCCTCGTGCTCCAGCAGGGCGCTCTCCAGCTCGAACGGGGAGATCTTGTAGTCGGATGCCTTGAAGACGTCATCCGCGCGGCCGACGTAGGTGATGTATCCGTCGGTGTCGAGGGCGCCCACGTCGCCGGTGCGGTAGTAGCCGTCGGCCATCGCCTCGCCGGTACGGTCCGCGTCGCCGTGGTAGCCGGTCATCAGCCCGACCGGCCGGGTGTCCAGGTCGAG
>NZ_JBEPDM010000088.1:0-14799 GCF_040300305.1 Streptomyces sp. NPDC000410
ACTGCACCCGGCCATCGAGAACATGCCCAACCCCCGACGACGCGGCCGTGAACACCAACCGGACGAACAACCCGGCCACACCCACAAACACCACCAACCAGACACGACCACGATCAACCGGCCCCGGCGACAACAGCACACGCCCCAGTTCCGCAACCGCCAACAACGGCCCCAGACCCACGACAGCACCCACCACCTGCAAAATCACCACGGCCGCGAAGCTGCGGTAATAAGGACGCAGCAGCCCTGTCAGGTTCCGTCCCGTCGCGGGCTGCTCCCTCACATGGGTGAGGTCGGTGCTGGTCATCGCTCTCCCGTTTCCGTCGGTCCGCCTCACGCGGTCAGGGCGCGGCGCAGGGCGGCGGTCAGCGCGGCACTCTGCCGTTGGGAGACCGCGGCGGACATGATCGCCTGCGACCCGTGGAAGGTGCCGGGCCACTGGTGGAGTTCGACCGATACACCCGCCTGCAGCAGGCTCAGCGCGTAGGCGATGTCCTCGTCGCGGTTCGGGCAGAACTCCGCGGTGGCGATATAGGCGGGCGGCAGGCCGGACAGGTCGGCGGCGCGGGCCGGGGCGGCGTACGCCGTGGCGGGCGTGGCACCCAGGTAGTGCCGCCACGCTGCGGCGATCCGGTCGCTGTTGAACCAGGGCACATCGGTGAAGTCGCGGCGTGACCACGTCTGTTGCCGGTCGTCGAGGCCGGGCTCGTTGAGCAGTTGGAAACGGATCGGCGGGCCCTGCTCGTCACGGGCCCGCAACGCCACCGCGGCCGCGAGCCCTCCGCCGGCGCTGTGGCCCCCGACCGCGATCCGGTCCGGGTCGATGCCGAGCTCGGCCGCGTGCTCGGCCGTCCAGGTCAGTACGGCGTAGGCGTCGTCGAAGGCGGCCGGGAACGGGTGCTCGGGCGCCAGGCGGTAGCCCACCGAGATCACCACGGCGCCGGAGAGATCCGCGATCCGGGCGGCCCACGGGTGCTCGGTGTCCAGGTCGCCGAAGACTCCGCCACCACCGTGCAGCCAGACGATGGCGCCGCCGTGCGTCCGGTGCGGGCGGTAGACCCGTACCGGCACGTCCGGATCGGCGGGCACCATGCGGTCCTCGACCTCCATGTCCGAGGTGTCCAGTGCCGACGCCGCAGCGGCACGCTCGGCGAGCATCTTGCGCGCGGTGACCGGGTCGTTGATGTCGATCTGCGGGAGGAACGGGATGAATGCTTCGAGTTCGGGATCCATGCCGGACATCCTCATGGCCGTCACCCGCGGGGGTCACCCGCCATCCGTCGCGCATCCCGCCCCGATCACGCACCGAGCGGCGGCCCCTGTCCCGCTGCCGGCATCCGTATAAAGGTCGCCAGGGGACGGGTGGAGGCCCGCATTTCTGCCGGTGGTGATGATGAGACGCATGGCGATGTCGCGCAGACCGTACGAGCGGGACCGGGAGAGACCTGGGATGACCGGATCGGTGCGGGTCAGGAGGCACCCGTCGGCTTTTCGGCCCGTACCGCCGGGGCCCCCGGACACCCCGGGGCGGCGATGACCCGGCCTGATGATCCAGATCGGACCGTCCCAGCAGGCGGGTGGCGCGGCACGACCCTGGTACGACCCGGCTGGCTGGCCTTCACGGGCGCGGCCGGCTCCACCGGCGCGCACGCCCACGCCGCCGTGCAGGTCCTGATCGTCACCGACGGCGTGGTGGAGTTGACCGACCCTCACCAGGTGCGCCGCCCGGTCCGGGCCGCGATCATCCCCACCCGCGTCCGGCACGCCCTGCATGCCGGCCCGGGCGCGCGAGCCGCGCTGCTCTACCTCGACCCCGCCGGCGGCGCGGGCCGCCGTCTGACCGCCCGTCCGACCGGCCCGCACCACGACCGCGTGGAGCAGTGGGAGGCCGCCGCCCGTGCCCTGCTCCCGCCCGCCGCGCTCCGCGCGGTCGGCCCGCCCGGCGTTCCGGGGCCGGACGCGGCCGCGTTGGTACGGGGCTGGAGCACACCCGCTCACGGTCGGCACCCTGCACTGGAACACGCTCTGCGGGCGCTGCCGCAGCTGCTGCACGGCCCGGTCCGGCTCACCGACCTGGCCGGCGCGGCAGGGATCTCGACCAGCCGACTCGGCCACCTGTTCGCCTCCGAGCTCGCCCTGCCGTTCCCCGCCTATCTGCGCTGGGCCCGGCTGCGCCGCGCCATCGAACTGGCGGCGGGCGGTGCCAGCCTCACGCGGGCCGCACACGGCGCCGGCTTCGCCGACAGCTCCCACCTGACCCGGGTCACCCGGGAGATGTTCGGCCTGGCACCCTCGCACCTGCTCGCCGCCCTGTCCCCCGCCACGCCCTGAGGACGACCGGGCCGCGCACCCGGCGAGGTCAGCGGATCCGTCCAAGCCCGGCCGCCCGTATCTCCACCAGCCTGGACGGCATGTACCGCACCTTGATCCGCTACGGCTACGCTCCGTTCATGCTCCTCGGCGTCAACGGCGCCGGAATCGCCCTGACCGCCGCCGGCGCCTCCAAACTCTGGCTGCTCGGGCTGCTGCTCCTGGCCATCGGCTGCTCGTTCGCCGCCGAACGCCTGCTGCCCTACGAGGACACCTGGAACACCTCGCTGTCCGGGGACGGGCGGCGCGACGTCGCGCACGCCTTCGTCAACGAATCCCTGCTGCTCATCAGCGTGGCCGCCATCCCGCTGCTGGCCGCGACGGTCACCGCGGCCGACCTGTGGCCCCACTCCTGGCCGTTCGCCGTACAGGTCCTGGCCGCCGTGCTCGTCGCCGACCTGGGGATCACCCTGGTCCACTACGCCAGCCACAGGATCGGCGTGCTGTGGCGCTTCCACGCCGTCCACCACTCCGTCAAACGCTTCTACGGCCTGAACGGGCTGATGAAGCACCCCCTGCACCAGACGCTGGAGATGATCGCCGGGGTCGCGCCCCTGCTGGTGATCGGCATGCCTGTCGGCGTGGCCTCCGCGCTCGCCCTGGCCGTGGCCGTACAGCTGCTGCTCCAGCACTCCAACGCCGACTACCACACAGGGCCGCTCACGTACGTGCTCGCCCTGAACGAGGGCCATCGCTTCCACCACCTCAAGTGGGCCGGCATCGGGGACGTCAACTTCGGTCTGTTCACGCTGATCTGGGACCACCTGCTCGGCACCTTCTCCTACGACCCCACCCGCCGCTTCTCCTCCGACCACCTCGGCATGGCCGCCAAACCGAACTACCCCACCGCCTACCTGGACCAGCTTGCCGAGCCCTTCCGCCCCTCGGGCACCCACGACTCCGAGCCGCCCCGGCCCGAGCCCGGCCTCACGGATCGGCGAGCACGGGCGTAGCGGGCGCGCGGGAACCCGTCGGATCACCGCCGTCGGCGAGGCGCGCTCGCTCAGCGCCGGGTGTCGCAACCATCACCGCAACCAGCTTGATCACGATGGCCGTGGCGGTCGCCCTGTGGCTCGCCGCACTCACCTCGTGCAGCCCTTCCTCGTCCAGGCCGCCGCACGCGCCACCGCCCCGGCGCACTGCCGGGGCGGGGTCACCAGCGACAGCGCGCCTCAGTCGGCCAGACGCTGCAGGGTCTGCTCCAGGGAGATCGTGCCCTTGCCAGGGCGGTTGTGGGGCAGCTTGGCCAGGACGGCGGCCATGCCGCACGTGTTGGTCACACCGGAGAAGACCAGTCCGGCACCGACGGCACCGGACAGCCAGTGCGCGGGCGTCCAGGCGAGGCCGGCCAGGAAGCCGGCGAGAACCAGGGCGCCGGCCGCGAGGCGGACCTGGCGGTCCATGGGCCAGACGGCGCGTGCACCGGCGGGACGTTCGACCTCATGGCCGGCAGCGGCCCATGCCGCCGTACCGCCCTCCAGTGTGATGGCGCCGATGCCGAGGTCGGCGAGCTGAGCGCAGCCCTTGGTGGAACGGGCCCCGGAGGCGCACACGATGAGGAGCGGCGTACGGGCCGCGGCCGCCCTCAGGACGTCGGCGGCCTCGGCCAGGCGGTCGAGAGGGATGTTGTGGGCGCCGGGCAGATGGCCGGCGGCGTACTCGCCGGGGGCGCGGACGTCGATGACGGTGAACTCACCAAAACGTCCGGTGGCCTGGGCGGGAGTCAGTGCGGCGGTGGTCATGGAGCGAATACCTAACTGGGTGATTTCCCCCCACGGTAAGATACCCGCAGGGGTATGTGAGGAGGATGGTGTGCAACTCGACATGAGCGCCGAGGAGCTGAAGTCGGCACTGAACCGGCTACGGCGGGCGCAGGGTCAGCTCGCGGGAGTGATCAAGATGATCGAGGAGGGCCGGGACTGCGAGGACGTCGTCACGCAGCTGTCCGCGGTCTCCAAGGCGCTGGACAGGGCCGGATTCTCGATCATCGCGACGGGGCTGCAGCAGTGCATGACCAGCGAGGACCCGGAGGTCCGGGACTCCGCGCAGATGCGGGCCCGGCTGGAGAAGCTGTTCTTGTCCCTGGCCTAGCGCCGAAGGGCACGGCCACGGCTGGTTCACAGCACCACATCGGCGGCCATCGCTGTGGCCACGGCCAGCAGCAGGGCACCGAAGACCCGCTGCGAGGCGACGGGTGCGACCTTCGCGGCCAGCCGCTTGCCGTCCCAGGCCCCAAGGACTGTCGCCGCGATGAACGGCATGATCAGCGCCCAGTCGAGGCTGACCTCGGTGGTCGTGCGCGCCGCGAGGGCGACCAGCGCGTTGGCGATGATGACCAGCAGGCTGGTGCCCACGGCCGCACTCATGGGCACGGCGAGCACGGCCACCAGTGCGGGCACCGCAAGGAAGCCGCCGCCGACCCCGAGAAAGCCGGTCACGGCGCCCAGTCCGGCCCCCGCGACCGCCACACGGGGGCGGGACACCGTCGCGTTCTCGGGCGGCACACGGTGGCGCAGCATCCGCAGGCCCGCCGGCACGGCCAGGGCCGCGAAAGCGAGAGTCAGCACGGTGGCGGGGATGTGCGCGGACAGAACACCGGCCGCGGCGGCGGGCAGAAGTCCGGCCGCTGCGAACAACAGTCCGGCCCGCCAGCGCACCTTCCCGGCTCGGGCATGAGCCACCAGGGCGGTGGCCGAGGTGACGATCACGATGACCAGGCTGGCGGTGGTCGCCTCCGCCGGGCTGAAACCGAGCAGGTGGATCAGAGCAGGGACGGCCAGGATGCTGCCGCCCGCCCCCAGCGAGCCCAGCGCCAGGCCGACCAGCGCCCCGGCAAGCAGGGCGAGGACGAGCGCGGTCATATGACGGTGCCCGCCTGCCCGTGCGCGTCCTGGACGGGCAGCCCTCCGGCCCAGGCGATCATGCCACCGGTGACGTCCACCGCCTCCGCACCGCTCTCGGCCAGTAGCCGCGCGGCCTGCCGGGAACGGTTGCCCGAACGGCAGATCAGCACCAGGCTGCGCCCGTCCTGGCCGCCCGGCATATCCGTCGCAACGGCTGCCGGCCGCGACAGCGGCACATACAGCGCACCGGGCGCGTGACCGGCCTGGTATTCGTCCGTCTCACGGACGCCGGGCAGCACGGCCGTACCTTGCCGGATCAGGCGTTGGGCTTCAGATGGGGTGATACGGCCTGGGCCGCTTCGGGAGAAGAGCATCGCGCGTAATCCTTGGGTGCTCCTCGTCCGCCGGACCGCCGACGGCCCGGCAGACGAGGTTGGAGGGTTAGTTCTGGGCGGCCGTGGCCAGCACGAGACCGGCGTCGGCGGTGGCTGCGTAGCCGTCGTCGATGGCCACCACGTCACGGCCTGCGGCGTCCAGCACGGAGGCGGCGATCGCCGCGCGCATCCCGCCCGCGCAGTGCACCCACACCGTGCCCGTGGGCACCTCGTCCAGGCGCTGATGGACCTGGTGGACGGGGACGTGCACGCTGCCCTCGATCCAGCCGCCGACCCGCTCGCCGGCGCGGCGCACATCCAGGACCACCACGTCCTCACCCCGCTCGCGCGCCGCGGCCAGGTCGGCGAACGTCGCCCGCGGGAACGACGCCGGCCCGTCCTGCCCGGTGACCCAGTCGGCCGGAGAGCCGACGGCGGCTGCGGCCGGGCGGTCGATGCCCACCCGGGCCAGCTCCCGCTGAGCGCGGGAGACGTCCTCGGCGCTCTCTGCCAGCAGCGTCACCGGCTTGCCCCACGGGATCATCCATGCCAGATAGGTAGCCAGCTGCCCCTGGACCTCGAAGTTGAACGAACCAGCCACATGCCCCTCGGCGAAAGCCACCCGGCTGCGCAGATCGACGACCCACTCGCCCGCCGCCAGACGACCCGCGATCTCGCTCGCGTCGGCGCGCCGCGACGCGGTCAGGTCCACTGGTGCGGGACCTGCGGCGTTGGCCGGGCCCATGTGCGCGTAGTACGCCGGCACGTCGTCCAGCCCGGCCAACAGCTCCTTGACGAACGTCTCCACATCCTGAACGAGCGCAGGGTTGGACGCCTTCTCCGCACCGATGGTGCTGCGCGGCCCGCCGGCCTGGGTGGAGGAGCAGAAGCTGCCGAACCCATGGGTGGGCATCACCGCCACCTCATCGTCCAGCTCCGCCGCGAGGCGGCGCGCGGAGGCATGCTGGGCCCGGGCCAACTGCTCGGTCAGCCGCGGCTCCACCAGATCCGGCCGCCCGACACTGCCGATCAACAGCGACCCGCCCGTGAACGCGGCCACGGCCTGCCCGTCGTCCTCCAACACGTAGGACGTGTGGTGCGGAGTGTGGCCCGGAGTTGCCACGGCCGCAGCACGAGGCCCTCGGCAACTTCCTCCACATCCCCGTCGGACATGGGAACCCGCTCATACGCCACCGACGCCGCGGCAGGCACCAGGTAGCGGGCACCGGTCAGCCGAGCCAGCTCCAGGCCCCCGGTGACGTAGTCGTTATGGACGTGCGTCTCCGCGACCACCGCGATCCGCACTCCACGCCGCGCGGCCGCAGCGATCACCCGGTCGATGTCCCGAGGCGGGTCCACCACCACCGCCGCAGCAGCACCCCCGGCCAGGTAGCTGCGGTTGCCCAGCCCTTCGGTCTCCAGGATGTCGGCAAAGAACACGGCACTCTCCCTCATCGCACATTTACCCCCCGGGGTATCTGGATCCACGGTAGCAGAGATACCCAGGGGGGTATTTATGAAGGTGTGCGACAGCTGTCACACGAGCGGCCCGTCCACCGACGACGGCAAAGCGGTCGCGGGCGGCGGGCCTGCCGTCAGCAGACGCCCACTCCCCCCTTGCCGTGGCGCGGCTACGGCGCGCGCGAGACTGGCCCGGTCGGGATTCCCGGCCGGGCGACAGGAGGCTGCGTCAGTCCGCGAGCCGGGTGGTGCAGTCACCTGCACCCTTCACCGCCGAGACGAGCACCGATCCGCCGACACGGCGGAAAAGGTGGCCAAGGACCGTGCGGGAGAGCAGTTTCCCCGCGAGGAACGCACCGACCGGGGCGGGATTCTTGGACTGCACCACAGGGAACGGGCCGCCGGCGGGGGGCTTCGGGGCGTTGGATGCCCGGCGGGTGACGCCCCCCTGACGGCGGCGCGCGAAGCCCCACCCGCGAGGAGACCGGTGCCGGCACCGGAACCAAGCGATGGACGATGGCATGCGTCGTGACTCCTGATTCCGCGTCAAGCACGCAGGCGTGCCGAAGCGGACGTGAGGAACACCCATGTCCCGCAAGGCCGAGAAAGCCTCATTGACAGCGCCGGCGCCACCCGACTGGGAGACGCTCGTCGAGCCGGCCAACGCACTCGTGGCCGCACCACCACTCAGCGATATCCGCACCCCAACGTGCACAAGATCACCGACGCCGGCGCCGCCCTCTCAGCACAGCTCAGCGCGCTCCGAGCTCCCAGGTCCTTGCCGAGCCCCATCGTGGTCGCCCGCTGACCGGTCAAGGCGAGTTGGTCCCGAATGGTCCCTAAAAACGGTCAAGGGCCGTTTCAGATCGCTCTGAAACGGCCCTTGATCTCCGACTTCGAAAAGTCGGGACGACAGGATTTGAACCTGCGACCCCTTGACCCCCAGTCAAGTGCGCTACCAAGCTGCGCCACGTCCCGATGCCCGTCTGACCTGGGGTTTCCCCCGGCCGATCGCGCACGAGAACCATACCGCACTTCCCCTGGTGGTCACGAACCGTTTGCCTGTTGACCTCAAGTGCGGTTTAAGTTGCACCGTGGGGACATGACACCTACGGGACTCACCTCAACACGTGACCACCAGGACCTGAGCCGCCTCATGGCCCTGATGACGGGCGACGAGAAGCACGGGCCCGCCGCGACTTCGACCCTCGACGCACTCTGGGTGCTGTACGACCGGGTGCTGCGGGTTGCGCCGGAGTCGTCCGGCGCGGCCGGTCGGGACCGGTTCCTGTTGTCGAAGGGGCACGGGCCGATGGCGTACTACGCCGTCCTCGCGGCCAAGGGCTTCTTCGGCGAGGAGCTGCTGACGGGCTTCGGGTCGTACGACTCTCCGCTCGGGCACCACCCGGACCGCATGCTCGTGCCCGGGGCCGAGATCGGGAGCGGGTCGCTCGGGCACGGGCTGCCGCTCGCCGTCGGGACGGTGCTGGGGCTGCGGGCCCAGGGGCTGACCGATCCGCGGGTGTGGGTGCTGATCGGGGACGCCGAGCTGGACGAGGGCAGCAATCACGAGGCCATCGCGTACGCGGGCCCCGCCGGCCTGGAGCAGCTGCACACAGTGGTGATCGACAACGCGTCGGCGACGTACGGCTGGCCCGGCGGCATCGCGTCGCGCTTCGAGGCGGCCGGCTGGTCGGCCGAGACCGTGGACGGCAGGGATCACGAGGCGCTGTACAAGGCCTTCACCGCGCCGCACACGGGGCGGCCACGGGCGGTCGTCGCCCGGGTCGAACCCAAGAACGCCTGACCAGCCCCACCCCGCCCGGCCCTTCCCTGCCCCTTCAGAGGAGACATTGATCATGGATACGATGCGTGACCGCTTCATCTCCACCACGTCGCGACTGCTGGACGAGGATCCGAGGCTCGCCCTGGTGCTGGCGGAGATCAGCAGAGACGGGTTCCAGCAGGCCGAGCGGGCGCACCCCGACAGGGTGATCAACGTCGGCATCCGCGAGCAACTGATGATCGGCGTCGGCGGCGGGCTGGCGCTGACCGGAATGCGACCGGTTGTGCACACCTTCGCCAGCTTTCTGGTGGAGCGGCCGTTCGAGCAGGTCAAGCTGGACTTCGGGCACCAGGGGGTGGGCGGCGTGCTCGTGAGTGCGGGGGCGTCGTACGACTGGCCCGCCGGCGGTTTCACGCACATGGCGCCGGGCGATGTAGCGCTGCTCGACACTCTCGACGGCTGGACCGTGCATGTGCCGGGGCACCCGGACGAGGCCGAGACCCTGCTGCGGCACGCCGCTGCCGCCGGGGACGACCGGGTGTACGTACGGCTGTCGCTGCAGTCCAACGAGCAGGCCATGGCGGTGGACGGCGCCCGGTTCCTGACCGTGCGGGAGGGGCGCGGCGGGGTCGTGATCGCGGTCGGCCCACTGCTGGACAACGTCCTGGCGGCGACCCGGGGCCTGGACGTGACCGTGCTGTACGCGACGACCGTGCGCCCCTTCGACGCCGCGGCGCTGCGCCGGGCGGCCGGTGACCGAGCCGCGGACGTGGTGATCGTCGAGCCGTACCTCGCCGGGACGTCCACGACCGCCGCCAATGACGCGCTCGCCGATGTCCCGCACCGGGTGCTCGGCCTGGGTGTCGCCCGGCAGGAGCTGCGGCGCTACGGCCGGATCGACGAGCACCTGGCCGCGCACGGCCTGGACCCGGCGGGCCTGCGGGAGCGGATCGCCGGATTCCTCTCCCGCTGAGGAACGCGGGCACGCGGGCACGCAGGCACGCAGGCACGCAGGCACGCGGCATTACGCGTACGAACCACCCGGCGAAAGGCCGCCCCCGGGCTGCCCGTTCACCACGTCGGCGGTTCTCCCAACTCCGGGTGCGCGTCGAGCAGTTTGCGCGGCGCCGCCTGGCGCCAGGAATCGAGCAGGATCGCGTACAGCTCGTCGTCGCCCTCCAGCGCGCCGAGCCGGACCCTCAGCCAGGCGAAGTTGTCGTCGTGGCCCTGACGTATGAAGAACTTGTCCGGCTCGGCGGCGATCAGCTCCTCGCGGTCCTCCTTGGGGCACTTGACCCCAATCGCCCGATCGTCGTCGTCGAGCGAGGCGAAGATCTTTCCGCCCGCCCCGGCCCGGAACGTGGGCATGCCCCACGCGAGCTTCTCCACCGCCCCGGGCAGCGCGAGCGCGATCCTGCGTACGTCGTCGGCGTTGGCCATGAGAAGACCGTACGACGCACCACTGACAATCGCCCTCCGCTCCCCCACTTACCCCCATGGGACCGGAATCCGTTCGCGCCCGGCACGGAGAAGACCCGCCCGGAGATCTGTCGCGGCTGCGCTACTGACGCGGCAGCTTCTTGAAGAACAGCGTGGTCGGGTGCAGCTCACCCGACGGGTTGGCGGCGTAGTCGGGGATCATCCCGGCCTCCGTCCACCCGGCCGATCGATAGAGGGCCTCGGCGGGGCTGCCTGTCTCGGTGTCCAGATGCAGCAGGGTGGCTCCGGCCGCGGCCGCCGCGCGCTCCGCGGTGGCGAGGAGTGTGCGGCCGAGGCCACGGCCGCGGGCATCGCGGTGGACGAGCAGTTTCGCGATCTCGGCGCGGTGCCGGCCGTTGGGGTAGGTGGCGAACCCGAGGCTGATGGTGCCGGTGATCCGGCCGCCGCCGGTGCGGGCCGTCCAAAGTGCTCGGCTGCCGTCCGCGATCGCGGCCGCGTGCGTACGCCACCAGGTCTCCGCCGCGGCGCGGTCGAGCGGCGCGAGGAAGCCCACCGAGGCGCCCGCGTCGACGGCGTCGACGAGCAGCTCCGCCAAGTGCGGGGCGATCGAGTCCAGTTCGGGGGCGGACACCGGCGATATGACGTCGGCGGTCATGGCAGTACCACCACCACGGCGTAACGGACGGGCTCGGGGCCGGGGCAGCGAAAGCGTGTCGGCCCCCAGAGCCTGAACCGCAGGCAGTCGCCCGCGCGCAGCTCATGTGTCTCGTCGCCGACGGTGATCTCGACCGCGCCCTCCAGCACCCAGATGTGCTGCTCCATCCCGGGCACGGGAGGCCTCTCGTACGCGACGTCCGCGCCCGCCGTGAGCCACCCTTCCACGACTTCGGCACGCAACGTGGAGTGCGGCGGGGATACGGAGCGGCGCACGAAGCCGGTGGCGTCGTCCGTCCAGACCGTCTGGTCCGCGGCCCGCACCAGCCGGGCCGGTTCCGCCTCGACCTCACTGAGCAGCTGCGACATCGTGCGGCCGTGCACCGCGCACAGCTTGCCGAGCAGGGAGGTCGTGGGGCTGATCTCCCCGCGCTCGACACGGGACAGGGTGGAGCGGCTGACGCCGCTGCGCTGTGCCAGCTCGTCCAGCGACCAGCCGCGCTCGGCCCGCAGCTCGGCGAGCCGCCTGGCCAGTCGCGCGTCTACGGGGTCGCCGTCCCCGCCGCCCTCGACGTCGTCTCTCATATTCGGGAGGATATCCCGGATCCAGGATTCTCAGGCTGATTCCGGGGCTGAATTCCGAGGTGGGAGTCTCCGCTCGGACTCAGCCCTTTCAGGGCCGGTCCACGCGGAAGTGGTAACAGCCGTATTCGACAGCCCGCACGTGGACCTGGGCGGTGTCCGGGGCGGCGAAGGCCTCGTCGAGGGCGCGGCCGAAGGCCGCGTCGGCGTCCTCGGGCAGCTCCACCATGCGGCCGCCGATGATGTGTCCTCGGCTGTCGTAGCGGCGGAAGGCACGCAGGGCGCCGGGGCGGGCCCACGGGTAGCCGGTGCTGTCCGGGTCCGGCCCGCCGCAGTCCTCGGCGTGGATGAAGACCGGCCCCTGCTCGTCGTACGCCCCGGGCTCGGCGCCGGTCCGCGCCGCCCAGCGGCGCAGCGGGGCGTACGAGACGAGGGCGATCCGGTCGCCCGCGGCGCTGAGTCGCAGGCAGCAACGGAGCGGGTCGCCGCCTTCCTCGTCCACGTACGGACGGAGCGGACGCCCGGCGTCGTCGCGCACGCGGAGCTCCTTCAGGGCGGTGGGGGTGATGGGCTGGGGCTGGTGGGTGCCGGTCATGCCGTTCAGCCTGGCGCAGCAGGGCGCGATGTACTGGCGGGAATCAGACGGGACGTTCTGGGCCGGCTGTCCTGCTCGGACCGGTCGACCGAGTCGCACTCCACTCAGCTGCCCGGAGGCTCCAGCATCGGGTTCCACTCGGTCACGCCGGTGACATCGGTCTCGCGCAGCACCTGAAGATAGGTGGCGATGTTCCCCGCCTTCACGCTCCCGTGGTGGCAGGCGAGCGTCTGCGGGTGGACCGCCTCGATCTTGTCCAGCGCGTGGTTCAGGTGTGCCCGTGACGGAAAGATGCCGACCGTCCGGTACATCCGCACCATCGCGTCCGTCTGATCCGCGTCCGTGACGGCGCGCCTGCCCTCCGGGCCGATGAACACGTCCGAGCAGAAGACCGTTCCGCTCGTGACGTCGTACGGCAGCATCGACTCCCATGTGTGCACGTACGGCGTGATCAGGAAGCGGAGCTTGTGCTCTCCGAGGTCGAGTTCGGTGTCCGCGTCAACGGCGCGGGGCTCGCGGTCCGCGAAGTCGGAGAGATTGAGGGCCACCCCGATCGGGCTGCCGACGGGTACGGCGTGCGGGGCCTGCGCGAGGAAGGGATTGAGCGCGCCGCATTCGTCGCCTTCCAGGTGCGGGACGACGAGGTAGCGCAGGGTGGTCGGATCGATGACGGCGGCGACGGCGTCGTGCGTCTCCTCGTACGCCCGGCGGAAGCCCGTTTCGACGAGCGTGGGGGCCTCGTCCCTGATCACGAAGAAGCTGGTACTGAAGTCCTCGTCCGGCACGGTCATCATGTTGATGCGAAAGATGTCCGGCGCGATCTCGTCGACAGCGGCCATGACGGCCTCCTCGTGAGGCGGCTTCTCCCTCCACGCTACGCCCCGGGCGTACTCGGCACGACCACCGGCCGTGGTACGCCGGCCGGCCGTCGACGTAGGGGAGCGGCGGGCCCGACGGCGGCGCCTTCCGTGCACGACGGCGCCCGGCTCGTTCGTGTACGCCGGGTGGCACACCCGTACGCCGTGCCGTCAGAACCGGGCCCGGTGCGGCCCCTGGGGCGCGACCGGCGAAGCTCTGCCGTGCACGTTCGGCACTGTCGAGCAGGTTCGGGGCCGGTGAGCTGTCCCTGAGTGCCACATGCCCACGAAACCTTTGCCGTTGGCATGTGGCAGAAAGTTGCATCATGGGCACACCCTGTGGATGGGACCGGACTGGCCACTACCACTCGAAACACAGTCCCAATCAAACGTCAACGGACCCAGTTTTGGTCAAAGTTGACAATGATCTTGTATCGCCTGAAATGGATCAACACCATGAGGTGGTCGGCCTGTTACGGGACGGGACCACGCCGATGCACCACCTGCTCGAACACTCGCACGAGCAGGCGATTCGCAGAGGAGGGCTCGCGATGGACGGGTACTTCGCCAGTCGACTGCATCATCAGCTCCGGGACCACGTCCGGCACTTCGCGGAGTGTGAGGTCCGTCCGCGGATTCCCGCCATGGAGGCGGCCCGCACGGTCCACCGCGAGCTGTCCCGGCTGATCGCCCGGCAGGGCTGGCTCGGAGCGACAATCAGCGAGGCGTACGGCGGGATGGGTGTCGGCCACCTCGCCAAGACCATCATCATCGAGGAACTGTCGCGCGTCAGCGGCGCCATGGGGGCGATGGTGCAGGCCTCCCAGCTGGGCGCCGCCAAGATCGTCCACTTCGGCAGCGAGGAGCAGAAGAAGGCCTGGCTCCCCGCGATCGCCGCGGGCGAGTGTCTGCCCACGATCGCGGTCACGGAACCGGAGTCGGGTGGGCATGTCCTGGGCATGAGCGCGACCGCCGAACGCGTGGGCGACGAGTACGTCATCAATGGCCGAAAGGTGTATGTCGGCAACAGTCACGTCGGCGATCTGCACGGAGTCGTCGTACGGACAGGGCCGGGGTCCGGGGGGCTGACCGCGTTCCTCGTGGAGTCGGACCGGCCCGGCTTCCGCATCGGCGAGCAGAAGCCGACGATGGGCCTGCACGGATTCAGCTTCGGTGAGCTGTTCTTCGACAACTGCCGGGTGCCGGTGGACAACCGGCTCGGCGAGGAGGGCGACGGGCTCGCCGTCGCGTACTCCTCCAGCGTTCTGTACGGTCGGGCCAACCTCACCGCCGTCTCGCTCGGTCTGCACCGGGCGATCCTGGAGGAGACCACGAGGTTCTGCGCCGAGCGCCACCGCTACGGCAAGCCGCTGCACGAGCTGCCGTCGGTCAAGCTGAAGTTGGGCCAGTTGCAGTCCCGGCTGATGACGGCCCGGCTCGCCGCGTACCACGCGGTGCATCTGCTGGACCAGGGGCTGCCGTGCGACGCCGAGCTGATGAACGCGAAGCTGGTCAACGTCGAGTCGGCGCTCGACTCGGCACGCAACGCGATGGAGATCCACGCGGCGTCCGGGCTGTTCACCGACCGCCCCATCGAACGGTACCTGCGGGACGCGCACCACATCTTCGCGCCCGCCGGCACCTCCGACGTCCAGTTGCTGCGACTGGCCGAAGTGGCGTTGGGCACCGCGAAGGGACAGTGGTCGGAGCGGCTGTCCGAGCTGACGCGGATGGAGGCCGTGGTCTGACGGACTGACGGGGGAACGTCCGCGGCCCCGGGTGCGCACCCGGGGCCCCGGGCGGAGCCCCCGCCGGTTACGGATAGGAACTTCACACA
>NZ_JBEPDM010000089.1:0-13534 GCF_040300305.1 Streptomyces sp. NPDC000410
GGACACCCTCTGGTATTCCTCCACCACAAACCCCGCTCTTGAACGTGTTCAATTGAACGCGTTCAAGATACCGCATGCCCGCGGCTCCGGTGTGCAGGGTGAGCCAGGTTTCGGGTCGTGGTCTGTTGCGGGACGTGCACCGGATGCTGACTGACTGACGGCTTCCTGGAGGGGCTGGCAGAGGTCGGGGAGTCGCGCGGTGTCAAGGTTTGCCGCGGTTGATGGGTGGTGTTGTGGGGTTTGCCGGGCGCGTCGTGCCCGGGGTGTGGCATACCGGGTTGCGTGGGCCTCCGGCGGGTGAGACCGGGGCCGGGATGCAGAGGAATGGGTGGGACCGTGCGTGTGGGGCAGGCAAGGGAACTGATCGGCCAGGTGGTGACGGACGCGGTGCGTTCCGGCTTCGCGTCCTGGTTCAGCGACATGGACTACGCGACGCATCCGGCACCGCCCCGGCTTTCCGGGCCGGGCGCGAGCGCGCGGGCCACGACGCCTCCCGCGTCCCCATGGTGCCCGCGGCCCGGGTGGAGTCCCGGATCACCGACGGCGAGCCGGGGATGTTTTTCACCTACAAAGCCGAGTACGGCGCCGAGCCGCTGATCCAGCTGTCGCTCTCCCGCACGTGGGCGCGGCAGGTCGCCGGTGCCGGCTGGGCCGTCGTGGACGGCTTGGCGGTGATCGACGTCATGGAATGGGACCACAGCGTCACACCCGCCCGCCCGGCACTGGTGCGCACCGCGCTGATCTGCGCCGACTACGACGCCGGGATGCATGGCTGGCGCGCCCACGCCGACAACCGTACCTGCCGCGTCGCCTGGACCGGTCAGGGCACCCCGTCGCTCGTCATGCCCTGGGACGAACCCGTCGGCCCCTGACGACACCCCCGGGCCGAGGGGGCGCGTCGTCACAGACCGCCCGGCCCGCCCGTTAGCCGGCCGCCGGCGTGCGGACGGGCGCTGTACTCGGTTGTCCGCACCCCCTGGTCGCCCGTTGATCGGGATGGCAGGCTCTGCCTCTACTCGAAGGGAGCTCCGCGATGACCGACAAGCCGGAGACGGAACGCGTCGACTGCACCGACTGCTTCGCCCTGCCGGGCCCCGACAACACCCGCATCGCGTACGTGAAGACCGGCGGCGGGATCAGCGAGACCTGGCACACTCCCGACTGCCCTGCGCTCGCGATCATGGAGATCAACTTGGAGGAGGGTGGCAAGCGGATCCGGGAGCAAGAGGCGTGGGCCCAGGGCGTTTTTCCCTCCGCGCATGAGCGGCTCAGGAAGGCCGCCGCCGCGCTGCCCGCCGGCACCGCAGCCCAGCCCTTCGTCGACGCCCTGGGCGAGCTGGTCCAGGCGCAGGCCGACACCACCGGCTTCGTCGTCCTCCACCGCTGGGCGGAGATCCTGGAGCGGCACTTCCCGCCGGATCTTCCCGATCCCGACCGCACTACCGAGTAGCCGCACCGCTGACGGGCTGACCGATTCGGGCACCAGGGGTGCAGGGACCGGTCACGCGGCTGGCGTGGAATTTGGCCGATGGATCGACCCGATCGGTCACCGGCTACGGTCGCGGACATGCGGCCGGTTGCGAGTGCCGGGCAAGCCCACCGTGCGGCAGGCTTGCCCAGCGAGCGGAAGCCGGCGGCCAGGGCGCGACGTGAACGACGGCGTCTTACCTGTCCGACCGCCCGTTGTGGGAGCCGGCGGCCAGGTAAGCCTGAACGGGGGCTGGGCAGGCCACCCGCCAGGACGGCCCAGGCTTCCGCTAGGAGCGCTCCCGCCCCGGGCGCAGGACGTCGGCGTAGACCCGGGCCCGCACCCCGGGCTCGCCGGGATCCCGACGCACCGGGCCGATGCCCGAGGTCGCCCACCGTTCCTCCAGCGCGGCCATGACGGCCTTAACGGTGTCCTCGTCCCCGCCGGTGATGTCCAGCACCACCAGGCCGGGCTCTGTGATGTGCTGCTCGTCAATCGGCTTCATGAACCCTGCGCCAGCAGGACGGAGCCAAGCGGTTCCGCCGCCGTCGGCGGTGCCACCCGTACGAGGGAGCAGCCGCCTTGGGGCCACGTGGCCCGCCGCTCGGACCCGGGGCTGGCGCGGCCTCAGGGTCCGCCTGGGGCCGGGCACACGGCGCTGGCGTGCTTCAGTACATGGTGAGCTGTTCGTGCTCGGGCAGGTCGAGGTGGACAACCCGGCCCTGGGGCAGGATGGCGGCGAGTTCGCGCGCCTCGTGGGTGCTGCGGACCAGGACCAGCTCCTTCGTGAGCGTGGGGCAGGCGTCGACCAGGTCGGGGCATGGCCGCACGATCCCGTACAGCGTCCGCCGCTTGTCGGCCACATGGACCGGAACGCCGCGGGCGTACTGCGGCCACATCATCGGCTTGTCCGGGATCTCCACCCGCAGACTCGACTCGCGCCAGGCGTGCTCGGCGACGGCGGCGAACAGCTCGGTCTGCTGCTGCGGCGACAACCGGCCCCACCACGCCCGCGCCGTCTCCAGCGCCTGGCGCTCCCTCTCTTCCCGCTCGGCCTGCTCGCGGGCCAGACGCGCCTCGCGCTCCACCCTCTCCTGCTCCCGGCGCGCGTCCTCCTCCGCCCACCGCCGCCGTGCCTCCTCCAGGCGCAAGCGCTCCTCTTCTTCCCGCCGCAGGCGTCGACGCTCAGCCTCCTCGGCCTTCCGCGCCCGCTCCTGCTCCTTTACCTCCTGGCGGCGCCGCTCCGCAGCCTTCTCCTGCTCCTTCTGCCGGGCCTCCCGCTCCGCCCGCGCGGCATCCTGCCGCTGCCGCATCACCTCGTGCTTGCCCTGGTCAGCGATGGACTTCCGCGACGTCCACCACCGATCCCGGCGAAACCGCCGCTGCTCACCGTTGACCATCCGGTGCACCCGCCGGTACCGGGGCAGCACTTCAGCGGGAACGAGCCGGCCCTCCAGCGCCCACCGCACGAACCGCTCGAGCGGCTCCTCCTGGAACTCCCACCGCCCGCTCCGGTACACGAACCCGGCGAGCCCGTCGTCCACCACCCACGGCTGATCCCGCTCCTGCGGAGCTCTGGCCCGGACAGCAGGCACCGCGCTGATCCACTGCGGCGGCCGCGCGCCCGGGTGCACCCAGCACACCCGGATCCCCTCCTCGGCGTACCGGTCAGTGCGGGCGGCGATGTCGTCCACAGTGATCGGCGACAACTGCGCCTCCCAGGCCATACGCCGGCTCCCGTCCGCGGACGAGGCCATGACGTCCGCCCGCCACGACCCGTCCTCGGCCGGCACCTCCAGTGCCGCGAACCACCCGGCCGCCCGGATCGCGCTCGCCATCTCCAGCTTGAGCATGTGGTGCTCCCACGACTCGTTCAGCAGCTCGCATGACTCCGGCCGGTCGCGGTCGTGACAGAAGAACCGGACCCCGTACCGGGAGACCTTCGGGTGCAGGCCCCAGGAGCAGTCGGGGCAGGTGAGAAGAACGCGCGGGTGGACCTTGTGGATCTGGCCCCACTCCAGGTCGTGTCCGAGACCATGGAGGGTCGAGTCTAGAAGGCCCAGCTCGGGGTGCAGCGCGGTGAAAGGCATGAATCGCATCTCCCGGCGATCCGACATGCTTACGGAGTATCTGACAGGACAGCAGATATCAGGCACCACTGACAGAGGGCCTCCAGTGGTCCTGGTGGTGGTGCCGACTCTCGACCTGGCTGCCCAGACCGCGCTGGCGTAGCGGACGGACGACTCCACCCGGCACCTGACCATCGTCTCCTCGATGGACACCGCCGGCCACGACGCGCTCGCAGCCGCCCAGGTCGGTTCCACCAGCGAGCCGGCCAGCCTGGCCGCCCTGCTGTCGGTGGTCGGCCCTGGGCGGGACCAGATCCCCTTCCTGACCGTGATCTGAACCTACGACTCCCTCGACAAGATCCGTGACTGCCAGCGTCCCGCCCGGCGCCCGGTCCCGGCGTTCGACCTCGCGGTCATGGACGAGGCGCAGTGGGCGGTCCTCGACGACGCGACAGCCATCCGCGCGCACCGCCGCCTCTGCATGACCGCTACGCCTCGCAGCTTTTCCGCACCAGACCTCGCCGAATCGGCCTGCATGTTCCGCCGCCGCCCCACGCGCCGCACCGGCCTCGGGGAGCTGGACGCCTCGGCCAACTCCATGGTCAACGAGTCCGTCTACGGCAAGAAGATCCACGACTACCCCCTCGCACGCGCGATCGACGACGGCCGGGCGGCGGGTGGTCCTCGGTCACGCCGTCCCGGTTGAGCTGGGCCAATTCGTCTGGATCAGTCCCGCTGGCCGAGGTTATCGTTGATGATGTCCGCATGACTGACCGCATCAGCGCTCTGATCTCGGCCCTCGGCGTCCTTGCCGGCATGTTGCTGCTCACCCCTTGCCGCTCGTGAGTACGAATCCGGGGCATCGGCCCTCTGGATCGGGGCTGGAGCTGTGCTCTTCCTCGGTGCCTTGTGCACGCTCGTGCGTGACGTGCGCCGACTTTGCACGGGGCCGACCGCCTGACGAGCGGCGCCGGTTCCGACCGTCCTCTCCGGTCGTTGTACGTGTGTGCCGTTGGCTGCCGCGCAGTGGGCGCGAATCGAGGCGTCAGAGTCGGCGGATTGAGCATTTGAGCTGAGGCATAGGGTGGCGGTTCGCGAGGATGGGCGGGGCAGCCGGGGGACGGGATGCCGCTGCGCGTGACAGGTGAGAAGGGCCCGTGATGACTCCTGCCGGTATGTCGCTCGGCGGTGCTGGGAAGCGGTCGTTGTTTGCGGACCAGGCCGACGCGGTCCAGGGGGCGGTCAGGCATTTGCGGTGGGCGGGGTCGCGGGGTCTGCTGGTGGCGGCGACGGGGACGGGTAAGACGTTGGTGTCGGTCAGGGTGGCGGACGGGCTGGGGGCGCGGCTGGTGTTGTTCGTGGTGCCGACGCTGGATCTGGCGGCGCAGTCGGCGTTGGCGTGGCGGCGGGACGGTCATCTGGAGCACATGGTGATCGTGTCCTCGATGGACGCTGCGGGGCGGGAGGATCTGGTTGCGGCGCGGGTCGGCTCCACGAGTGACGCAACGGCGTTGGCTGCTTTGTTGTCGGTGGTGGGGGAGGGGGCCGATCAGATCCCGGCTGTGACGGTGATCTGTACCTATGACTCCCTCGACAAGATCGAGCAGACTCAGAAGACCCGGTACGTGGTGCCGCCGTTCGACCTTGCCATCTTGGACGAGGCGCACCGGATCGCCGGCCGGGCGGACAAGAAGTGGGCCGCCGTCCACGACGCGGCGCGGATCCTGGCCGACCGTCGCCTCTACATGACCGCGACCCCGCGGATCTTCGCCGCCCCTGACCTGGCGGAGTCCGCCGACACCCACCGCCCGCGCCGCCCACGCCGCACCGGGACGGACGCGGACGCTTTCGCCAACTCGATGGACAACGAGGCCGTCTACGGCAAGAAGATCCACGAATACCCGCTCGCACGCGCGGTCGCGGACGGCCGGGCAGCGGACTACCGCATCGTGGTCCCCACCCTCCCCGACGCCGAACTCCGCAAGCGACTGAACCTGCCGGCCCCCGGCACCACCCACGACGGCGGCGGCGAGAACCAGGGCCAGACCGAGAGCGTGCTGCGTACCACCGCGCTGCACCTCGCCGTCCTCAAGGCCATGACCGAACACTCGCTGCGCCGGGTGCTGGTGTACTTCACCCTCGTCTCCGACGCCCGCCGCTTCGCCCGCGAACTGCCCCACACCCTGCGCCTGCTACGCCGCACCGCGCCCGAGCTGTGCCCGGACATCGACCCGCGGCTGTTCTTCGTCCACGGCGAGCACACACCCGCCGAACGCCAGGACCGCTTCAACGGCTTCGCCACCGCCTCGTGCGCGATCATGACCAACGCCCGCCTGATCTCCGAGGGCGTCGACATCCCCAGCGTCGACGCGGTCGTCTTCGCCGACCCCACCCGCAGCGTCATCCGCTGTGTCCAGGCCCTGGGCCGCGCCCTCAGGGTCGACGTCTCGGGCAAGACCGCCAGCCTGATCGTCCCCGTCTACGTGCCTCCCGGCGCCGACCCCGAGGACATTCTCGGCACGGCGTACGAGCCGGTGTGGGCGATCGCCACCGCGCTCGCCAGCCACGACCACCGCATCCTCGAACGCCTCCCGGACAAGGCCAACCGGCTGCCGCGGGAGACCAGCGAGCTGATCGAACGCCGCTGGCACTTCGACTTCACCCTCCACCCCGAGCGCATCGCCCGCGCCATGGACCTCATCGCCTTCGACCCACGAGACCAAGGCATCTCCCGCTCCCGCCGCCTCGGCCTCGCCGCCGCCCAGGCCTACCGCGACACCCACGGCCACCTCGACGTCCCCGCCCACTACACCGACCCCGTCGGCTACGAGCTCGGCCGCTTCATCACCCTCATGCGCGACGCCCGCACCTCCGACCGCCTCGAGCCGGACTGGACCGCCGAACTCGACGCACTCGGCATGATCTGGGACAAACACCACGCAGCATGGCGCGCCCGCCTCACCGAAGCCGCCGACTACCACGCCACGCACGGGCACCTCGCCGCACCCGCCACCACCCCCATCGGCGCGTGGCTTGCCGAACAGCGCCACCTTGGCGGCAAGAACGCCCTCGACCCCGACCGTGCCGAGGCCCTGACCGCCCTTGACGCCGACTGGCACCTCCCGCACGGCGCGGACTGGCACCGCAAGTACGGCCTCCTGCGCGCCCACATCGCCGACGGCGCCGATCCCGCCGCCCTCACCAGCGACACGGTTCTGGGCGGGGTCAAGATCGGCTCCTGGCTCGGTCGCCAGTTCAGCACCTGGTCCACCCTCCACCCCGGCCAGCAGAACCTGCTCACCCACCTCGGCCTGACCCCCGACACCAGCCCGCTCGCCCCGGCCCGCCGTAGTCGCCGCACCTTCGAGCAGACCGTCCAGCTCCTGGAGCTCTTCCTCCACCGTGAGGGCCGTGCCCCCAGCGCCCGGGAGACGATCGCGGTCGACGGGGAGAGTGTCCGGATCGGCCCGTGGCTGGCCAAGACCCGTACCAGGCACCGGAGCGGCCGGCTGCCCACCGAGCAAGAGCGGCTGGTTGCGGCCCTGTTCGACGGGGACTGGAGGGACGAGAACGCTGTCCCCGCCGCAGTCATCGCTTAGTTGCGTCCGCGCCCTCGGGCGCTGCTTCAGGCCGTGGCGGCTGCTCCGGTCCGGACTTCGTACCGGTCAGGCCAGCTCGCGACGAGCGCGCGCTTGGTGGCCGGAGCGAAGAGCCGCCCGCAGCGACGCCCATCCGACGAGCAGCCGGGGAGGCGAGCCGATGACCGCCCACGCGTTCGATCCTGACGCCGAGTTCGTCACCCCGCCGCTCTACACCCTCAAGCTCACTGCGGCCCAGCGCTGTGTGCTCGACTGGATAGAGCGCCACGGCGGACTCTTCGCCGCGATCTCCGTTCCTGTTGACGACGTCGTACGCGACGTGGACCACTCCGAGTCCACGGTGTACGAGGCGCTCGCACGGCTCACCACGCTCGGGCTGCTCGTCCGGGACGACGCCGGCACCTACCGCATCAACGCGCGGTACGTCCTCTCCTCCAACCCCGACCTTCGGCGCCTGGTGGCGGCGGCACTCGTCGATCCTCCCATCACGCCGGACACCCGGGCCGCAGCCCCGCGGAAGGTCAGCAACGTTGACGCCCGGCGTCGCCGCACCATCCGCTCCGTGTAGACCGCCGGGCTCGATCCGCGGAGCGCAAACGGCCCACCCTGACGAGCAGGGTGGGCCGCTTCCGTATGTCGCGCCGCCAGGGCGCGAGTACCGTTCCAAGTGTCCAAGCCCAGAACGGAGTTCCATCATGCATGACGAAGCGCAGAAGCACATCGGGCGCCGCGTACGCGTCGCACGGATCCAGGCCGGACTGACGCACGAGGAACTGGCCGGGCTCATCGACCGGTCCCTCAGCTGGCTCGAGAACGTCGAGGCCGGCCGAATGACCTTGGACCGGTACTCCGTCATCTTCTCGATCGCCGAGGTCTGCGACGTGGACGTGGTCTGGCTCCTGGGCCAGCCCTACCGGCTGCGCGGTGACGGCGGCAGCTCCGCCCACGCCTACATCCCCGCGCTGCGCACCGTGTTGCGCCGCTCGGGCCTGATCCTCTCCGGTCACCCCGGGCTGGTGCCCACCTCGGGTCCGACGGACCTGCCTCGGATGCAGGCACAGGCAAGCGCCGCGAACCGGGCCCGGCAGGGCGCCGCGCTGCCCGCCGCCGCGGTCCTCCCCGGCTTGCTCGAGGAGCTGAACACCACCCTGCTGAACCACGGCTCGGGCCCGGAGCGGGAGCAGGCACTCAAGCTCCTGGTCGACGCCGCCCGCAACACGAGGCAGACCCTGAACCAGCTTGGCTACCCCGACCTGGCGTGGGTCGCGGCCGAGGTCGCCGCCGGGGCTGCCACGCAGCTCGACGATCCGATCAGCAAGGCCGCCGTCGCCTGGGACCGGTGCGGAGCCATGCTCCACCAGGGCTCCCTCCGCGAGACCGAGACCATCGCCCAGGCCGCGCTCGCCGAACTGGACCCAGCGACCAAGCACGGCGGGACCACGGCACTCGCCCTGCAGGGCGCGTTGATGCTCCGCCAGGTCATCGCCACGGCGAGGGCCGGCAACAAGACCGACGCCTGGCAGTACACCCGTACGGCGTGGGAGATCGCCCAGCGCCTTCCGCAGGACTACCACGACCTGCAATACCAGACGGTGTTCGGCAGAGGCAACGTCGCCGTGCACGCCGCCGAGGTGGGCGTGGAGGTCGAGGAACCGGACAAGGGCCTCACGTTCGTGCCGGAGGCCAACGTCTCCGCGACCCCGTCACGGGAGCGCATCACCCACTTCCGGATCGACGAGGCGCGCGGCTTCCGGCAGATGGGCAAGTCGGCCGCGGCCGTCGCGACTCTGCGGAAGGCCGCCGCGCACGCCCCGCACTACGTCTACGCGCACCCGATGGCCCGTGCCCTCGTCGCCGACATGGTCCGCACCGGTGTCCCGTCGCAGCACGCTGCCCTCTCCGGACTGGTCCGGAACATGGAGCTGACGGTCTGAGCTGACCGCGGAAAGCCTCTCGCGCATATGCCACTTGGGCGGCTCCTAGAAAACCTAGGGGTCGCCGTCGTGCTTCTCGCCCACCCTCGCCCTGTGCGCCTCACGCAAAGCGACGAACCGTGGACAGTCGGGGGTGAGATCGTGCAAGCGCTCCACGGACGCAACACCACGGACTGCGCACACGCCTACGCGACCGGACTCGGCTGGCCTGTCGCGGCCGGCCACCGATACCGCCGACAGGCGGGCTGCACCTGCCACGACACCGACACCGCGGGCCCCTGCCCGGCCCCGGGCGCGCACCCGCGGACGATCCCGGTGGAGCCCCTGCACCCCGCCGACGTGGGAGCCGTGTTCAACGCCGAGCCGGGCGCCGGCATCATCACCACCTGCACCAAGGTCGACGGAGTCACCCTGCCCCACGCCCTGGGCCTGGCCCTCATGCTCACGCTCGACCGCCAAGGAAGCAGTCGAGCCCCCTTCCCCCGTACGGCCTGCAGAAGAGTTCGACTCGTTGGGAGGCACCACCATGAGCCGTCACCACGTCCTCCACGACCCCGAGGGCCGGCTGACTGCGGGACTCCCGTTGGACCGTGAACCCCACGAGTCGCTCGCCAAGGCCGTGCTCGGGTGGACCGACCCGCTCGCACTCCAGCCCGGCGACTACGAACAGATCGCCCTGCAGCTGACCGGCCACGGCTGGGCCGTCGTCGCCGAAGTCCAGGGACACGTCGACCACCTGGAACAGGACGACCCCACCCGCGCCCTGACCGAGGTTGTCCTCCAGGAGGCCGACAGCCAGCTCAAGGAGCCGTACGACGGCACGATGGCCTGCGTCCAGAACCGCGCCCGCCTGGTGCGCGCGCTCTACGAGCGTCTCGACCGGCTGGCGCCCGTGCCGGCCGCGGAACCGGTGACGGGGCGGGCCTGCTGATCTTCAACCGATTCCGCCGGCCCGCCCCACGAATACGACCATCCCGTCCACCCGCCCCGCCTCGGCCCGGCATGCTGGGCCGTACGAGCAAGGAGCACCCGATGACCGTGCTGGACGAACGCCCCGTCGCTTCGCTCGACTTCCTCTCGCTGGAGCTCACCGCCCGCTGTCAGCTCACCTGCCCCACCCAGTGCTACGCCGAGGCCGGCCCGACCCGGGGCCACGGCAGCATGACCGCCGAGGACTGGCACCGGCTGATCGACGAGGCCGCCGCCCTCGGGACGAGCACTGTGCAGTTCATCGGCGGCGAGCCCACCCTGCACCCCGACTTCACCCAGCTCGTCGAGCACGCGCTCCGCGTCGGCCTGAGCGTCCGGGTCCACTCCAACCTCTACAAGGTCCGGGACCGGCACTGGCCGCTCTTCGAGGACCCGCGGGTAAGCGTGGCGACCTCCTACTACAGCGATGTCGCCGCCGAGCACGACGCGATCACCGGCCGGGACGGGTCCCACACGGCGACGCGCGCCTCCATCGTCGAGGCCGTACGCCGGAAGGTGAAGCTGCGGGTCGCCATCGTCGACCACGGGAATGGCCAGCGGGCGGAGCAGGCCCGCGCCGAGATGGCGGGCCTCGGGGTCACCGCCACTGTCGACAAGGTCCGCGCGGTCGGGCGCGCCGCCGGCGGTCTCCTGCCGTCCACGTCTTCGCTGTGCGGGCGGTGCGCCAACGGCAAGGCGGCCGTTCTGCCGGACGGCCGGGTGGCGCCCTGCGAGATCGGCCGGTTCCTGGCGACGGGCAGTGTCCGGGAGACGTCGCTCGCGGCGGTCCTGGCCAGCCCCGAGTGGCAGCGGGCGCGCGCGAGCGTCCCGGCCCGGACGTCGGCGGACCCGTGCGGGCCGGACTGCGGACCCTCGGACGACAGTTCGGGCGGGGGTGGCTCCTGCGGGCCGATGGGCTGAGGACGAACGAGGAAGACGGAGAGGAGCGGACGTGGACTGGCAGATGCACGCGAGGCGGCTGGCCGGCGAGGTCGACCGGCCGGGTTCCCGCTGGGGGGCCGCCGTCGCCGACATCCCCCGGCACCTGCTCGTGCCCCGGTGGTACGAGAGGGACCAGGCGGCCGGCGGCCGGGTGGTCCGCGACGGCGCGGCCGACCCCGACGCGTGGCTCGCCGCCGCGTACAGCGACACCACGCTGGTGACGCGGGTCGGGGCCCTGCACGCCGACGACGCCGAGCCCGGCACCGTCGTCACGTCCGGGGTGTCGACGTCGTCCTCGACGGAGCCGGGCCTGGTCGTCGGGATGTACCGGCACGCGGAACTCACCGACGGCTGCCGCACGCTGGTGACGACCGGAACCGGCTACGGCACCGCCCTGGCCTGCCACCGCCTCGGCTCCGACCTGGTGACGAGCGTCGACGTCGACCCGTACCTCGTCGAGGCCGCCACCGACCGGCTCGCCTCCCTCGGGCACCGCCCCGAGACCACCGTCTGCGACCTCACCCAGGGGCCGCTGCCCGGCGAGTACGACCGGATCGTGTCCACCGTGTCCGTGCCGACGATCCCGGCCGCCTGGCTCCAAGCCCTGCGCCCCGGCGGCCGTCTGGTCACCACGATCACCGGTACCGGCCTGATCCTCTACGCCGACAAGACCCCGGACGGCGGCGCCCTGGGGCGGACCTCCTTCGAGCCGGCCTCCTTCATGGGCCCCCGCCAGGGAGACGACTACGAAGAGACGGTTCCGGCCTCCGTCTGGGAAGAGGCGAAGTGCGGCAACGGGGAGGCGAGCATCAGCCGCCACTTCCTCGTCTTCGTCCCGGAGACCTGGAGCATCCGCTCCATGCTCCAGCTCCAGATCCCCGGCATCGAGCACCGCCACCGGTGGCACCCGGACCGCAGCCACACGGTCTGGATGACCCACCCCGACGGCTCATGGGTCCGCGCCCACGCCACCGCCCCCCGGCAGGCCGCCACCGTCCACCAGGGCGGCCCGCGCCGCCTGTGGGACCCCCTGGAGGACATCCTCGACCGCCTCAACTGGATGGGCGAGTTGCCCGTGTACGGCGCCCGCGTCACCATCACGCCCGACGGCGAGACCACCCTCACCCGCGGCGACTGGACGGCCACCCTGTAGCCTCCGGCCCCACTTCCCGCTGCGCCCCCGAGACCCCGTACGGAAGGCTGGTCCCGGCTCCGCGCCCGGGTGGTGATCAGCGGCTGCCGTGCTCTGCTGCTCGTGGGCTCACCTTCCGCAGCAGAGTTGGAAGAGGGTGAGCCCACGAGCCGTGGAAGGTTGACTACTTGGGCAGCCGTTGTCGTAGGCGTAGGGGTCGGTCCCCTGACCGGCGGGTGTCAGCCACCGGCCAAGGGCCGGATCGTAGGGACGGCCCTTGGAGGTGATGTACAGGCCGAGGCTCGGCAGGTAGTGCATTCCCTGGAAGATGGGTGCATCGCCGTGGCTCGGCAAGGAGCTCGCCCACCCGGTCGGTGATCTTCTGGTGATGGACCGGGTGATCCTTCAACCGCAGTGGAGAGGGTTCGGACTCGGCCCGGCCCTGGCCGGTGCCGCCATTCAGCGCCTGTCGAACAACTGCGTCGCCGTGGTCTGCGAGCCCCGGCTCCGCTGACGGCCGGGAAATGACTGAGGTCCAGCACCAGGAAGCAGCCGCGAAACTCAGCCGCGTGTGGTCCCGCATCGGCTTCGAACCCTTCCAGCATGACGTGCACGTCCTGGACTGCCATCTGCAACGCCCCCTGGACCTGATCGCCGAACGCCAAAGGGAGTTCAAGGCCCTGTGCCAGGCATGGAGGGACCGGTAGGCGCCTGTAGGGCCAGGCTCGAGCCGAGCGGCTGGGAGTATGCGTGCCCCGGCCCGGCCCGGCGCTGCTGGTCAGTGGGTCCAGGTCTTGATGGCGGTGGCGATCTCGCGGATGGTGAGCCGGCCGTCGGCGGTCGCGGCGATAAGGTCGGCCGCGTCATCGGTGGTGGTCTTGGGCTGCTGGCCGCTGGCCTGGAGGTAGGCGTAGGCGGTCATGGCGGCGTAGAGCTGGTTGCTGTGCTCGAGTGCGGGGACGCGGGCGAGGGAGTGCAGCAGGGCGGCGGCCCGGTGGTGCGGTTCTGGATACACCAGGGTGCCCATCACCTCGTGCCGGTGGCGGGCGACCGCGGCGGCCAGGGCTCCGTAGTCGGTGATGTCGGGGTCGCCGGGGACGTGGGTCTGGGCGACGTCCAGGAGCCAGCCTTCGTCGATGAGGACGATCGGTGCCATCAGGCGGCGGCCTGCCCCTGACCGGTGCCGAACCGGGCGGCGAAGCCGGCGGCGTGCTCGTCGGCGAAGGCCTTTGCGGCCTCGTTGAACCGGGCGCGGGTGATGTCGGCGGTCAGCAGCTGGGCGGCGTACTGCGCAGGCTCGGCGTGGCCGCCGGCCGCGAGGCGCTCCAGCTGCTCGTAGGTCTCGTCGTCGACCTCGATACGGATTTCCCTGGCCATGCCCCTACGGTATCGGCAGGAGCCAGCCTGGGGGAGGGCCCAGT
>NZ_JBEPDM010000090.1:0-12398 GCF_040300305.1 Streptomyces sp. NPDC000410
TGGCTCTACCTCGCCTGCTGGCTGGACCTGGCCACCCGCGAGGTCGTCGGCTACACCATGGCCGACCACCACCGCGCCGAGCTCGTCGTCGATGCATCCCTCAAGGCCTACGCGGGAAGCGCCCCGGTCACCAGAGCCAGCGGCAAGAGCTGCAAGGTCATGAGCAGGAAGGTCAAGAACCAGAGACTGGCCGCCGTTGGCTTCGTCTGGGCCTTCAACTCTCTGACCAGGTCACCAGGAGCCAGAGCCCACTACGACCGCCGCCGAGCCGCCGGCGACCGCCACGTCGCAGCACAGCGGAACCTCTTCAACCGCTTCATGGGCATGCTCTTCCACTGCCTCCGGAATAGCCATACCTACGACGAAGCAGTCGCTTTCCCACTGGCCTCAGCCGGACTCAGAGCGACGGCGGCTTGACGCTTATCCGCGTGGGATGTCTTGTCCCCGGCAACCGCGCCGGGCCGGGTGCGAGGACGGCCCGCCGGCCTGCGGACCCGTATCTCCCTCAGCGCGGGGAGGAACTGCGGACTGTCCGCGGCCTGGCCCGCGGTCAACACCACCACGAGCGGGCGGCATTTGCGGTCGGCAGCGAGATGGACCTTGCTCGTCTGTCCACCCCGCGAGCGGCCGAGCAGGGCAGCTTTCAACAGGAGCTTGTGCCGTCGACGGACGCGCCGCCCCTCCTCCCGCTCCGGTTCTTCCGGGGTCCCGCCCGTCTTGTCCTTCCAGGCCGCCCCCTTTTGCCGGGCCTTCTCCTCCTCGGCGGCGGCCTTCTCCAGGGCGGCCAGCACGTCCGGATCGAGGTGCATCCCGGCCGCGTCGTGCTGGGCCCGGACAGTGGTGGAATCCACGCTGACCAGGGATAAGTCCACCCGGTCCCGCTTCGCCGCCTCGGCGATCAGGCCCTCCAGCAGGGCCTCGAAGACACCAGCGTCCCGCCACTGCCTGAAGCGGTTATGGACGGTCGGCCATGCACCGAACTCCTGCGGCATCTCCCGCCACTGTCCACCCGTGCTGAACCTCCAGATCACGCCCTCGAACTGCTGCCGCAGCCGGTCGGGGTACGGGCCGTACCTGCCGATCGGCAGGTACGGAGCGACGTACTCCCACTCCTCGTCCGTCAGCTGCACGCGCGTCATGCCATACGAACTACCGGACCGCCCGCGCCATGAGGGTGAATCCCGCAAATTGATCACGACTCAATTCGCGCCCTAGGGCCTGTCCGACGGGTCGGTCGTCAGCGCAATAGGGGAGGCTGACGGGCTGACCCACGATTGATCTTGGGGCATGTTGCCTGCGGGTTCGGCTGGGTCGTGGTTCAGCAGGCATTGACGCGAACGTGCACCAGCCCGGTGCCGGGTTTGTGCCGGGTGGGCCGCTTGGCGGCGCGGTCGGAGACCAAAGCGGCGATGGCGCCCCCGCACTCACCGACCGAGATCAATCGCAGGTCGGCCCGTTAGGGTCGGGGGGCATGACGAAACCCCTTGCCGGCAGTGCCTTCGACTCGCTCCGCCTCGACGCCGTGCCCGACCAGCAGGCGTTGCGCCGGGCCTACGAACTCCCCAAAGACGCGGCCATACGGAAGCAGATGACCGAACTCACCGAGCAGACCCGGCGGTTGATCGGATGCTCATCGCTGGTCCTGGTCGCCAGCGCGGACGCCGAGGGCAACTGTGACGTCTCCCCGCGCGGCGGCCCCGCCGGGTTCGTCGCCGTCCTGGACGCACGGACGGTGGCGATACCGGACGCGACCGGCAACAAGCGTCTGGACACCCTGCAGAACGTCGTCGCCACCGGACGGGCCGGGCTGCTGTTCGTCATACCGGGGCGCACCACGACCCTCAGGGTGAACGGCCGGGCCTGCGTCTCCACCCGCGCGGAGCTGCTGTCGCAGCTCACCGCTGTGGGCAAGCCGCCGGCCAGTGCGCTGGTGCTGGGGATCGAGGAGGTCTACCCGCACTGCCCCAAGTCGCTCCTGCGCAGCGCGGCCTGGAAGCCTGAGCAGTGGCTGCCGGCGGACGCCCAGCCGACCTCGGCCGAGGTGACGCTGGCCCAGCTGCGGATGCCGGAGCTGACGATCGCCGACATCGAGCAGGCGGAGGCGGATTCGCTGAAGTACCGGTACGAGTAACGGGCCGACCAGCGATTGCTGAACCACCAGCCCGCCGAACCCGCAGGCCGGCACGCCCCAAGATCAATCGCGTCGTCGTCGGCCCTGCCTCCGGCGCTCGTCCCAGCGCGACCACGTCGCCGCAACGGACACGACCACAGTGAAGCCGAAGATGAACCAGGCGGCCAGCATGGCACCTGAGTTCGGTGCCACGTAGCGCTGTTCTGTCT
This sequence comes from Streptomyces sp. NPDC000410, assembly GCF_040300305.1. Lineage (NCBI taxonomy): Bacteria > Bacillati > Actinomycetota > Actinomycetes > Kitasatosporales > Streptomycetaceae > Streptomyces > Streptomyces sp. NPDC000410. The sequence continues at coordinate 2,341 of NZ_JBEPDM010000090.1, forward strand.
CTGCCATTTCCCGGCAGGGCGCCCTGCGCGATTCGCCCGTGCCGATGCGATAGTCGATGCGGGTGTCCCCACCCTGCACGATGTTGCCGTTGAAGACGAGAACTTCCTTCACGCCGCCTTGGTTCAACAGGATGATGATGAGGGCGATCGCAAAACCGACCAGGGCAGGCGACAGACATATCGCCCACTCACGCCCCCACTTCCGCGCTCGGCCGGAAGTCCGGCGTGGACGGCGCGCGTACGTCCAGTTGCGGTGTCCGAACCTCTGCTCGGCCAGGTCGTTGGCGGCTTGAAGCGCTGCGGCCTTCAGGGGACGGCCGTCGGGGAACTCGAACACGCGCCAGTAATGGGGCACTCCCTGCACGGTGTTCACATCGGGGGCGGCAACATCCAGGGTCCACGCGGCCTTGGCGAACTTTGGCTCGGTGCTGTGCCGCTGCATGTGGCGCAGGAGATCGACACGTGCTTCAGCGAACGTGGCAAAGGAATGCCCCGAGTGCCGGAGGCCGTACTGAGGTTCATCCTCCGCCCCACAGAACTGGAACCATGCCCACCCCATGGCCGCTCCTCTGGCCGATGTCAGTGCCCGAGGCAACGTAGCAGGGCAGGATCAGAGTCAGCGCAGACAAGGCGTAATACTCCGCAGAGCACCTCCGCCGACTCCGCAGCCGGAACCTCGTCGCGCGGATCGCCCGTCCCGGTGCGGCGTGGGCGGAGGCAGAGTCGCGCCGGGTCGTGATGTGAGTCATATGCACTGGACTTCAACCTAGGTTCAGGTGCCAGGCTGTTGTGCACCGAAGGTGGTCATCACGGCAGCTCAAGAACCGGCGTACCGGCGTACCGGCGTTCACGAGGAGACTTCATGTCGGACAGCCGCGCCGTACTGGTCACCGGAGAGACGCCGCACCCCCCGTCCCTCACTCGCACGGATCGAGAGCACGTCATGAACCTCACCGACCGCCGCATAGTCATCACAGGCGCCGGCCGCGACTTCGGCCGCGCCCTCGCCCACCATTTCGCCGGCCTCGGCGCCGAAGTCTTCCTTGCCGCCCGGGCCCTGGAAGCAGCCGAACGTACCCGCGCCGAACTCCTCGACCGCGGCCACGAGAAGGCCCATGCCTTCGCCTGCGACCTGACCGACCCCGCCGCGATCCGCGCCTTCGCCAAGGCGGTCGCCGAACGCACCGACCGCGTCGACGTCCTGGTCAACAACGGCGCCCGCTGGCTGGAAGGACCCGATCTGCTGTCGGCCTCCGACGAGGACGTGGCCGACACCCTCGCCTCTGGTGGCACCGGCACCATACTCGTCACCAAGAACCTGCTACCCCTGCTGCTCGCCTCCGACCGCCCCGACGTGGTCACCATGGTTTCCGTCTGCGGCGTGCCCGGCGCTCACCACCCCAGTGCCCACGAGGCGTACTACGCCGCCAAGCACGCCCAACGCGGCTTCACCGAAGCCCTTTCCCACCGCCTGCGACCTCAGGGCGTGCGCGTGATCTCCCTGTTCCCGCCGGACTTTGACAGCACCCGCGACCCTCTGTCCACCGAATGGGGCGCCACCCCGCGCGGTGCGCATGACCCTCTGGCCGCGCAGTCGGTGATCGACTGCATCACCTTCGCCATTCAGCAGCCACGCGACTGCTACATCAACGCCTTCCACTTCGAGGCCGTGAGCACTTCTGCGACTGCCACCAGCTCTTCCGGTTGAGCACGCCAAGACCGATCCCCGACGCCCTTCGTCGAGAATCGCCGAATCAGGAGCGAAGCCGGAGCCGGATGCGGCTTCGTCTGCTCACCCCGCCCCACGTCGACCGAAGCGATCCACCCCAAGGCGAGTCACGCGACCCATCGGACACGGCCCAGGGCGGGCCCGGCGCTCCCCCGGACGCCGCCGGGGCCTCTCATCTATGGTGGGCAAGAGTGCGCGTACTCATGCGCCCCATGGGCTTGAAGGGGCCCAGGAGGCGTCAACAGCCCGTAAAGTCATGGCTCGCGGAGGCGGATTTCTCGCCGCGTGTTGACGTCCGCGACGGTGAACGGGGGCCACATGTGGCTTGGGACGAGTGTGAGCAGCTCAAGGCCGATGCGGCAGGGCGCGGTTCCGGACAGATGCAGCTGAATCAGCTTCCGGCCGATGCGGGGGGGGGCGCTGCTCCGGGCGGGGCTTCGGAGGATCTGAAGTCGGACAAGAGGGCGTGGGTGAAGGCCGGCGAGGGCGTCAAGGGCCTGTGAAGGCATCGGCAAGGCGCTGACGACGTTGGAGGACGGGCAGGCGGGGCTCAGGGACGGGCCGGGGTCCAGAGTGCGGCGGCGCAGAAGGAGCAGTACGAGTCCTGGAAGAAGTACATCGGGGACGTGAACAAGCGCTGTGCGTCCCTGGGCGGGCTGTTGGAGAGTTCGGGTAACGATCTTTACCGGTCCGACGAGCTGGTCCTGGCGGATCTGAACAAGCTCAAGACGCAGTACGAGGACACCGAGGCCGTCGGCGGCCAGGCGAAGGCGAAGTGATCGACGGCTATGGATCTCGCGACGCTCAAAGCCTTCAAGCCGGAAGAGTACGAGCAGGCGGCGGACGGCTACCGGGCGGCCGGTGACATGGCCGGCGCGGCCAAGGAAGCCATCGACAACCGGGTCTGCGTAGGGCTTCGCAATGAGGTCAAGGGCGCCGCGGCGACGGCCGCCCAGGGGGAATTCAGGAGCTGTCGAAGAACTTCCACTACGCGGGGACCGAGTGCGGCCTCGTCAGCACCGCGCTGAACGGTTTCGCCTTCGACATGGCGGCGGCCAAGCGGAAGCTGGACACGGCGCTCGCGGACGCCAGACGGCAAGGCCAACAGCAAGGCCCAGCAACCCGAGACCTACGCCGAGAACAAGACCGAGCAGTTCGCCATGCACGTCAGCGCCCACAAGGACGGGGGCAACCAGACGATGCTCCAATTCAAGGTCGTCTCGGCGTGCTACCGCGCGGAATCGGCATCCGCCCTCGACGGCCAATACTGACCCCCGCACCCGCACACACGCACCGGCATCCGCAGTACACCCGGCGACCTCAGAGCGCCGTGCCGAACACCTGCGTCCACCACGGGCCGCCGGAGGCGTTGTGGATGCCCACCCCCATCTCCTTGAAGGAGCAGTTGAGGATGTTCGCGCGGTGGCCCGGGCTGTTCATCCACGAGTCCATCACCGAGGCCGGGGTCTGCTGGCCCCGCGCGATGTTCTCGCCGTACGTGCTCCACCGGTAGCCGACGTCGGTGATGCGGTCGCCCGGGTCCTCGCCGTCCGGGTTGGTGTGGTCGAAGTAGTCCCGGGCCTCCATGTCCGCCGAGTGATCGGTGGCCGCCGTTGTGAGCTTGCCGTTGGAGCTGACCGGGCCGCATCCCGCCTTCGCGCGCTCGGTATTGACGAGGGCGACGACCTGCTCTGCGGTGCCGCTCGGCGTGGCCGGCTCGGGGTCCGGCCGCTGCGGCGTGGGGGTGGGCCTGGGCTTCGGCTTGGCTGTGGTGCGGGTCGGGGTCGGCTTGGTCGTCTTGGTGACGCTCGGCGAGGGCGAGGGGGAGGCCGAGGCGGAGGGTGTCGGCGAGGGCGACGACGGCGTCGGCGGGGCCGAGGGGAGCAGGGGGGAGGCGGGGGCGAGGGCCGTGGTGGGTGGTTCCGCGTCCGTGTCGGGGCCGGTGAGGAGGTGGGCCGCTCCGCCGCCGACGACCAGCGTGACGACCGCGGCGGCCACGACCGCGGTACGACGGCGGCGGCGGGTGCGCTCCAGCCGGGCCCGGGTCCGGGCGGAGGCGGGGTGCGGGGGCGAGCCGGGTCCGGAGAGCGCGGCGGGGGCGTGGGCCGAGGCCGCGGTGGCGAAGTCCGGAGGCATGGAAGCCGTGGTGGCGAAGTCCGACATGGCGGCGAGTCCGCCGAGCGCGGCCGGAACGAGGCCGAGTCCCACCAGCAGGCCCTCGGCGGGCACCAGCCCGGCCCCGTGGCCCGCGCAGACGGTGCAGTCGCGCGCGTGGCGGGCCAGGCGCTTGCGCCAGAGGGCCGAGGGTATGCCGTCCCAGCCGGCGGCTATCGGCGCGAGAAGCACACAGCGGGGATCGGCGGACAGGGCGCGCACCACGATCCGGGCCGTCTCCAGCTGGGCCTTCATCCGCTGCACCCGCACCGCCGTGTGCTGCGGCGACAGCTCCAGCGCTGCCGCGACCTCCTCCCGCGAGAGCTCCCCGGCCGCCTCCAGCCACCACAGCGACAGCAGCGCCCGGTCGTCCTCCTCCAGCCAGCGGGTCGCCTCCGCGGTCTCGCGGCGCTGCCCCGACAGCCCGAGGCGGAGGATGGTCAGGTCCACGAAGTCCGCGCCGGGGTCGACGACGTCGTACGCGTCCGCCACGCCGCCGCCCGTCGGTATCGCGCCCGCGCGGCGCTCCCGCCAGTGGCCCCGTATCTGGTTCATCGTGATGGCGACCAGCCAGCTGCGGAAGTTCTCCGGGCCGCGCAGGGACCCCAGGCCGCCGAGGACGCGGAGCATGGTCTCCTGCACCACGTCGTCGACGTCGGCGTGCCCGTTCAGGGCGCGGCCGACGATGTTGTAGACCAGCGGCAGGTACGCCGCGACGAGCCGGTCCTGGGCCTGCTGGTCACCGGCTCGCGCCGCCGTGATCATCGCGATGTTTTCGCGTTCGCTGTTCACGTTGTGTCCCATCCCACTCAGTGCTGAGGCTGTTTGCCTTGTCTGACACTGGGGAGACGCGCCGCCTCCGCCCGGATAACAGAAATCGGATAACTGTGCACCGGGATCGCCGGGAGCACCAGCCCGAGCCGCTCCGCACGCGGTGGTGGACCGGCATGAGTACGCGCGCACGAACGGGATGAGTACGCCCCCCGATGCCCTGGGCGGCCGGCGCTGATGGGGTGGAGCACATGAACCAGGACCACGCGCCGCAGCTCTGTACCTCCCACGAGGACTGGTGGAAGGCGCCTCTCATGACGTCCCTGCCGGGCGTGCCGCTGCTCGTCTGGGAGTACAGCCTGTTCCAGGCCGACGGCTACACCAGCGGCATCGAGGTCGCGATCTTCCTGGCCATGGGCCTGCTCGTGATCGCCTGGGTCCTGCCCCACCGCCGCTCCCTGCGAGGGCTGCGCATCGCGACCGCCGTTACAGCGCTCGGATTCGCGCTTCTCCCGCTGGTGTTCGCCGTGCTGCTGGCCGCGGCGATGTCCGCGGGCTGACGGCCGTCAAAGGCTCGCTAAGTTCCCGTCAAGCTCGATTGCGCGGCTGATGCCCATGGCCGACGCGATCAGCGCCTACCAGCCGGAGTAGCCGGAAACGACAAAGCCCCAGGTCGCTGACCTGGGGCTTTGTCATGGAGTGAATGACGGGACCGTCAGTGTCCGTGGGACGTGTGGCCATCCTCTGTCGGCTCGGCGGGTGCCTTGGTCGGGTGCTCCGCCTCGGCGGGAGCCTTGGCCGGGGGCTCCTGCACGGCGGGAGCCTTGGCCGGGGGCTCCTGCACGGCGGGAGCCTGGCTCTGTTCTGCGGGGGTCTTGGTCGTGGAGCCGGTGACGTGGCTGTGGCTGTCGGAGGCGACCGTGCCGGCGAGGGCGGTCATGCCCAGCCAGACGAGGGCCGAGACGACGACGACACTGGCCGCGAACGGGCTGACGAGGTGCCGCCAGCGGCCCTTGGAATCCTTCGCGACGAACGCGACGTACGACATGAGCAGGCCGATGGGGGTCATCCAGGCGCTGCGCTCGGGGAACTGCTCGAAGTGCTGGATGCCGCCACCGACCATGCCTACGCCGAAGGACAGCAGCAGCGAGAACGTGACCAGCGAGACCGCCTGGCTCAGCACCGGCCGCTCGTCGGCCAGCACGAACTCGTTGACGACGGTGCCGAGGAGGAACACGAAGGCGCCGACGGCGCAGATGATCGCGTACAGCGACGGATTGATCGGGTAGTGGACGACGGCCCCGGCGATGAGGGCAGCGCCCATGAAGTAGAGCATCTGGCCGCTGTAGCGGGCCGGGAGCGACTTCTTGTCGAAGGCGCGGCGGCGTGGTCTCGGGGCGGGAGTCCGGTACTCGGGCTCAACAACGGTGGTCATGCTGGGTAAGGCCTTTCAGATCTTGCGGTGAGAGCAGGCGGAAGCACGCCGGCACCAGTGGTGCGGCGTGACGCTGGTGCGGCTCTCAGCAGCGCAGGATCGAAAGTTGGTGCAGGCACGGTGGGTCGCCGATGCGGCTGATCCAGCTGTGCGCGGGTGGTGCCCTGAGGCGAAGTACGTAGAGGACGCGGTTGGACGCCCCCCGTTCGAGGGCGAACGAGAGCAGGGCGGCGACGATGCACAGGAGCGCCAGGCAGGTCTCTTCGGTTCCGCCGTGGTCGTGGTGGGATTCGCCGTCCGGGCTGTTCGGTGTGCGGGCCGCGTCCCCGGGGGCGACACCGGCGTGAGGGTGCTGGGTCCCGTCCGCCGCGTAGGAGAGCGGCGACGCAGCGGTGTGGCAGCGGTGGGCTTCCTCTGTGGTCAGGGTGTGCATCGCGAACACGGCAAACACCACAGCGAAGAGCGTCGCCATCAGCAACGCTCCCGTGTGGCGGCCGCGACGGACCTTCCCTGAATTCACGCCTCAGGACAATAGACGGGCTTGGTAGCGAATATGGCAACGGAAGGTGTCCCCGCCCCTTAACAGGCGGAGTATCTCATCAGGCGGAGGATGTGATCGCGTGGCGTCACGACGCGGCCGCACCATGTTGCGCTCGAACGCCGCAAGAACATCGAGGCCTTCACCTCGACTTCGCGCCGAAGGTGAAGAAGGCTCTCGGCTGCGCCTAGGCAGTCATCTCGGCCCGCCACTCCTGTTCGATCCTCCGCATCAGCGGCGGGTACACGAGCAGGTGCCGGAACGGCGCGATCGCCGCCATGTAGGCCTTGCCGAACAGGCCGTTCGGCTTCACCAGGACGGCCAGCTGGCCCCGGTAGCCGCCGTCGCCGTCCGGGACCCACGCCAGGTGCATGACCCCGTGCACGGTCCGGTTGGCCATCTCCGACGCCCACTCGTCGTCCGTCACGTAGACGGACCTGAAGGGGAGCCGGTCGAACTCGGGACCGTACGGGCCTTCGCGCAGCGCGGCCGGCAGCCGGTCGCGCAGGGTCGGGACCCGGGAGCCGACGCCGGTGGCCGCGTCGTCCCAGCCGAGCAGTTCCCCGAGCTTCCAGCGGATCGCGAAGAGCGTGCGGGCGATCCAGGACGGGCTGTCCGACGTGTCGCCCTCGGAGGTCTGCCGGATCAGCACGGGGAAGTCGTCGCGGCCGCCCGGCGTCGGCAGCGCCCACACGTCGTAGAGCGTGAAGTCGGGCGCGATCTCGTGGATCAGCCAGGGCCGGGAGGTGTGGGCGGCGTTCGGGAGCTTCATCGTGGGCCTCCGTCCGGTCGGTGGGGTGTCACCGCTGTCCACGATCCTGGCGGGCCGGTGCGGATCCGTTCGTCCTTCCCACGAAGGAGAGCCTCCGCCGGACGGCGGAAGGAGCGATCCGTCGTCCGCATGAGGCGGTGGCGACCCGGCCGCCGTCAGGATCACGGGGCAGGCCGCGGCGCCGCCCCGCACGGGGGTGGGGGCGGCGCCGCAGGCGCGGGGACGTGAACGCCCGACATGTCGAGTCTGCGAACGGGTGGACGATCGAGAAGGAAGCGAACCACGTCTCGACGGTGTGGACGCGTCCTGTCGCCGGTACGGGGCTCACGGTCGACATCCGGATCGGTGACGTGGAGGCGATCCTCGTCCACGTGATCCGGTCCGAACGATGAGCGGGCGGGAAAGGTTGCCGACAAGCTCCGCCGCTGGGACGCGGCGCCCGGCGAAGGTGCCGGGGTGACCGTGGATGTCCTGTCGCCGGCCCGGCGCGGCCGGGCGGATCGTCCGGCCCGCGTCCAGCGGCGTTCGGCCTGACCGGCGGAGGGCGCGGGCGTGGTAGCAGTGCAGTGAAATTGGCCTGTACCTGTCAAGGGTCTAGACCATGATGGTCGCCGTGTGTGCGAGGATCCCCGCGTGGAAGCGCTGACGCCCGAAGACCCGCCCCGCATCGGCCCGTTCCGGCTGCTCGGCCGCCTCGGCACCGGGGGCATGGGCCGCGTGTACCTCGCCCGGTCCGAGGGCGGACGTACCGTCGCCGTGAAGGTCGTCCACGCGCAGCTCGCCTCGGAGAGCGCCTTCCGGCTGCGGTTCGCGCGCGAAGTCGCCGCGCTGGAACGGGTCGGGGACACGGGCACCGCTCCCGTGATCGACTCCGACACCGAGGCCGAGGCGCCGTGGGTGGCGGTCTCGTACGTACCCGGGCCGTCGTTGCGGGCCGCCGTGGACGACCTGGGCCTGCTGCCCGCCCGCTCGGTGCGCACGCTGGCGGGTGGGCTGGGGCGGGCGCTGGAGCACATCCACGCGGCCGGGATCGTGCACCGCGACCTGAAGCCGTCCAACATCCTGCTGGCCGTGGACGGGCCGCGCATCATCGACTTCGGGATCGCGCGGGCCGTGGACACGGTCACCGACGGAGGGCTCACCACCACCGGCGCGGTCGTCGGTTCGCCCGGCTTCATGTCGCCGGAGCAGGTGCGGGGCGAGCGGATCACACCGGCGTCGGACATCTTCTGCGTGGGCGCGGTGCTCGCGTACGCGGCGACGGGGCGGCAGCCGTTCGGGGCCGCCGACAGCGGCATGCACGCCGTCATGTTCCGGATCGCGCACGACGAACCGGATCTGGAGGGGCTGCCGGAGGAGCTCGGTCCGCTCGTGCGGGCCTGCCTCGCCAAGGACCCGGCCCGCCGGCCGTCGGCCGCCGATCTGGGGCGTACGGCGCCCCACGACGTGACCGCCTGGCTGCCGCCGGCACTGCTGGCCCGGCTCGGGGCGCAGGCGGCCGGGCTGCTGGACGCGGACACGCCCGCGCCCGGGGACGACGATCGGCCGCGGCCGAAGCGCCGCCGGCTGCGTACCGCGCTCGCCGCCGCCTGCGCGGTGGCGGTACTCGCCGCGGGGGGCGTGGTGGCGGCCGCGTACTGGCCGGAGAAGACCCGCACCACGGACGCGAACAGGGGCACGAACGGGGCCACGGACACGGAGCTCGTGCCGGACGTGTACCTCGGCGCCTGGGAGGGCGTACTCGAAGGCACCCAGGACATACCCAAGGCGACCGCCCGCATCGAGATCGGCCAGGGCGGCAAGGGCAGCAAGAGCGCCACGTACGTCAACGTCACCGGCGAACGGCTGTGCATGGGGCGGTCCGTGCTCGTCTCGGCGGACGAGAACAGGATCGTCTTCGGCGAGAGCGACGTGACGGCCGGTGTCCCCGAGGGCCGGTGCACACCCGCCGCGCACCAGACCCTCACCGTGCGCTCCAAAGACGTCCTGGAGTGGAAATCCGGGGCCGTCACCGCGACGTTCCGCAGGGCGAAGGCCGGGCCCGAGATCGTGCCCGCCGCGTTCCTCGGGAGCTGGAAACACGCACCGCTCACCGAAACCCCGGACGACCAACAGCAGCTGTGGAGCTACGGCCTCACCGTGAGCCAGGGCCCGGCGGGCGACTCGCTCGTCCGCTTCGAGAGGACGTATCCGAAGACCGACGACGAGACGGGCGAGTTGACCGGCGGCACGGTCCACTGCGAGGGCACCGCGATGGTCGGCGGGGCCGGAACGGTGGTCGTCGTCGGGCCCGAGGACCTGGACGAGCAGGCCTCGGACGCCGACTGCTCGGCCGACACGACGTCGCAGAGCCTGCGCATCGACACCTTCCAGGGCAAGCAGCGCCTGCTGCTGTCCGGGATGGGGCCGGACGGCGAGCCCGGGGAGTACTACCGGGAGTAGGTGCCCGCTGTGTCGGTGCCCTCCCCGGGGTTCGGGGAGGCACCTTGCCTTCATGGCCAGGGGTGATCGGGCTCGCCTTCGTGTCCACGTATCAGACTCGAGGGCCGCCCGGTCGTACTGGTAGCGCCGGTGTCAGGCCCTGCGGCGGGTGAGGGCGTAGAAGGTGATGCCGGCGAGCAGGAGGACGCCGGCGCCGATGCCGACGGGTAGTGCGAGC
>NZ_JBEPDM010000091.1:0-11571 GCF_040300305.1 Streptomyces sp. NPDC000410
CAGCCCGTCTGGGGGTCCCCCCACGCCCGCCAGGGCGTAGGGGGAGATTGAGGACACGGCCGAAGGCCGTACGGGGGTCTGGGGGCTTGCCCCCCAGTTCGGGATGGGGGTACCTCCCAGGCGAAGCTCTGGGGGAGGGCGGGTAGGGGAACAAGGCCCGCCGCAGGCGCCCCCGCACCCGCCCTCGCCCCCACCCGGTCAGACAGGCGGCAGGGCCAGCCGGACGCCGGAGTCCGTGGCCTTCACGGACACCGCGCGGAAGTCCGCGAGACGGGGCAGCCCGGCGGTGGCGGGACCGGCGTGCGGGCCGACCACGACCGCCGGCGCGCCCGCCGCGTGGGCCGCCTCCAGGCCCAGTTCGGCGTCCTCGAAGACGACCGCGGCGGACGGGTCCACGCCGAGCCTGGCGGCCGCCGCGAGGTACCCCTCCGGGTCGGGCTTCCCGCGGCGGACGTCGTCGGCACTGATGACGACCTCGGGCAGTGGCAGCCCGGCCGCGGCCATCCGGCGTACGGCCAGCTCCCGCCCGGCGGAGGTGACCAGCGCCCACCGGTGCGGCGGCAGCGCGGCCAGCAGAGCGGCGGCGCCGGGCACGGCGACCGTGCCCCGGGTGTCCGCGACGTCCTGGGCGACCAGCCAGGCGGTCTCCGCCGCCACGTCCGCTCCGGGGGGAGCATGCCGGGCGACCGTCTCGGCGGTCCGCTGACCGTGCGATCCGGCCAGGATGGCCTCGGCGTCGAGGCCGTGGCGGTCGGCGAAGCGCCGCCAGGTGCGTTCGACGGCGGTGGTGGAGTCGACCAGGGTGCCGTCCATGTCGAACAGCAGGGCCTGTGCGGTCAGTTCGATCGTCGCGACGCTCGTCATCCTCGTCACAGCCCTTCCGCGTACGCCCGCGCCCTCGCGAGGTCCGCCGCGAGACGGGCTTCGTCGCCGTCCCGGTAGTCGTTCTCCAGCACCAGCGCACGGGTCGCCGGCAGATGGCGGGACACGGCGGCGAGGGCCTCGTCGACCTCGCCGTCACCGTCCCCGAGCAGCGGGGTGCGGTCGGTGCCCGCGACCCCGTCCTTGACGTGGATCTGGTCCGCGAAGTGCTTCGCCGCGTGGGCGATCAGCCGGGAGACGTCCACGCCGGCGGCCCTCGGGTTGTACGTGTCCAGCAGCAGCCGGAAGAGCGGGGAGCCGACCTCATCGGCCAGCGTCACGGCGTCCTCCGGTCCGAGGACGTTCTCGTTGGCGAGCATCACTCCTCGGGCCTCCCCCTCCACCGCGGCCCGCCGCAGCACGGCGGCCGTGCGGGCCAGCATCGTCGGACCGTCGATGGCGCTGCGCCGAAAGCTCGGCACGAACGCGAGCGGGGCGCCCAGCGCCTCGGCGGCGTCCAGGAGCCGTTCGATGACGGCCTCGGCCGCGGGCTCGGTGAGCCCGATGTCGTTGAGTACGTTGCCGGCGACGCCGAGCACCTCGACGCCGAGCTCCCCGGCCGCCCCGCGCAGCGTGTCGATGCCTCCCGGCGCGTCGAGCCACGGCCCGCGTCCGGGCCCGCCGAGGTCGAACTGCACCCCGTCGGCCCCGACCCGCCGGGCCAGCTGGAGGGCGGCGACGCCGTGGACGGGCAGCCGCCAGGCGGCGAGCCCGATGACGGGGGTCATCGCGTCTCTCCGGCCGGCATCCGCACCGCGAGCTTGATCAGCCGCCGCCCGTCGATCGTGCGGCGCCGGCTGACGCTCAGCCGGGACATGATCCGTACCGCCTCCTCCGGGTCCACCACGTGCGTGACGAGGTCCCGGTAGCGGCCCGGCTCACGGCACAGCTCGGTCACGGCGTCGAGCAGATGGCAGTTGGCGACGCCCCGGTGTCCGAAGATCCGTACCGGCCTGCCGTCCACCGTCGTGAGCGACGCGATCTCCGGCGGCTCGGGCACCCCCGCGCAGTTCGCGGCGCGGATCGCGCCGAGGTTCACGCCGGGCAGTGCCGGGATCGAGGCGGCGCGCGGTACGCCGCCGAGGAGGTCGACGAGCACCTCCCGCCCCTCGGTGGCCGCGAGCGCGGTCTCCAGGCAGGGGAGCATCGCGACGCCCGGCGTGGCGAGCAGCACGGCGACGGGCCCGTCGGGGGCGAGTGCCGCGGCGAGCTCACCGGGGGTGAACGTGCCGTGCCGACGCCGTACGTCGGCCGCGTGCGGCGCGGCGGCGCTCCACTCCACGCCCTGCTGGGTGTGGTGGACGTGGACGGTACGTACGTCGTCGCCGAGCCAGTGCCGGGCGGTGCGCACGGCCAGATGGCCGACGGTGCCGTCACCGAAGACCAGCAGCGTCTTCGGCCGTATCGCGCGCAGGGCGAGCGACGCGTACCGGACGACCGCCAACGGTTCGATGAGTGCGGCGAGTTCCGGTGTACGCGCGAGCTCCGGCGCCTCGGGCAGCGGTACGACGAGCCCGTCCCGTACGGCGGTGGCCGGTACGAGGGTGCGCTCCTGGAGCAGTCCGTCCACGTTGTGGCCGAGCAGGAACGACGGGTCGGTGCGGTGCGTCGGGTTGACCACCACGAGGGTGCCGGGGGCGAGGTCCGCGCCGGGTCCGGCTTCCACCACCCGGGCCACGCCTTCGTGGCCGAGTACGGGCGCCCCGTCGCTGCGCAGTCCGCGCAGCATCTGCAGATCCGTACCGCAGACCCCGGCGACCAGTGTGGCGATGCTCAGCTCGCCGGGGCCGGGGGCGACGGTGGGGCGCCGCCGCAGCCGCAGCCCGCGGTCGTCCCGGACGATCGCCCGGTGCGACGGGCCGCCGCGGGCCGCGGCGGCGTCGGGGTGCGTGAGCTCCTCCATCCGCCGTCCGGTCGCCGCCGCGAGCGCGGCGATCCCGGCGCCGATCAGCCCGTTGGCCTCGCCGGGCCCGCAGACCCCGACGCGCTCCTCGATCCATTCGGGGGCCCGGTCGGCGGTGAGGTAGAGCCCTTGCCGGCGCAGATGGCCGAGGACCGACGCCCGGTAGTGGCGGCCCAGGGAGACGGCCGCCCCGCCGGTCAGGGCGAGTTCGTCGATCTCCGGGTCCAGGCACAGCGCGGTGCGCAGGACGTCGGCGACCGGGGCGGTGACGGCGTCGAGCAGTTCGCCCGCGAGTGGGTCGGCCGCGTCGAGCGCCACTTCGAACGCGGCCTCGAAGGTCGCGCCCGTCTCCAGCGCCTTGCCGAGGAGGGACTCGTCCCAGCGCCCGCCGACCCGCTCGCGCAGCACGTCGGCCATCCGCCGGATGCCGGGTCCCGAGGCGTACGCGGCGACGTGGCCCGTCTCGCCGCAGTCGCAGCGCAGGACGACCGGTTCGCCGGCCAGGGCCGCGGTCGCCGGAAGGTGGCCGACCTCGCCCTGGAGTCCGGCCGCGTCGGTGGCGATCACGTCGCGCCTGCGGTCGATGGTCCGGCAGGCGATGCCGGAGCTGATGGTCATCAGCATGACCTTGCGGTGCCCCTGGCGGCGCGGCGCGGAGGCGAAGTGGAGCAGGGCGGCGGTGACGTCGTTGACGACGTGCCACTCGACGTCGGGCCGCCGCTCGTGGAGCAGCCCCGGCAGGTCGAGGAGGGTGGTCTCGTCGCCGAACAGCGGCGCGGAGCCGTAGACGATGCCGCTGCGCTGGTCGAGCGCGGCGCCGAACGACACTCCGGCGATCGCGCCGGGCGCGCCGGTCTCCCTGGTCGCCCCGGTCGCCCCGGTCGCCCCGGCGGGCACCGCGTCACAGATCGCGGCGATCAGCCGTTCGCGCAGCTCGGCGACGGGGGTGTCGGGGCACAGCAGATGGCTGGGCGTCGGCTCGTCCACCAGCCCCCGCAGCCCGCCCCGCGCGGACCACACGGCCCGTCGCAGGTGCGTCCCGCCCACGTCGAGGACGGTGACCTCACGGTCGTCGGCGGCCGCGCTTTCCGGCGACGCCGATGTGGCGGCGACGGTCGTCACGACCCCGACCCGCCGTCCGCGTAGGTCCTGACGAACTCCAGCGCGCGCCGCAGCTCGTCCGCCGTCACGTCGTTGACGAAGGTGCAGCCGCCGATGCCGTCGGTCAGCGGCAGGCGCTGCTGTCCGTCGCGGTGCTTGACGGCGTCGGCGAGGCCGACCTCCAGCAGCTCCGGAGTGAACACCGGGTGGATGATCGGCAGTTGGGCGGCCACCAGCAGCCCGAGCGCGCGGTGCGCGTCGGCCACCGACAGCAGCCCGCGGCCCACCGCGAGCGCGACGCACACGGCCATGTCGACGGCGACCGCCTCCCCGTGCAGCAGCGGCGGGTCGGCGCGCAGTTCCAGCGAGGGGCTGAAGGTGTGGCCGTAGTCGACGGACCGCTCCAGCACCCACTCCCACAGGTTGGGCTCCAGCTCGTCGAGCATTCCGGCGATGGCACGCGAGACGACCTCGCTCATCGCGGCGCCGCAGTCGGCGAACGAGTCGGACGTGATCGACGCGACGGTCTCCTCCAGCAGCCGGAAGAGCGCGGCGTCCTTGATCAGCGCCATCTTGATGATCTCGGCGAGACCGTTGGCGATGTGGCGCGGGTCGACGGTCCGCAGGAACTCCGGGTCGATCAGGGTGACTTCAGGTGCGAAGTACGTGCCGAGCCGGTTCTTGTGGGTGCCGTGGTTGACGCCGGTCTTCACGCCGACGCCCGCGTCCACCTGGCCGACCAGCGTGGTCGGCACGCGGACGTACGGGGCACCGCGCCGGTACAGGCTGGCGGCCAGGCCGACGACGTCCATGAGGACGCCTCCGCCGACCACGACGACCTTCTCGGTGCGCCGGAGGATGCCCATGCCGGTCATCGCCTCGGTGACCTCGACGGCCTGGTCCAGGCTCTTGGTGTGCTCGTCGCCCGGCATGACCTTCCAGCGGGCGTCGACGCGCCAGGCGTCGAAGTAGGCGCGCAGCCCCTTGCCGTACAGCTCGTCGACGACCCGGTCGACGACCACGAGGGTGCGTACGGTCGTGTAGCCGTCCGCGCCGACGGAGCGGGCGAGGGCGGGGTTGTCCGGGTTCAGCAGGCCCCGGGTGAGGCTCACTTCGTAGCCGACGGGCTGTCTGGCCTGGACGTACCAGCTGAGCCCCGGCGGCCGGGGGATGTCGAGCGCGGAGCTGAGGCTGCGCGGCTGGGCCGTGGTGATCTCGGTCATCGCGGAGTTCTCCCTGTGTCAGGGGGGGGCGGGTCGGGTTACTGGGGGCAGGGGGCCGCGTCCCCGCTGCCCGGGATGGCGGGCGGCGGGGACGCGGCGCGCGTCGGCGGGGATCACCCGCCGAGGTCATACGGGGACGGGACGGCGGCCGGGCTTACGCCTCCGCCGCGCTCATCAGGCGGGGCTCACGCCTCCGGGGCGCCCATCGGCACGGGCAGCGCGTCGAGTTCGGCGACGTCCGCGGCCGTCAGGTCGAGGCCGGCGCCGCCCGCGTTCTGCTCCAGGTAGCGCTCGGTCTTGGTGCCGGGGATCGGCACGACGTACTCGCCCTTGCCGATCAGCCAGGCCAGCGCGACCTGGGCCGGCGTGGCGCCGTGCCGGTCGGCGACGGCGCGTACGACGTCGACGATCGCCTTGTTGTGCGCGAACGCCTCCTCGGTGAAGCGCGGCTGGCTGCTGCGCCAGTCGTCCTTGGGCAGGTCGGCCGGCTTGCTGAACGCACCGGTCAGCAGACCGCGCCCGAGCGGCGAGAACGGCAGGAAGGCGATGCCGTTGTCGACGGTGTACGGGAGTACGTCGACGAGGGCGTCCCGGGTGAACAGCGAGGCCTCGGACTCGACCGCGGCGACTTCGTGCACCTGCTCGGCGGCCTTGATCTGCTCCAGCGACACGGCGGACAGACCGAGCGCGCGGAGCTTGCCGGCGGCCACCAGCTCGGCCAGGGCCCCCCAGCTATCCTCCACCGGGACCTCGGGGTCCACGCGGTGCAGGAAGTAGAGGTCGATGTGGTCGGTGCCGAGGCGGGCCAGGCTGGCGTCCACGGCGGCCTTCAGGTGCTCGGGGCGACCGTTGAGGCCGAGGCCGGTGTCGGTGACCACGAGGCCGCCCTTGGTGGAGAGCACGGCCTGGTCGCGGCGGCCCTTGAGGGCCCGGCCGACGAGCTCCTCGTTGGTGAACGGGCCGTAGACGTCAGCGGTGTCGATCAGGTTGACGCCCAGGTCGAGGGCGCGGTGGATGACCTTGACGGAGGCGTCGTCGTCCCAGCCGTGCGGGTCGTAACCGAAGGACATGCCCATGGTGCCGAGACCGACGCGGCCTACGAGGGGTCCGTTCTTGCCCAGGGTGGTGGTACGCATGATGAGGTGTCTCCTTCGTGAGGGGATTCGCCTTTGAGGCGGTCTTGAGGGGGGACTTGAGCGGGTCTTGAGCGGGATTCGCTACGGCCTGATCGACTGCCGGTGCCGGAAGACGTTCCGGGGGTCCCAGGCGCGCTTGACCTTCTGCAGGCGGGCGTAGTTGCCCTTCCAGTACAAGTCGTGCCAGGCGACCGACGACGTGTTGTACGCCGGGTCGCCGAGGTCGCCGTCGGGGTAGTTGATGTAGCAGCCGTCGGTGACGGTGTTCGGAACGGGCACGCCGCCCGTGTCGGCGTAGACGTCGGCGAAGGCGTTGCGCACCCACGTCATGTTCACGTCGTCGTCGCGGGCGTCGTACCAGACGCTCTCGAAGTTGGTCTTCATGATCGCGGCCCGCTGCGCCACGGCGGTCGCTGTGGACGACACCGAGGCGATCTTGCCGCCGGCCGAGGCGTAGACGATCCCCGCGAAGGTGCTGGGCCTGTCGGTGCTGGCCAGGTGCTTGTACATGGCATCGATCTGGTTCTGCGGCGTCGCCTTGAGCAGATGCGACGACTTGTGCACCCCGCGCATGGTGGGGTCGAGCTGGGTGGGCGATACGGAGCCGATGTACTTGGTGCCGCGCAGCCACGACAGCTTGCGGGTGGTGGAGTACTCGGAGTCGGTGACTCCGTCCCGGCGGACCGGGGTGGTGGGCACACCGAGCGCGGCGTTGAGCCCGGCGAGATAGTCGGAGAGGACCTGTGCCGCGTTCGGCAGCGAGGCGTCGATCTGGATGATGAGCCCGAGGTTCCCGGCGATCTGGTGGTTGAGCAGCATCCAGGAGAAGAGCGAACCAGCGGTTGTTCCCGCGGTGTTGTTCTTCTCCAGCCACTCCCCGTAGTACGCGACCAACCGCGAGAAGCCGTCCTTGGTCACCTTCGACCAGGGCCAGAACAGGCTGCTGATGTAGATCTCGGCGGGCGCCTTCGGCAGCAGCTTGGTGGGGTCGGAGCCGGTCGCGCCCGGCGTACGGAACCAGTAGCGGGTGACCACGCCGAAGCTGCCGCCACCGCCGCCGGTGTGCGCCCAGAACAGGTCGTGGTTCGGGTCCGCCGCGTCACGGGTGGCGACCACCGCGCGGGCGAGGCCGTTCGCGTCGACCACCACGACCTCGACGGCGTGCAGATGGTCCACGATCAGCCCGTGCTGCCGCGACAGCATGCCGAAGCCGCCGCCCAGGACGTGGCCGCCGATGCCGACCGAATGGCAGATCCCGCCGGGCAGGGTGACGCCCCAGCCGCCGTGCAGCGCCTCGTAGACGTCGAGCAGGGTGGCCCCGCCCTCGACCGCGAACGCCTGCCGGTTCTTGTCGAACGTCACCGCGTTCATCAGGCCCATGTTGAGGACGACCTGGGTCTCCGCGTTGTAGACGAAGTCCTCGAAGCAGTGGCCGCCGCCGGAGACGGTGATGCGCTTGTTCGCGGTCACCGCGCTCTGCACCGCGGCCACCACGTCGGCGGTCGTCCGCGGCAGCACGATCTTCTCCGGGGACGCCACCCACCGCTGGTTCATTCCGGACCGCATATCCGCGTAGCGGTGGTCGGCCGGGGTGACGGTGACGCTCGGGCCCGCCGCGGCCTCGGCCTCGGTCACCTCGGCACTCGCCGGCAGCGCGGTGGAAATGCCCACCGCGGTGCCCATCGCCGTTCCCACGGCCACACCGGATCCTGCCGTGAGGAGTCTGCGGCGATTCAGCTTGTTCATGAATATCCTCGTCATCGCTTTCACCGGTAAACCGGAAACCGGCCTTCTCGATCCCACTTCTCGATCCCAGGTCTCTGCGCTGACCTCATGAGACCAGCGGGCCCGCTCGGCCCGCTTCCGGCCGGGGGAACTTCGTCAGGTCCTCACGAGTCGGGCCCGGACTCTGTCAAGTCCCGTAAATGCAGCTTGACTTACCGGGAGGACTCTCATGAAGATGCGCTGCGACGTGACTACTTGACACCAGAATTGCAGGGGAGATGACCATGGGCGGAATTCCAGGGGCGCGAGCGGTCCACCACATCGCCTACACGGTTCCCGACCTCGACCAGGCCGTGACGTTCTTCACCGACGTCATCGGCGCCGAGCTCGCCTACCGCCTCGGCCCGGTGGTCGACCCCGCCGGCGACTGGATGACCCGCAAACTCGACGTGGACCCGGCGGCCTCGACGAACATCGCGATGCTCCGCCTCGGCCCGGCGCTCAACCTGGAGCTCTTCGAGTACACGGCACCCGGGCAGCGCCAGGAACTGCCCCGCAACAGCGACTGGGGAGGCCACCATTTCGCGCTGTACGTCGAAGACGTCGACAAGGCCACGGAATATCTGCGACAGGTGCCCGGCGTGACGATTCTCGGCGAGCCAGAAACAATTGAGGACGGCCCGATCACCGGGGACCGCTGGGTCTATTTCAAGACCCCTTGGGGCATGAGCATGGAACTCATCAACATGCCCGATGGCATGCCGTACGAGCAGGAGACCACGGCCCGTGTCTACCGACCGGGCACGGCCTGGCAGAACCAGTAGCAGAAACCGGGAGAACAGAAATGACGAACCCGTTCAACCTCCGCGTCATCGAGGAGTTCCGCGCGAACGGCGGAAAAGTCGGCGACATGTTCGACGGAATTCCCCTGCTCCTGCTGACCACGAAGGGCATACGCTCCGGGCTTCCCCGCACGACCCCCCTCGTGTACCTCGCCGACGCCGGCCGCCTCCTCGTCTTCGCCGCGAACGGAGGCGCCCCCAAGGCACCCGCCTGGTACGGCAACCTCATGGCCGCCGGCGAGGGTGAGGTCGAGGTGGGCGCCGAGCGCTACGCGGTACGGCCCGAGCTGGTCGCCGAGGAGGAGCACGAGCGGCTGTGGACCCTGCAGACCGAGCAGGACGCCAACTTCGCCAACTTCCGTGGCCGCACGGACCGGACCATCCCGGTGGTCTCCCTGGTCCGCGCCACCACCCGGGGCGGCGGGACGGCGGTCCACCGCCGGGCGTGGCCGTACAGCATCTGACGACACGGCGGCTCACGGTGATGCGGGACGACGCGGCGGTTCAGCGCCAGGTGGCTGTGCTGGGGTCGATACCGTGGGCCTGGGCGTTGGCGTCGATGACGCGGCCGAGCCAAGCGGCGAGGCCAGGTCGCACGCGGTCGTAGTGGGCGGTGAACCCGGCGTCTTCCTGGTACATGCGCCCGAGACAGACCTGCATCTCGTGGGTGAGGTGGAAGTAGGCGTTGAATGCTTCCCGGTGGCGCTCCGCGAGCCGGTTGGCTTCGGCGCTGCCGGGGACGACGCCGTCCTGCATCGCTCGACCGAGGTCGCTTTCGAGCGTCGCGTTCGCCTCGACGATCGCTTTCCATTCGTCGGGTCCGCGGGCGGCGGCGCGTTCGGCGTACTGGGCCCATTGCGGGGTGTCCCCCCAGCGTTCGCGGGCGCGGAGGACCGATTCGGGTTCCCAGTCGGGGCCGAAAATGGCGGCCTGTTCTTCGACTGTCAGAAGGATGCCTTGCTCGTGCGCCCGGATCATCCGGTCCAGCCCCTCGATCATTTCGTTGAGGCGTGCGATGCGCTCCTGGACCTGGTGGCGCTGCGTGCGCAGCGCCACGGTCGGGTCCACCGTCTGGGCGTGGAGCAGTTCCCGAATGGTGTCGAGCGGGACACCGACCTCGCGGTACACGACCGCGCGCTGGAGACGCGCGATATCCGTGGCGGTGTAGAGGCGGTATCCGCTGTGGGTGCGTAGTGAGGGGGAGGCCAGGCCGACCTCGTCCCAGTGGTGCAGGGTGCGCACGGTGACACCCAGCCGCGACGCCGCCTGACCGACGGTCATCCCGGAGGTTTCGGCGGCGTCGACTGGCATGCTCATGCCTCACATTCTCCCATCAGCGATCGCCATCACTTCGGGGATTCACTTCGGGGATTCACTTCGGGGATCACTTCGGAGATCACTTCGGAGCGGTGATGCCGATCTTTGCCAGATTGCGGGCCTCCTCGCTTGCGGGATCGAAGGGCTTGGCGGCGGTGAAGATCACCCGTGCGTTCTCCGGTGTGACCACCTCGACGTCAACGGTGTTCCACGGGGTGTGCCTGGGGCCTTCGGTGCAACCCGGCCGCTGCGCCTCGCAGGCCTCGATGATCCGGTCGATCTCGCTGAGCACGCACGCGAAGCTCACGCTCGCCGCCGGCGTTGAAGTCACCTGGCTGGTCGCGGGCACCAGGAGCGCGTCCTGGAATGCCCACCGGCGTAGGTGGGTGAGCTGGCCGGGAATGGTGAACAGATCGATGAACCCGAGTCCGTTGATCCAGAAGTCCGCCGACGCGGCCAGGTCCGGTGTCGGGATCGTGACGAACATCGGCATCCCGTAGATGCCCCGGAACGGTTCCGGCGGAACCGCGTCCACCCCAGGCTCAGGGACAGGACTGATCTCGAAGGCGTTGTAGTAATCGCTCATGACCGGCAGCCTGAGCCCTCACGTAACGTGAGGGTCAAGTCGCTTCCTCAGCCGGCCGCGGGCCGTGCGGCCCGCGCCGCTACGCCCCGGCCTCGGGTCAGGCGTGGTGCCCTTCGTCGTATTCGGCGGTCGAGCCCTGTGCGGTCCGTTCGCGCAGGTCCACGCGTCGGATCTTGCCGGAGATCGTCTTCGGCAGCTCTTCGGCGAACTCGATCCGCCGGACCCGCTTGTACGGCGCCAGCACCCCGCGCGCGTGCGCGAACAGCTGCTTGGCGGTGTCGGGCCCGGGGGTCCAGCCCTTGGCGAGGACGACGTACGCCTTCGGCACCGCGAGCCTCACCGGGTCGGGGGCCGGGACGACAGCGGCCTCGGCCACCGCCTCGTGCTCCAGCAGCGCGCTCTCCAGCTCGAACGGGGAGATCTTGTAGTCCGACGCCTTGAACACGTCATCCGCACGCCCGACGTAGGTGATGTATCCGTCCGCGTCGAGCGCGCCCACATCACCCGTGCGGTAGTAGCCGTCGGCCATCGCCTCGCCGGTACGGTCCGCGTCGCCGTGGTAGCCGGTCATCAGCCCGACCGGCCGGGTGTCCAGGTCGAGCGCGATCTCCCCCTCCGTCGCGCCGGGCCGGCCGGTGACGGGGTCGAGGAGGGTGACGCGGTATCCGGGGCTGGGGCGGCCCATGGAGCCGGTCTTCAGCCTCTGGCCGGGGCTGTTGGAAACCTGGACGGCCGTCTCGGTCTGGCCGAAGCCGTCGCGGATCGTCACCCCCCACGCCCGCCGCACGCTCTCGATCACCTCGGGATTCAGCGGCTC
>NZ_JBEPDM010000092.1:0-11326 GCF_040300305.1 Streptomyces sp. NPDC000410
CCGAGTACGAGGAAGCCTTCTGGCGTAGCCAGGAGCAAACCCCGCAGTCCGCCTGAACCATCAAGATCGGACTCTACGAAACTCGGGGCAGCTCAAAATGAAGGCGTTCGCGATTTCTGCGCTGATTTGGGGTCGGAACCTTTCGCCTTGGGCGGCAGGACACGCCACCCGCCCTTCTTGAAGTCGCTCGAGGCGTCCTTCTCGCCCTGCACCTGGCCCTGGGTGTAGGCGGCCTGGTAGGCGGGGTGCTTCTTGATGTCGGGCTTCGGGTCCGGGTCGACGCTGGGGGCTGCCGCGGCCGCCCGTACCGGGGCGGGCGAGGCCAGGGCCTGCGTGGTGACGACGGGCGACAGCGCGAGGGAGGCCACGAGGCCGGGGGCGAGCAGTATCAATGGTCGCTTGGTGTGCACAGCCGTCTCCTTCCCGCGGACATACCTTCGCCGGAGGAGCGATGCGCCGGGCCGATATGGAGCGCGGCACCTATGGCCGGCCACAGCCTGCAACGCCTCGTCGCGCACCGCTGAGTCGTTGCTCGGAACCACCAGCTGCCGTGAACGGGATCCTGACGCGGTACTGGGACGATAGGGGCCGATCTGCATGATCGTGTTCCCGTGATGTTCCCAATTTCTCAAACACGATCGGCCAGCGACCTCTGTGCGCAGGTCGCTGGCCGATCGCTCGGGAACGCGGTGCGGGACCGTAAACCGCACCGTGCGCCCTGGCTTGTGGGGCTGTGAAGTTGTTGCCGCCCGACGGTGCGAGGCTGGCGCGACAGGACGTTCGCGCCGCCGGGCGGGGTCTGTGGGGCTCTCAGAGCCGTGAGGCCCGAGCCGTGGGGGAGGGCTCTCGGGACCGCGGCGGGGCGATGGGCTTTCCGGCCTGGCCTTCCTTCAGGTCAAGAAGGGGGTCGGGCGCCCGTACCACCGCACTGGCTCGCTCGCCGCCGCGGTCCTCAAGCTGTCCTTGCCGCAGGCCACCCCTCATCCGGGCCGGCGGTTCGGACGGCGTACGGGAGGGAGACCTCCCAGTCAACTCCCGTACGCGGTCTAGGGATCACTCCCAGGGATTGCTCCCGCTCGCTCAGTCCTCGCGCAGGGCGCGGACAGCCTCCTCGACGCGCTTGCCGTAGTCGGCGTCGGCGGCGTGGAAGTGGGCGAGGTTCTTCTCGATCACGTCGTCGCGGGAGACCTGGGACAGGCCACCGGCGATGTTCGCGACCAGACGCTGCTTCTCCTCCTCCGACATCAGGCGGTAGAGCTCACCGGCCTGGAAGAAGTCGTCGTCCTTGGAGTGCTGCGGGGCCTCGTGCGTACCCGTGTAGCCGTGGATGGCCAGCGGGGCGGAGAGGGCCGCGTCCGTCTGGGCCGGGCCGGCGTACGAGTTGGGCTCGTAGTTCTTGTCCGTGCGCGAGCCGTTACGGGTGGCCATGAAGCCGTCGCGGCCGTAGTTGTCGGCGACGGTCGCCTTCGGGGCGTTCACCGGCAGCTGGGTGTGGTTGACACCGAGACGGTAGCGGTGGGCGTCCGCGTAGGCGAACAGGCGGCCCTGGAGCATCTTGTCCGGCGAGGGGCCGATACCCGGAACGAAGTTGTTCGGGGAGAACGCGGCCTGCTCGACCTCGGCGAAGACGTTGTCCGGGTTGCGGTCGAGGACCAGACGGCCCACGCGCTGCAGCGGGTAGTCGCTGTGCGGCCACACCTTGGTCAGGTCGAACGGGTTGAAGCGGTAGTCCGCCGCCTCAGCCGCAGGCATGACCTGGACGTACAGGGTCCACGAGGGGTTCACACCGCGCTCGATGGCCTGCAGCAGGTCGGTCTGGTGGCTGTTGGCGTCCTTGCCGACGACCTCGGCGGCCTGCTCGGAGGAGAGGCTGCGGATGCCCTGGTTCGTCTTGAAGTGGTACTTGACGAAGAAGGCCTCGCCCTTGGCGTTGGTCCACTGGTAGGTGTGGGAGCCGTAGCCGTTCATGTGGCGGTACGAGGCCGGGATGCCGCGGTCACCCATCAGCCAGGTGATCTGGTGCGTGGCCTCGGGGGCGTGGGCCCAGAAGTCCCAGACGTTGTCCGCCTCCTGCTTGCCCGTGAAGGGGTCGCGCTTCTGGGAGTGGATGAAGTCGGGGAACTTGATCGGGTCCTTGATGAAGAACACCGGGGTGTTGTTGCCGACGAGGTCGTAGTTGCCCTCTTCGGTGTAGAACTTCAGCGCGAAGCCGCGCGGGTCGCGGACGGCGTCCGCGCCACCGAGCGAGTCGGCCACGGTGGAGAAGCGGAGGAACGTCTCGGTCCGCTTGCCGACCTCGGAGAGGAAGTCGGCCTTGGTGAAGCCGGTGACGTCGTCGGTCACCTCGAAGTAGCCGTAGGCGCCGGAGCCGCGGGCGTGCACGACACGCTCCGGGATGCGCTCACGGTTGAAGCGGGCGAGCTTCTCCAGCAGGTGCTGGTCCTGGAGGAGGAGCGGGCCACCGACGCCGGCGGTGGCGGAGTTCTGGTTGTCGGCGACCGGGGCGCCGGACTCGGTCGTAAGAACGCGCTGCGTCATTGGTGGCGGGTAGACCTTCCGTGCGGGAGCTGCTGAGCGTTTCTGGAGCGTAAATTCGCCCCGTCAAAACGTCAACAGTTTGTTGAAATGAAGGTGATGAATCCGGGCCGTGGCTGCACTTGGGCGCGACAGGACAGGTGTCAGCGCAGCCACGGCCCGGATGTCTCTGGGGGGCCGTTCAGACCACAGGTGGGGTCGTACGACCCCGGGGGGAACCCGGGAGGGTTCAGGCGACCGTCTGGCCCGAGAGGCGCTCGACGGCGCGCAGCAGGGCCGAGTGGTCCAGGCCACCGTCGCCCTGCGCGCGCAGGGAGGCGACCAGCTGGGCGACGACGGCGCCGACGGGCAGCGCGGCACCGACGTTACGGGCGGCGTCGGTGACGATGCCCATGTCCTTGTGGTGCAGGTCGATCCGGAAACCGGGCTTGAAGTCCCGGTTCAGGAAGTTGTCCTTCTTGCGGGTCAGGACCGTGGAGCCGGCCAGACCGCCGTTGAGGACGTCCAGGGCGGCCGTGAGGTTCACGCCGGACTTCTCGAGGAAGACGACGGCCTCGGCGCACGCCTGGATGTTGACCGCGACGATGAGCTGGTTGGCAGCCTTCACCGTCTGGCCGGAGCCGTGCGGGCCACACAGGACGATGGTCTTGCCCAGCGCCTCGAGGATCGGGAGGGCCGCGTCGAAGTCGGCCTGCTCGCCACCCACCATGATGGACAGCACGGCCTCGATGGCGCCGGCCTCGCCGCCGGACACCGGGGCGTCGATGACGCGGATGCCCTTCTCGGCGGCGTTCTTGGCCAGGTCGACCGAGGTCTGCGGGGTGATCGACGACATGTCGATGATGAGCGCGCCGGACTTGGCGTTCTCCAGGATGCCGTTCGGGCCGTAGTTGATGGCCTCGACCTGCGGGGAGGCGGGCACCATCGTGATGACGACGTCGGCGTCCTTGACGGCCTCGGCGATCGAGCCGGCGGCGGTGCCGCCGGCCGCGGCCAGACGCTCCAGCTTGTCCTGCTCAAGGGTGAAGCCGGTGACCGAGTAGCCGGCCTTGATCAGGTTCTCGGACATGGGGGAGCCCATGATGCCGAGACCGATCCACGCGATCTTGGGAAGGTTGCTCATGAGGGTGCCTCTCAAAAACTGGTGGTACGGAAAGAAGTCAGCGGGCCGCGCGGGCGTCCGCGGGCAGCCAGTCGAAGGACTCGGCGCTCGGGCGGTCGCCGGCCTTGTACTCCAGGCCGACCCAGCCGTCGTAACCGGCCTTCTTCAGCTCGTCGAGGAGCTGCTCCAGCGGGAGCGAGCCGGTGCCCGGCGCGCCGCGGCCCGGGTTGTCGGCGATCTGGACGTGGCCGGTCTTGTCGGCGTACGCCGCGATGACCTGGCTGACGTCCTCACCGTTCATCGACAGGTGGTAGATGTCGAGGAGGAACTTGGCGTTCCCGAGGCCGGTCGCCGCATTCACCTTGTCCACGACCTCGATCGCGGACGGGGCGCTCACCAGCGGGTAGAGCGGGGACTCCGGCTTGTTCAGGGTCTCGACCAGGAGGATCGCGCCGACCCGGTCGGCCGCGCGGGCCGCCAGGGTCAGGTTCTCCAGGGCGAGCTCGTCCTGAACGGCGGGGTCGACGCCCTCGACGCGGTTGCCGTAGAGCGCGTTCAGCGCCTTGCAGCCGACCGAGGCGGCGAAGTCCGCCGCGACGTCGATGTTGGCACGGAAGCGGTCGGACTCCTCACCGGGTACGGACAGAGCGCCGCGGTCCGGGCCGGGCAGCTGCCCGGCGTAGAAGTTGAGGCCCACCAGCTGGGTGCCGGCGTCGTCGAGCGCCTTCTTCAAGGCGTCGAGCTCGGCCTGCGGGGGCGTGGGGGAGTCGATCCAGGGCCACCACAGCTCGACCGCCGTGAAGCCCGCCGCGGCTGCGGCCGCGGGACGCTCCAGGAGCGGGAGTTCCGTGAAGAGGATCGAGAGGTTCACATCGAAGCGCTGGTCCGGGTATCCCATGAGGGGTCGGCGCTCCTTCCGTATTGCGGAAGTTCGTTTCTGCTTAACGGAAGATTGCAGGCGGAACAGCGTTCTTGTCAAGGGGGCCCTCCGGAACCCGTCCCCGGCGCAGTAGGTTGACTCCCGTGCGATTGAGAGTGGAGTTCACGACAGAGCCCTTCGACCTGGACGAGGCGCCCAGCCACGCCGTGGTGGCCCGTGAGGTCATCCAGGCGGCGGATCTCGACGCCGTGGACGTCGGGCCCTTCGGCAATACGGCGGAAGGCGGCGCGGACGAGGTGCTCACCGCCGTCGACTCGCTGCTGCGCCAGGCTCTGGGGGCGGGTGCCACCAGAGTCTCGCTGCAGGTGAACGTGATCGAGGAGGGCGAGAAGTGAGCGAGTCGCAGGAGCACCCTCCGGGCGAGCACCTCTCGGTGGAGACGGTCGAGCCGGGCGAGCATCCCCTGGTCATCGCGGTCAAGCCGCTGGTGGACGCCATGGGGGCCGAGGTGCTCGCTCCCTCGCAGGCGGGACGCGACGACGTCGTCCTCGTCTGGGAGGGCGTCGAGGTCCTCGCCGTACGCCTGCCGCAGCTCTCCGAGTCGCTGGATCACATTCTGGCCGCCATGGAGCGCCGGCACGGCATGCCGCTGTCCGCCCTCGACCGCAAGACCAAGCAGTCGGTCGTGCGGCTCCTGGAGGCGCGTGGCGCCTTCTCGGTGCGGCACGGAGTGGAGACGGTGGCGGGCGCGCTCGGCGTCAGCCGTTTCACGGTCTACAACTACCTGAACAGGGAAAACGCCGCGAAGGGTGAGTAGATTGTGACTCCGTGTACACAGCCGCCGTCCAGATGTCGGGACGGCGGCTTTTGTGTCCAGGAAGTTTCAACAAAGTGTTGACGGGGTGTTGGCGGAAGGCGTTAGCTATCCGCAGCCCGTCCAACGCATAGCGAAAAACAGCCACGGAGGCTCCCGTGACTTCGAGTTCCGTACCGGGCCTGGCCCGGTTCAACACCTCAGGCGACAGCGAGGCCTCGGCCGCGCTGCACGAGGTGTGCAGCAGTTCGGCGTGGGGGAGCAAGCTGCTCGCCCAGCGCCCGTACGCCACCGTGGAGGCCCTCTTCAGTGCCAGCGACGCCGCCATGGCGGAGCTGACCGCCGACGACCTGGCCGACGCGATGGCGGGGCACCCGCCGATCGGCCGCCCGAAGCCCGGTGACCCGACCTCCTCCCGCGAGCAGAGCGGGATGGCCGGCGCCTCCGACGAGCTCAAGGTCGAGATGCTCGAGCTGAACCTGGCCTACCAGGACAAGTTCGGCCACGTCTTCCTGATCTGCGCCACTGGCCGTACCGGCGAGCAGATGAGGGACGCGGTCCGCGAGCGGATCGGGAACTCGCCCGAGCAGGAGCGGGAAATCGTCCGCGCCGAGCTGGGCAAGATCAACCGCATCCGCCTGACCCGTCTCGTAGAGGAAGAGAGCGCATGAGCACCGAGACCACAGCGTCGGTGTCCACCCACATCCTGGACACCAGCGTCGGCCGCCCCGCCGAGGGCGTCGCCATCTCCCTGTCGGCCCGTTCCGGGTCCGACGCGGAGTGGGTGGCGCTCGGCGGTTCCGCGACCGACGCGGACGGGCGCTGCAAGGACCTGCCGGCACTGCCGGAAGGCACCACCCACGTACGTCTCGACTTCGAGACCGAGGCGTACTTTTCCAAGAAGCAAGCCGAGGCGCAGCAGGACGCCCCCCGCGTAAGGGACAGCGGTGCGTTCTTCCCCGAGGTGACCATCACTTTCGCGGTCAACCCGGGCGAGCACTACCACGTACCGCTGCTGCTCAACCCGTTCGGCTACTCCGTTTACCGAGGGAGCTAGCAGACATGCCCACGATTCTCGGCCAGAACCAGTACGGCAAAGCAGAGAACCGCGTCGTCAAGATCACGCGGGACGGCGACACCCATCACATCAAGGACCTGAACGTCTCGGTCGCCCTCTCCGGCGACATGGACGACGTCCACTACTCCGGCTCGAACGCCAACGTGCTGCCGACGGACACCACCAAGAACACGGTGTACGCGTTCGCCAAGGAGTACGGCATCGAGTCCGCCGAGCAGTTCGGCATCCACCTCGCGCGTCACTTCGTGAACTCGCAGGAGCCGATCCACCAGGCGCGTATCCGCATCGAGGAATACGCCTGGGAGCGCATCGAGACCTCCGACGCCAACTCCAAGTTCATCGGCGCGGACGACGTCAAGCACTCCTTCGTCCGCAAGGGCCAGGAGACCCGCGTCAGCGAGATCACCTACGACGGTGAGAACTGGCAGGTCATCTCGGGTCTGAAGGACCTGATCGTGATGAACTCGACGAACTCCGAGTTCTGGGGTTACGTCAAGGACAAGTACACGACCCTCCAGGAGGCGTACGACCGCATCCTGGCGACCCAGGTCTCCGGCCGCTGGCGGTTCAACTGGACCGACGACGAGCAGAAGATGCCGAACTGGGAGAAGTCCTACGAGCAGGTCAGGAAGCACATGCTTCAGGCCTTCGCGGAGACCTACTCCCTCTCCCTGCAGCAGACGCTGTACCAGATGGGCTCGCGCATCATCAACAACCGTTCGGAGATCGACGAGGTCCGCTTCTCGCTCCCGAACAAGCACCACTTCCTCGTCGACCTTGAGCCCTTTGGCCTCAAGAACGACAACGAGGTCTACTTCGCCGCCGACCGCCCGTACGGCCTCATCGAGGCCACCATCCTGCGGGACGGCGTCGAGCCGCGGATCCCGGTCGACATGACCAACCTCTGACGCGGTACTGAGTACGGCCCCGCCCGCCCGACACCGGGCGGGGCCGTGCCCGACCGGAGGGAACACGCAATGGCACAGTCCTCACGTCCGGCCCACGACGGCCGCTGTGTCCACCCGGCGAGCCCGCCGGCCCGCCGAGCGGCTTCCGAGCGCCGCCGGGCCGCCTGCCGCCGCGCCGAGTACGCCCCGGGCGCGCCTCACCCCGTAGCGCCTCGCCCCGCCGCGTACCGCTCCCACACCGGTCTTCGCGTCCGGGACTCCGTCCACCGGGTCTCCCACCGCCCGCCCTCCGGGCGTGGCCTCCCTGACACGTGTACGCAGCGTATCGCCCCGCTCACCGTGCCCCAGATTTCTTCCACCTTCTCGGCACCCACGGCCGCGTGGCTCACGTGGCAGTGGCACTCAAATCCCCCTAGGGTCCTGCCGTGCCCGCACCGCCACTGAAAGACAAAGGACGCACCGCCATGGCAGTATCGGCAGCCCCGCGCATCGTCATCGAGAACTGTGCGATCGCGACCGTTGACGCCAACGACACCGAGTACGCCTCGGGCTACATCGTCGTCGCCGGCAACCGGATCGAGTCGATCGGCGCGGGCAAGGCACCCGAGAACCTGGAGAACGTGGTCCGCCGCATCGACGGCACCGGTCACCTCGTCACCCCGGGCCTGGTCAACACGCACCACCACTTCTACCAGTGGATCACCCGCGGTCTGGCCACCGACCACAACCTCTTCAACTGGCTGGTCGCGCTGTACCCGACCTGGTCGCGCATCGACGAGCAGATGGCGTACTCCGCCGCGCAGGGCTCGCTGGCGATGATGGCCCGTGGCGGTGTCACCACCGCGATGGACCACCACTACGTCTACCCGCAGGGCTCCGGCGACCTCTCCGGCGCGATCATCCGCGCGGCCTCGGAGATGGGTGTCCGCTTCACCCTCGCCCGCGGTTCCATGGACCGCAGCAAGAAGGACGGCGGCCTGCCGCCGGACTTCGCCGTCGAGACGACCGAGGGTGCGCTCATCGCCACCGAGGAAACCGTCAAGAAGTACCACGACGCCTCCTTCGACGCGATGACCCAGGTCGCCGTCGCCCCTTGCTCCCCCTTCTCCATCTCCACCGACCTGCTGCGTGAGGGTGCCGCCCTCGCCCGGCGTCTCGGTGTGCGCATGCACACCCACGGCTCGGAGACCGTGGAGGAGGAGAAGTTCTGCCACGAGCTGTTCGGCATGGGCCCGACCGACTACTTCGAGTCGACCGGCTTCCTCGGCGAGGACGTGTGGATGGCCCACTGCGTCCACATGAACGACTCCGACATCGAGGCCTTCGCCCGTACGAAGACCGGTGTCGCCCACTGCCCGTCCTCCAACGCCCGCCTGGCCGCCGGCATCGCCCGCGTGCCGGACATGCTGAAGGCCGGCGTCCCGGTCGGCCTCGGTGTCGACGGCACCGCCTCCAACGAGTCCGGTGAGCTCCACACCGAGCTGCGCAACGCCCTGCTGATCAACCGCCTCGGCGCGCACCGCGAGGCCGCGCTCAACGCCCGCCAGGCCCTGCGCCTCGGTACGTACGGCGGCGCCCAGGTCCTCGGCCGCGCCGACAACATCGGCTCGCTCGAGGTCGGCAAGCTCGCCGACCTGGTGCTCTGGAAGCTGGACACCCTGGCCCACTCCTCCATCGCCGACCCGGTGACCGCCCTCGTCTTCGGCGCGGCGGCCCCGGTCACGCTCTCCCTCGTCAACGGCAAGCCGGTCGTCGAGGACAGCCGACTGCTCCACGTCGACGAGGACGCCATCGCCCGCTCCACGCGGGACGAGGCGCAGCGCCTCGCGCGGATCTCCGCGGAGGCCTGACCCCCCTGATAGTCCGGACGAGGGGGACGGCCCTCGTCCGGCAGCCCTGGACCCGAGCGGGGTTCATGGCAGCCGTCGCCCGGGGCGTGCGTGCGCCAAAGGTACGCACCCCCCGGGGACGGTGTCCGTGCCGCAGCCCCCACCGGCACACGTTTCACATGGGCGCACATCACACAGCACCACCTGCAGTTCTTTGCACCACACTTTGCACCACCTCCCTGATACCCACGTCTCCGCCGACGTGTTAACCGACCGGAGGAACCGCCCGTGGCCGCCAAGCCCAGGTTTCAGACCGATGCAGACGCCGCGCCCGAAGACCAGAGCCACGATCAGAATTCCGATCAGAAGCACCCGGTCGACGAGACGCTCCCGCCCCTCAAGATGATCACCAGCGGCCTACAGCACGTAGCCGCCATGTACGCGGGTGTCGTGGCCCCGCCTCTCATCGTCGGAGCGGCCGTCGGCCTCTCCGCCACCGAGCTCACCTTCCTGACCGGCGCCAGCCTGTTCACCGCGGGTCTCGCGACCTTCCTCCAGACGCTCGGCATCTGGAACATCGGCGCCAAGCTCCCCTTCGTCAACGGCGTCACCTTCGCCGGTGTCGCTCCCATGCTGGCCATCGTCGACACGACGAAGGACAAGAGCGACGCGCTCCCGATCATTTTCGGGGCGATCATCGTCGCGGGTGTTCTCGGCTTCATAGCCGCCCCGTTCTTCAGCAAGCTCGTACGCTTCTTCCCGCCCGTCGTCACCGGCACCGTGATCACCCTCATCGGTATCTCGCTGCTGCCCGTCGCCTTCGGATGGGCCCAAGGTCCCAATCCCACGGCGGACGACTACGGCTCGACCACGTACCTCACGCTCGCCGCCATCACCCTGGTCATCGTGCTGGTACTGCGCCGCTTCACACGTGGCTTCGTGAAGCAGATCGCCGTACTGATCGGCCTCGTACTCGGCACGCTCATCGCGATCCCGTTCGGCGTGACCGACTTCAGCCCGGTCGCCGACGCGAGCATCGTGGGCTTCCCCACCCCGTGGCACTTCGGCGCCCCGCAGTTCGCGCTCGCCGCGATCGTGTCCATGTGCGTCGTCATGGTCGTGTCGATGACCGAGTCGACCGCCGACATGCTGGCGCTCGGCGAGATCGTCGACCGGCCGGCGGACGAGAAGACCATCGCGGCCGGACTGCGCGCCGACACCCTCGGCTCGGCCATCAGCCCGCTGTTCAACGGCTTCATGGCCAGCGCCTTCGCGCAGAACATCGGCCTGGTCGCGATGACGAAGATCCGCAGCCGGTTCGTCGTCGCCTGCGGCGGCGGGTTCCTGGTCCTGATGGGCCTGTGTCCGATGGCCGCCTCGCTGATCGCGGTCGTACCTCGGCCGGTGCTCGGTGGCGCGGGTGTGGTGCTCTTCGGCTCGGTCGCGGCGAGCGGCATCCAGACGCTGGTCAAGGCCGGTCTGGAGAAGGACAACAACGTGCTGATCCTGGCCGTCTCGCTGGCCGTGGGCATCATTCCGATCAGCGCCCCGGAGTTCTACCACGCCTTCCCGGAGACCGCGAAGATCATCCTCGACTCCGGGATCTCGACCGGGTGTGTGACCGCCGTGCTGCTGAACCTCATCTTCAACCACATCGGCAAGGGCAGCGACGCCGATGACGTCACGGCCCCGATGGAGCCGGGCGAGGAGATCTCGGAGAGCCGGACCACGAAGACGGTTCCGGTGCACTGATCCCTTGGCGAGACGCCACCGAGCGAGGCGGCCGCCCCTTCCGGACCGGTCCGACCGACCGTTCATCGGACCGGTCCCGGCCGCCTGCCGTCGGGTCGGGCAACTGCTCGGCGGACAGCGCGCGTACGGCACGGGATGTGTGCTGTACGCGCGCTGCCGTATGCCGGCCGGGCCGTGAAGGCGGGTGGGCGCCTGCGGCGGGCCCACGCGGCGGAGCCGCATATCGGACACAGCCCCTACCCGCCCCTTCCCGCAGTGTCGATTTGCGGCTCCGCCGCGTGGGGGGCTCTGCCCCCGAACCCCCGCTCCTCATTCGCCGGAGGGGCTCATTCCGAGCCCGTCTGGGGGTCCCCCCACGCCCGCCAGGGCGTAGGGGGAGATTGAGGACACCGCCCGAAGGGCGGTACGGGGGTCTGGGGGCGAAGCCC
>NZ_JBEPDM010000093.1:0-11288 GCF_040300305.1 Streptomyces sp. NPDC000410
CGCCCGCCGAATACGAAGCCAACCACTACCGAACGACCACGAAACCCCAGGTCACAACCACCATCTGAGATCTCTATCGAACCCGGAACGGTTCATTGTCCGAGGTGGGAATGACGGCGTTGGGTGTTGCGGCGGTTGAGCCGGCGGAACGCGTCGAGACGGGTTTTGCGTTCGCTAGACCAGTGCTTTCGGCCCTGAAGCGTTTCTCGTTTGAACGTCGCGTTGAAGGACTCGGCGAGCGCGTTGGCCGCCGAGCTGCCGATCGCGCTCATGGACTGGCGGACGCCGGCCTGGCGGCAGGCGTCGGCGAAGGCCCGGCTGGTGTACCGGGCGCCGTGATCGGTGTGCATGACCGCTCCGGAGAGGCTGCCGCGGGCGCGTTCGGCGGCGGCCAGGGGGTCGATGACGAGGCCGGTCGCATATGGTCCGCGATCGCCCATACGGCCAGGCGGCGTGAGGCGAGATCGATGACGGTGGCCAGGTAGAGGAACTTCCCGCCGTCGAGCGGGAGATAGGTGAAGTCGCCGACGTACTTGGTGTTCGGCACGCTTGCTGTGAAGTCGCGGCCGATGAGGTCCGGGGCCTTCGCCGCGGCCGGGTCCGCGACCGTGGTGCGGTGTCTGCGACGCAAGCGCACGCCCGCCAGACCGGCAGCCTGCATTAGCCGCGCGACCCGCTTGTGGCTGACGCGCTCGCCCGCCTCGCGGCGTTCGGCCGTGATCCTGGGGGCGCGTAGGTGCCGTCCGACTCGTCGGACGGCCTCGGACCGAGCCGCCCGGCAGGCGGCCGACGCCCGGCTCGCCTGGAGCGGGCGATGCCCACGATGGTGCACAGCCGCTTCACGCCGTAACGGCGCTGATGGTCGGCGACGAACTGGAAGCGGTTCACCGGCGCGTCTCCCAGGCGAAATACTTCGCCGCCTTCCGCAGGATCTCGTGCTCTTCCTCCAGCTCACGGAACTTCTTCCGCAGAGCGGCGTTCTCCGCCTCCAACGGCGTCGGCGGCTCTGCCGACACCTCCACCCGGCACCCTCGAGGCCGGCTCGCTCCGGCCGCCCGGACCCAGTTCCGCAGGGTCTCGGAGTTGATCCCCAGATCGGCAGCGACCTGCCGGATCGTCGCCTCGGGCCGCGACTCGTACGGCGCGACCGCGTCCGCCTTGAACTGCGGCGGATAGTTCTTCATGACCACGAGATGTCCGTTCTCAGATCCTCGGGATCCAGTGTCTCGTGTGTCCAGGATCAAGGGTCAAGGCCCGGGGTTGAGCCAGTCGTCGAGGTTGAAGTACTCCTGGTTCTGGCCGGACGGCACGCTGTCGGCCTCGTTGCCGGTGGAGACGTCCATGGGATCGAGGTCCATGAAGCTGTTGTACAGTTCCTCGGCGTTGAAGGAGAAGTCCATGGGGTCAACGGTCGTGTGGGGGTGGAACTGCCCGGTGATATCGGTGGTCGAGATGTGGTCATTGTCGAGCGGTGTGCTGTCGAAGTGTGCGGTAGGGGTCGACTCCATGGGGTCATCGACCGGGTAGAGGCTGACCATGTCCTCATGGACGGCGGCGGTCCACACGTAGCCGTGGCCCGGTGGGTTGCCGATGTTTTGGGCATCGGTGGAGGGGCCTGTCGGTTCGTTTGCGGGGACGGTGTGGGAGGTCAGCCAGGCGGAGAAGTCGGGGGGCGAC
Organism: Streptomyces sp. NPDC000410; assembly: GCF_040300305.1. Classification (NCBI taxonomy): domain Bacteria; kingdom Bacillati; phylum Actinomycetota; class Actinomycetes; order Kitasatosporales; family Streptomycetaceae; genus Streptomyces; species Streptomyces sp. NPDC000410. The sequence goes on from NZ_JBEPDM010000093.1 coordinate 1,678, forward strand.
ATCACGTCGTTGAGGTCGGATGTGTTGCCGCTGTCCGCGGTATGGGTCGCGTGATGGCTGGGGGGTGTTTTCGTCGTGTTCTGGTGGGTCCCGTCGGGGTGGGGCGGCTTGTTGGGGAGATGTGGTGGCGGGGTGGGCTGGTGGCCGGTTACTGGCGACGGGCGGGTGTCCGCTGCCGGTCCCGGCGGTGCGGAGGCACCATGCCGCCGTGGGTTGTCGGGCGGCGTCAGCATCACGTACGCATCGCTGCCGGCATGGCGTGTTTTCAGGATGTGGACTTCCTGGTCCACCTTCGCGCCGCGGTACACCTGGGGAAGGTTCTTGCCGTCGCTGTGGAGGGTGAGCTGCAGGTTCAGCAGGTTGGCGATGTCCCGGTTGCCGGGTGTTCCCGGGCTGTTGTCGTTCACGTAGTCCGCCAGCGACTCGTGCTTGCGGACCAGGTTGGAGACATCCATTTTGTTGTCGTCGAGAAGTTTGGTGATGTGCTTCGGGGCTGCCGCGTAGAGGGCGCCGAGGAGCGTGGTCGCACCTCCCGGATCGCAAGAGAGACCCCGCTGTTCAAGCAGGACCTCCTCGGTCGAGTTCGGCTCCCAGGGCTTCGCCCAGGACAACTCCCCCTCGCGTATCTGGGCGACTTGTCTGCTGGTGAAATAATCTATAAGTCCCAGCCTTTTCCGGGCATAATTCGCGAGCTTCTGATTGGTCATCGTCCCCTCCGCCTTCCGATGGACGATGGCGGCGAAAAGGTGCCTCTCGGTTTCGCTGAGCTCACTAAGGACGACCGCCTTGGCGTTGGGTGTGATGAGGCCGATAACCTCATTCTGCGTGAGATCAAGCCCGGTTTTGTCGAAGATATAATTCCTGATGTTGTGGAAGGTGTGATTTTGCTCGTTGCGCCGCAGGATTTCCTCTCGGATGTCGGGGGGGATGACCGGCGCAGTGGCGGACGTCGAGGCCCGGGAGGGCACCCCCTTGGGCGGCTGCGGGCGGGTCGCGGCTGGAGGGCTGTTCGTGGTCAGCGGATCGTCATCATCGGTCACCCTCTCAGTCGTCGGGGGATCCCCGGGCGTCTTCACCTCGCCCTGGCCGGACCCGCCGACGTGAGGTGACTGCGCAAGGGGAAACAGGCCCCAGTTTGTGTGTGGGGTGTTGTCCATCTCCGGGGTTTGGGTGTCGGTCTCGTCGGCCTGCACCGCGAGCAAAGGCGGCCCGACCGGGAACACCGTGTCGAGATCCAGCCACTCTCCCGTGGCGGACGTGCTGTCGTCGCCGCCCACAGAGACGTTCACGCCTTCAGCCGCAAGACTTGCAAACAGCTCGTCGGTGCCGGCGCCTGACGCCAGGAACATCTCGAAGTTGGCCGGCGTGTCGGTCTCGTCGGCCTGCACCGCGGACAAAGGCGGCCCGACCGGGAACACCGTGTCGAGATCCAGCCACTCTCCCGTGGCGGACGTGCTGTCGTCGCCGCCCACAGAGACGTTCACGCCTTCAGCCGCAAGACTTGCAAACAGCTCGTCGGTGCCGGCGCCTGACGCCAGGAACATCTCGAAGTTGGCCGGAGTGCCGAGTACCTCTGGATCGGGCAGGTTCAACGGGTTGGTGACCGCATCGGGGTTGAACTGCCCCTCACCAAGGTTGAGATCCGACCCGGTTCCATCCCCGCCAGGCGGGCCGTTGAGCTCCCCCTCCCCGAAGGACACCTCCATCGAGTCAACCACAGGAGTGACGTCTGACATGAGCAGGTCCCGGACGGTGTCCTGCGGCGGGAGAGGCTGCGCGATGGCGTCCGCGATCTGCTGGGCGGTGGGCATCCTCTCGAGGAATGGCAGTTCCCTGAACACCTCCTCCGCCAGTTCCGCGTTGTCCATTCCGACGTTCTGCGCCTTGGACTGGTGGACCTGCTGGTGGAACCAGGTCTGCTCGACCGCCGGGAGTGTGCCGAGGTCCAACTGGTCGTACCTGATGCGGTTCGTGACGTGATCCGCGGCTTCCTCGGCGGTGAGCCACTCTTCCTTGCGGAGCCGCGTTTGGATGTCGGGCAAGGTCAAGCCGGCGGCCGTGAGACGTTCGACCTTCGCATCAATCAGCACAGCGAGCCGCAGACCAACGAGGGGCGCATCGTCGCTGCCCGGCGATGCCGGAGGGCTGGCGACCACCTTTTTGGCGAAGTCCGCGATGCTTGCGAGCAGCTGGAGGCTTGTGAGAGCGGGAGTGTTGCCACTTTCCTCGGTATCGGTCGACGAGGGACTTTCGGTCGTCTCCGACTCGTCCTGGCTGACCCCGTCGGAATCGGGCGACTCGGCACGAGCAAGCGATGGCGGAGTCGGCTTGTCGACGGATACCGGCGGCGCGCTGGTGTCCGCCTCCGATCCCAGCGATGGCGAGGCACGGTGCGGAGATGCGGTGCGCTGGCGGCGAGGGGCGGGTTCGGTCTGGCTGACGTCCGTGCTGTTTTCGCGAACGCGCTTGTCCCGCTGCGGGTTGTCGGCCGGCGTGAACATCCGGAACGCAACGCTGCCGTCATCGCGTGGCGTTGCCTGGAGATGGACATCGAGGACCGTGGCACCGCTGCCATACACCTCGGGCCGGCCACCTGCGCGGTAGACAATGATCCGAAGATTCAGCAGGTCGGCGAATCCCTGTGGGTCAGACACTCCCCGCTCGTTGTCCTTCATGTAGTCCGCCAGCGACTCTTGCTGGCTGATCACGTTGGAGACATCTCTATCCTGCGCTCCGAGAAGGGTGTTGATGTACGTCGGGGCTGCCGCGTGGACGGCACCGAGCAGGGTGGTCCTATCACCCGGATTGTTAACGCGACGCTGCTCTTCAAGCAGTTCCTGCGGGGTTGCGCGGGAACTCTCAATCAGCACGCCCTGCTGCGGGTTGTCGGCCGGCGTGAACATCCGGAACGCAACGCTGCCGTCATCGCGTGGCGTTGCCTGGAGATGGACATCGAGGACCGTGGCACCGCTGCCATACACCTCGGGCCGGCCACCTGCGCGGTAGACAATGATCCGAAGATTCAGCAGGTCGGCGAATCCCTGTGGGTCAGACACTCCCCGCTCGTTGTCCTTCATGTAGTCCGCCAGCGACTCTTGCTGGCTGATCACGTTGGAGACATCTCTATCCTGCGCTCCGAGAAGGGTGTTGATGTACGTCGGGGCTGCCGCGTGGACGGCACCGAGCAGGGTGGTCCTATCACCCGGATTGTTAACGCGACGCTGCTCTTCAAGCAGTTCCTGCGGGGTTGCGCGGGAACTCTCAATCAGCACGCCCTGCTGCGGGTTGTCGGCCGGCTTCAACATCACGAACGCAACGGTGTGTCCTACGACCGTTTCCAGGAGGTGGACGACGTGCGCCGAGGCCTCATGGCCATACACCTTCGGCTCGTCCTCGACCTCACGGTGGACGGTGAGCCGAAGGTTCAGCACGTCGGCGAACCCCTGAGGGTCAGACACTCCCCGGTCGTTTTCCTTCATATATTCCGCCAGCGACTCTTGCTGGCTGATCACATTGGAGACATCTCTACCCTTTTCTCGCAGAAAGGATTTGATGTAATCCGACTCCGCCGCGTGGACAGCACCGACAAGCGACGTTGCGCCACCCGGATCATAATCTCGGCGCCGCTGTTTAAGTAGTACCCGCTCGCCCATGGCCGGCTCCCAGCGCCTCGCCTGTTTCACCTTCTGGCTGAGTATCTTCACGACCTGGTTCCCCGTGAAGTAGTTTTTCATTCCTAGCTGACTTCGGGCGCGATTCGCGATCGCTTGAACCTTCATCCCTCCCTTTGCGTACTGTCGATAGACAATAGCGACAAAATTCACATACTCAAGCCGGGTCAGATTAGAGGTGCTGATCAGGCTCGCGCCAGGAGTGAGGATGCCGGCGATATCATGGGCCGTGACCTTCGAATTGCATGCTTCGCTAACCCACATCGCAATTCTATGGAGATTTTGATTCAATGCAAAGCGTTTTCGGATCGCTTTTTCAATATCAACTGTCAGGCCCGACACAGTGGCGGGTGCCGAAGTATCGATCGTCTTGGCTCGGGGCACGATGACATCGACGATGTCGTCGATCGAGATATTCAGATCGGGACGAATTCTGCGGCAGGCTTTCGCTATCTGGGAGAGGTTCTCATCCTGTTCGTAGCGCCGCAGAATGTCTGTTTGCATGCCCGGTGGGATGATCGACGTGGTGTCAGGCGATTCCTCGTTGTCGATGGGAGTAGGTGCCGAGGGTGCACCTTCGGGGGTCTGCGGGACGGTTTCGGGTGATGCTGTTGGGGCCTCGGTTGTGTTGAGGTCTTCGGTGTTTGGCTGGGTCTTGGTGGATTCGGTGTCGTCGTGGGTGTGGTTGTCGAGTCCGTTTGGCCAGTCGGGCCATTGGGGTGTGATTCCCGCGTGTTGGGCGAGTTGTTGGATGGTGGTGTTGGGGAGGGTTCCTGCGAGGCCGTTGTTCTGGTGGAGGGTGTTGGGGAGTGTGTGGAGGGGTTGTTGGGTCTGGTTGGCTTCTTTGATGGTGCGGGTGAGTCGTTGGAGTACGGGGGTGGGGAGGTCGGTGATGTTGAGGGTTCCGGGTGGTCCGTAGCCTTTGGGTGGGAGGGGTGTGGTGAGGGCTTGGGTGATGTGTTGGGTGGTGGGGACCTTTTGCAGGTAGGGGAGTTCGCGGAATACGTGTTCGGCGAGGATGGAGGGGGTGAGGTCTGGGTGTTTGGCTTTGGCTTCGTGGGTGTAGTGGTGGAGCCAGGTTTGCTGGGCTGGGGTGAGGGTGTCGAGTTCCAGTCGTCGCTGTCGCTGGGAGTCGGGCCGGGTGAGGTGCTTGTTGATTTCGGTGTCGGTGAGCAGGTGCTGGAGTTCCAGTTTCTCGCGGATGACGGTTCGGGTGTCACCGGCTGCTTCGAGTCGTTGGATCTTTGCGTCGAGGAGTGCGGTGAGTCGGGGGCCGCGGACGTATGTGGGCGGGCCGGCCGGCTCGTTCATGAACGGCCGGGCCTCCGTCTCCGGCTGGGTCTGCGTCTGCGTCTGCGGATTCGGTGCGGTGACAGGGTCGGCCGTTGGGTTCTTGCCAGCTGTTTCCGTGGCGGAGTCGGCCATGGTGATGTCCGGGCCGGAGTCGACCGGCATGGTGTCGGCGTCTGTATCGGGGGTGATCGCGGTGGTGTTCGGGTTCGGGTCTGTGGTGGTGGGGCTGGGTGTCGGGTTGGGCTTGGGGGTTGTTGTTGTGGTGGTGGTGAGGTGGGTGTGGAGGGGTTTGAGGTGAGTGTGGTGGGGGGGTTGGTTGAGGTGGGTGTGGGTTGTTTGGGCGTGTGTGATGAGGGCGGCGGTGGCGACGTAGTCTTCGCGGCGGTTGGGGTGTGTTTGCGGGGGTGTGTGTTTGTTGGGTTGGGTGCCTTGGCCGAGGAGTGTGGTGCGGAGTTGGTCGATCTGGTGGGTGGTGGCGTTGTGGATGAGGGCGTGGAAGGGGGGTGTGGGCCGCTCGGGGTGGGTGAGGTGGTTGATGAGGTAGTGGATGTGGAGGAGGGCTGCGGGGTGGTAGGAGCCTGGGGTGTTGGTGGTGGGCCAGCCGGCGAGGAGTTGGTGGAGGCGGGGTGAGGTGATCAGGGTGGTGAGTTGGTGGTGGTGGTAGCGCAGGCGGCAGATGGCGGCGAGGGCGTCGCGGTCACCGTTGAATGCGTCGGCGATGAGTTTCCGGGTGGCTGTCTGGACGGTGGAGGCCTGTTTGACGACGTCGGCGCGGATGCTGTCCAGGGCCTGGGTGAGGGTGAGGTAGGTGTGGTCGCTCTGGAGGGCGGGGGGTGGGGGGATGGGCGGTGCGCCGGGGTGGGGTCGGTGGATGGTGGTGAAGTGGTAGGTGGGGTATTCGTAGCGGATGAGGCCGATGACGGGTCGGGTGCCGGGCTCGGCATAGCCGATGGGGAGGATCTGGCCGTGTTCTTCGAAGATGTGGTGGTGGACGCCGAAGAGTTCGGCGGTGAGGCGGGTGGTGTGGTCGCCGGCATGGTTGTTGAAGTTGCCGGGTTGGGCGATGAACTTGGCGTGTTCTTCGCGTTCTTCGGGGTCGGTCATCTCGGGCAGGATGTCGGTGTGCTGGTCTGAGGTGAGGAGTGCGGCGGTGGCGCGTCGCATGCGCCGGATCCGCGGGAGACCGTCGGGGGGCCGGATGCCGTCCTGGAGGTTGTTGAGGACGTGGTCGACCTTGTCGGTGCCGAGGGCTTGGACGATGGAGGCGAAGAGGCATTCACCGTCGGCTTTGACGGTGGTGGGCTGCCAGCCGCCGGCGGCGAGCAGCACCTTCTGCGCGAGGTTCGGCTGATACTTCTCCCGCGCATCCCCCAACCCCTCCAACGACCCGAACCACTCACTCCACGCCTCCAGCGACGCATCACTGCCCGGCCCCGGCAGGTCATGGCCCTGCAACAGCACGTCCAGGCCCAGGCCCAGGTCCATCCCATCGGACTCGGACTCGGACTCGGACTCCGGGTCGTGGGAGGAGACGTGGCCCGGGTTCTGTGCCGGGCGTTGTGTGGGGTCAAGTGTGTGGAGGATTTGGCACCACAGGTCGGCGATGGTGCTGTGCAGGAGTTCGCCGGCGGCCAGGTCGCGGATGTTCTTTTCAGCGGCCTCGCGGGTGAGGTCCGGATCCGTCCAGATGCCTGTGGCGGTGCGGAAGGCCTTCCTGTAGGGGGGGTGTTGGCGCAGCAGGTCGTGGACCTCGGACTCGGTGCGGCCCAGAAAACTCACGAGTTCGTCCAGGGAACCGGATTCCTCGGACGGGTCCAGGACGCTGCCATAGGCGAAGTCCACAGCGAAGTCGAGGCTGAAGTCAGGCTCGGACTCGGCATCAGAGTCCGGGTTGAGGCCAAGGTCCGGGCTGGGCCCGGCCGGCTTGCCACCCGAGGCGGTGAGGGTGTGCCGTTCCTCCCATGCCGGGCGGACTAGGGAGTCGAGGATGTGGAGGTGCTGGAACCAGAGGTCGGCGGTGCTGGGGTGCAGGGACTCGTCGGCGACCAGCTCACGGATCTCCTTCTCGGCATCCTCGTGGCCGATGCCTCGATTGCCCCAGATTCCCTTGGCGGTGCGGAAGGCCGTGGCGTAGGAGGGGTGATCGAGCAGCAGGCCGTGGACTTTGCCGATGCCGGGGTCTTTGTCGGGGTCATCGCGTGGCCACATGATCCGCTGGACCTCACGCAGCGGGATGGCCTTGTGATAAGGGATCTGGGTGGTGTAGGCGAGGCCCACGGCACGGGTGACGTTGGGCTCGGCCACCTGACCGCCGGACGGTGCCGGCTCGGTGGGGTTGCTGAACGTCAGGCCCTGGAACGCTTCCATCGCCGCGGCGAACGACGGCGAAGACGCCCTCACCCGCGGGACAGGAGCACGCTTCGATGCCGGTGCTGGGGTGGTGGTCTTCTTGTTCTGGTCGCGGCCCAGGGTGATCAGGTTGGTGTGGGGGTGGGGTGTGGTGTGCGGGGGAAGCCCGAGCGCGGTGAGGCTGTCGGTGAGATTGTTGTGCAGGGGAAGGTACTCGCCGTTCGGGCCGTGCAGGGCGAACGGCTGTACCTGCACCGGTAGCGGAACGGTGGCGGAAGGGTCACCCGGCTGGCTGGTGAGGAGCGTATGGGCCGGGGTGGAGACGAAGTTGCCGGTGAACGGCTCGACACCACTCTCACGCGCGGTCGGTGCCAGCACCCAGCCCCCACAAGACATGGCGGTGTCCGCGGCGGTGCTGTGCGGGCCACCGAGCTGCCCGCACCCGAACATCACCAGCAGACCCGACCTATCCCACAAACCCTGACCCGCCGTGTAGTCCAGGAACCCGGCCGCGTCCTGCCCGCTGCCCTCGATGAGAGGCTGCCCGTCCTCACCATGCAGGACGACCGTGGTCACCTGCGGATGCTCAGGCAGGAAACGGAACGCCGAAGGCACCTCCGCACCATGTTCGGGATCGGGAAGGAAATGACTCCGCACCCCCACCCGCTTCGGCCCCCAACCCGAATCCGAATCCGAATCCGAATCCGAATCCGAATCCGAATCCGGATTCGGATTCGGATGGGGGGCGGCAAGGAAGGCATCGAAACGGCTCTTCACCTCGTCCGGACCGGGCGAGGGCAAAGTCCCGCGCAGCCGGACCGGCTTCGGGTGTCCGGCGGGCGACGTGTTCGGCGACCGCGGTGGGAGCTGCGGTTGTCCTTGGGTGGAGGGTGGGGTGAAGTCGAGGAGAGCGAGGGCCGCTGCGGGCAGCTGCACCGTGTGCTCATCGCCGCCCGGCCCGGGCCGGTGGTCGGTCAAAGTCTGCACCCGGGAGGCGAGTTCAGGTTTCACGCTCAGGAACTTGAACACGCTCTCCCAGATCATGTTCCCCTGCGGATGCCCCTCAAGCAGGCCGTCAACACGGGCCAGGTCCAGGTCACCGTCCCGCTCCTGCAGACCCTGGACAAGCCTCGTCACGACCCTCTTGGCCAGCAGCAACGTCTCCGTACGCGGATCCGCCCGCCCCGACAACAACGGCACGGGCAGCGGACCGGACTTCTCCAGCCCGAACAGATCCCAACCCGGCCCCGCAAAGTGCCCGTCCGACGCTGTCGTGCTCCCGGTCGAGACCACCGCGTCCACAAGATCCTGCGTCAGCTGACCAGCACTCCCAAACCGCCTCTCCCCCAGCCACACCTCGTCAGAACCCGCCTCCCAGTCCCCGGCATCCCCTTCCCCCAGCCCCTGCTCCTGCGGTACCGGGAACGAGCCGAGCCCCGCGACCTGCGCAACCGCGGTGGAGTCCGAGTCCTCGCCTGTGTGATCACCACCGGACACAGCGCTCGCAGCACCGCCCGACTCGTCCACCCCAGGCAGGTCCGGCAACACCGGCCCGCTCCGCAACGGGCCAGAGTCACCTTCCCCCGGGATGCCGGCCGTGCCGGGTGCGACCGTCAGGCTCGGCGATCCAGCAGCCGTGACCTCGAAACCCGTCTGGTCGGATCCACGCAGCGCCTCCTGCAGCCCGGTCGAGGTGCCGTTCCGGCTGGACTCCGACGCGATCCCGCCCTCCACGGACCCGGCACCGGACCGCGATGATGCCGGCACCTTCACCGACTCCCTATCACTCAAAGAAGGAACCTGGTCCTGCCCACGACCGGGCGGGATCGGACTGGTGCGCTCCAGGCCCTGGGCCACCGTCACGCTCTGACCGATGCCACCTTGCTCCGCGGCCTGCTGACCAACACCCGCAACCCCGCCAGAACCCCCGCCCCGACCGCCGGCCACATGCGCCTCAGTGCTCGTATCGCCACCAGTACGCCATGCGTTCTCCGACCCGGTGTCCCGCCCGCGATCACCTCCAACACCGGATCCCTGACCGTGCGGCTGGCTGCCGTTGGCGCTGGGGCTTCCGGCACTGCTGATGTTGGAGGTGGTGGTGTCGGCTTTGGTGGTGGTGGGGCTGGTGGTGGGGGTGGTGGGGTCGAAGTCCAGGCTCGTGCCACCCACGTCGATCGGCGCCAGCGCACCGTAGACGGGAGCCGGGCCGGTGTCGACGTCCACCAGGGTGTCGGTGTCCGACGCCGGGTTGTCCGTGTCGGAGTCCTGACCCTGCGCACCGGGCCCGGGAGGGCCCGA
>NZ_JBEPDM010000094.1:0-10446 GCF_040300305.1 Streptomyces sp. NPDC000410
CAGGCCCCCATAACCAGCCCCTCCGGCGATTGAGGAGCGGGGGTTCGGGGGCGGAGCCCCCGCAACGGGGGCTGGGGCGGAGCCCCCCACGCGGCGGAGCCGCAAATCGACACTGCGGGAAGGGGCGGGGCGGGGAGAGAAGCCCGCCGCAGGCGCCCACCCGCCCCGCACCCTCCGCACCCACCCACCCCGGGCGCGGCCCCTCAGCTGGGCGACGGGTCCGCAGCCGACGCAGACGGGGACGGCGACGGGGACCCCGCCCCCGACCCCGACGGTGACAAGGACGGCGTCGGGATCGGGATCGACGGGTCGCCCGTCACGTCGCGGGGGCCGCCCGACGGCGGCTCCCCCAGCGCCTTGAGGGCCTTCCTCGCGGCCGGCGCCAGCAGCGGCGAGAAGTCGGGATTGATCCGCAGCGCCTCCCCGATGTGCCGCCGCGCCGGCCCGTACAACCCGAGCCACCGCTCGATCGCCCCCCGGTGATACGCGAACAGCGCATTGCGCATCCCCAGCGCCGTCGCCCGCTTCGCGTACGGCAGCGCCTCCTCCTCCTTCCCGGCCCGGAACAGCGCCCATCCCAGCGCGTCCGCCATGTACACGCTGCGGTGCCCCCGCTCCCACTCGCCCGTCAGCCGGACGACCGCCGACTTCGCCTGCCCGTGGTCGGTCTCGTACCGCGCGAGGACCAGCTCCTCGCTCCCCCCGTGCTCCCGGGCCCGCGTCGCCCGCTCCCGCATCAGGTCGTATTGGCCCTGCGCGTCCCCGTCCAGGTCCAGCGACTCGAACAGTTCGCCCGCCTCCAGCGCGTACTGGGGCAGCGGCCGCTTCTCCACGGCCGTGGCGTAGTCCCGCAGCGCCTCCTCCGTACGGCCCAGCGCCGCCAGCGCCCGCCCCCGGCCCGCCAGCGCCGCATGGTGCCCGGCGTCGATCCGCAGCGCCGCGTCGTAGTGGCCGACCGCCTCGGCCGGCTCGCCCCGCTCCCACGCCAGCTCGCCCAGCCGGTGCTGGGCCGCCGCCTTCTCCGCCGGGTTCGTCGCGCGCGCGAGTGCCTCGTCCGCCTTCTCCAGCGCGTCCTCGCGCCAGCCGCGGTCGCTGTACGCCTCCGCCGCCCGCCCCAGCGCCCGCGCGGTGTCCGGCCGCAGCTTCAGCAGCTGCTCGGTCGCCTGCGCGGCCGCGCGGTAGTCGCCGAGTCCGCCGTACGTCTCGCTCAGCACCGCGTACGTCGCCCACCGCTTCGGCGCCTGCGCCCGCACAGCCTCCGCCCACCGCTTGGCCGCGGGGTAGTCGCGGCGCGCGTTCGCCAGCGCCGCCATCCCCAGCTGGGCCTCCGGATTGGCCTTCGCGCCCGGCCGCACCGCGAGAGAGTTCTTCAGCGCCGTCTCCGCCTTCGGGAAGGACTCCCAGTCGCCGAGCAGCGTCCCCCGCGCCACGTACGCCGATCCGAGCAGCGCCCACGAACGGCCGTCGTCGGGGCTTTCCTTCAGCCACTTCTCGCGGTCCCGGATCAGCTTCGACAGCTCGGGGAGCGACGCCGGCGCCCCGGCGTCCGCCGCCAGCATCGCGCGACCCGCGGGCCCCGCCGCGGGCGGCGGCCCCGCGCTCTTCTCGGGGCCGAGGAACACGACCCCCGCGGCCAGCGCACCGGCCACCAGCGTGCCGATCGCGGCATTCCTGACGTGTGGCGCGTATCGCGTCTTCGTGGCGCTCATGGCGCTCACTGTGCGCCAGCCGTCGGCCGATACGAAGAGCACACCCGGGGCCGCGACGCGGAACGCGGGCGGGTTCACACCGATGGCCCCCGGTGCCAGTCTGGGATCATGCCGCATTCTCCCGGGGGACAGGCCCCGGACCCCCGACACCTCATCGCACAGTTGCGTACCGGCCTGCCGGCCGAAGCCGTGATCACCGACCCGGACGTCACGGCCTCGTACGCCAACGACATGGCGAGCTTCTGCGACGCGGGCACCCCCGCCGTCGTCGTGCTGCCGCGCACCGTCGAGCAGGTCCAGCACGTCATGCGCACCGCCACCGCGCTGCGCGTCCCCGTGGTCCCGCAGGGTGCCCGCACCGGACTGTCCGGCGCCGCCAACGCCTCCGACGGATGCATCGTGCTCTCACTCGTACGGATGGACCGCCTCCTGGAGATCAGCCCCGTCGACCGGATCGCCGTCGTCGAGCCCGGCGTCATCAACGCCACCCTCAGCCGCGCCGTCGGCGAGCACGGTCTCTACTACCCGCCGGACCCCTCCAGCTGGGAGACGTGCACCATCGGCGGCAACATCGGCACCGCGTCCGGCGGACTGTGCTGCGTCAAGTACGGAGTCACCGCCGAGTACGTGCTCGGCCTCGACGTCGTCCTCGCCGACGGCCGGCTCCTCACCACCGGCCGCCGCACCGCCAAGGGCGTCGCCGGATACGACCTCACCCGTCTCTTCGTCGGCTCCGAGGGCAGCCTCGGCATCGTGGTCCGAGCCGTTCTGGCGCTGCGCCCGCAGCCGCCCCAGCAGCTCGTCCTCGCCGCCGAGTTCGCCTCCGCCTCCGCCGCCTGCGACGCCGTCTGCGCGATCATGGAGCGCGGCCACACGCCCTCACTCCTCGAACTCATGGACCGTACGACCATCCAGGCGGTCAACCGCATGGCCGGCATGGGGCTCCCCGAGACCACCGAGGCCCTGCTCCTGTGCGCCTTCGACACCCCCGACCCCGCCGCCGACCTGGCCGCGGTCGGCGCGCTGTGCACCGGGGCCGGTGCCACCGAGGTCGTCCCCGCCGAGGACGCGGCCGAGTCCGAAATGCTCCTGGCGGCGCGGCGTATGTCGCTCACCGCGCTGGAGACCGTCAAGTCCGCGACGATGATCGACGACGTCTGCGTACCGCGCTCGAAGCTCGCCGCGATGCTGGAGGGCACGGCGGCGATCGCGGACAAGTACGACCTCACGATCGGCGTCTGCGCGCACGCGGGCGACGGCAACACCCATCCCGTCGTCTGCTTCGACCAGAACGACCCCGACGAGTCCCGGCGGGCCCGCGAGTCCTTCGACGAGATCATGGCGCTCGGCCTGGAGCTGGGCGGCACGATCACCGGCGAACACGGGGTGGGCGTACTGAAGAAGGAGTGGCTGGCGCGCGAACTCGGGCCGGTGGGTGTCGAGTTGCAGCGGGGCATCAAGCAGACCTTCGACCCGCTCGGCATCCTCAACCCCGGCAAGCTGTTCTGAGACCCGCGGGATCTCCGGGATCTCCGGGACCTCCGCGCCCTCTGCGACACGGGCTGAGACGGGGACTGCGACGTTCGGACCAGGACCAATGCCGGATGGTCCGGACCTCGCCGTCCGCCTAGCGTGGGGCGTACGGAAGAAGGAGGAACCGTGCCCGCAACACTCGACCACACCATCGTCCACAGCCGCGACCGCTTCGTCGGCGCCCGCTTCCTCACCGAGCTGATCGACGCACCCGAGCCCAAGCCCTTCGGCCCCTTCGCCAGCGTCCCGCTCGCCAACGGCGTCACCCTCGACTACCTCGACGAGCGGGCGGAGACCGAGATCGTCTCCCAGCATCTGGCGTTCCTGGTCTCCGAGGAGGAGTTCGACGAGATCTTCGGCCGGATCCAGGAACGCGAGCTTCCGTACTGGGCCGATCCGGTGCACGCCGAGCCGCAGCGGATCAACCACCACTTCGGAGGCCGCGGGGTGTACATCGACGACCCGGACGGACACTCCATCGAGTTCATCACCCATACCTACGCCTGACCCGTACGCCCCTACGCCTCGCCTTCCTGCGACTCGTCCGACGGCCAGGGATCCCGCAGATACAGCTCGTCGGCCCGCCCGCCGCCCACGAGGCCGCCCGGAGCCGGCACGAGCAGCTCCGCCAGCGCCTCGTCGATGCCGAGCTGCTCCGCCTCGCTCCCCGGGGGCACCACCCGCAGCGTCCGCTCCAGCCAGGCGGAGACCTGCGCGGCGGGCGCCTCCAGCAGCGCGTCGCCGTCCGGCGAGGTCAGGGCGATCAGGATGACGCCGCACCCCTCGATCTTGGTCGGCCAGACCCGGACGTCGCCGTGCCCGGACGGCCGGAACACCCCCTCGACCAGCAGCTCGCGGGCGAACGTCCAGTGCACGGGGTACTCGGAACCGATGTGAAAGGCGATGTGGACGGCGTAGGGATCGTCCGTGCGGTAGGTCAGCCTTGCCGGTACGGGGATGCTGCGTTCCGGCGACAGCACCAGCTTGAGCTCGAGCTCGCGTTCGACCACGGTGTGCATGAGAGTGCGACTTCCTTTCCTGGTACGAGGCCCGGGAGCGGGCCACACAGGGAGAGAGCGCCTTCCCCGCCGTCTATTACGTGACTTCCGCCAAGAAGTTCTCAGGTGGCTCACGTGACTTGGGTGACTTCGGTGGCTTTGACGACCCCGACGACGCCCCGCGCACGGCGGTGGCGGTCGCGGTCGGCGTTACCGGAAAGTGGTCCTTAAGGCAGGACGGGCCCGGGGCCGCGCGGCGGTCTGATAGATGTGGACCCTTCAATCCATGCCCCCCATGCCCCTCCAGGAGATACGGGACCACGGTGATGAGCGCCCCAACCCCGGCGACCGGCGACGGCAGCCCCACGCCCGGCTTTTATCCAGACCCGTCCATTCCGGGCTATATCCGGTACTGGAACGGTTCGGCCTGGGTGCCGGGTACGAGCAGGCCGGCACCGAAGGACGGCGAGGCGATGCCGACGCCGCCGCCCTCGGCCGCGCGTCCGGCCGCCGCCGCATCGGCCGCATCGGTGGCATCGGTGGAGGAGACCGGCCCGGTCTTCCTGGACGAGGACCCGGAGCCGCCGGCCTCCCCCGCCCCCGAGCCCGCCTCCGCCTGGCAGGCGGACGCGGCCCAGCAGAGCGGCTTCGGCGGTGACCGCGACCGCCGTGTCTCCTGGGGCTCGTCGCCCCAGGACCCCCGTGCGGCGGGTGCGCCGGGAGCGGACCGCTCCTCGGCCCCGGCCGGGGCCGAGGGCTGGGGCTCCACCCCCGCGTCGGCCGCGCCCAGGGCCGCGCAGCCGGACCCGCGTGCCGGCGGCGCCCCGACGGACCAGGCCGCCGCCGGTTGGGCCTCCGGGGCCGGCCAGCCCGCCCGCTCCGCCGGGACGCCCGCCGGTGCACAGCCCGACCCGACCGGCGGTGCGTTGCCGGGCGTGCGCAACGTGGGTGCGACGCCGCCCGCCGACGGCACGATGACGATCCGCGCGCTCGCCCCGCAGCGGTCCCAGCCGAAGCCGCAGTCACCGCCGCAGCCGCAGGTCCCCGGGCAGGTCCCGGCCCAGCAACAGCCCCAGCCCGAGGCACCGGTCCAGCCCCACGCACCGGCCCGGCACCAGCCCCCGGCCGCAGCCGCTGCCACCCCCGTCAGCCCCGGTGCCGGTGGTGGTGCCGCGTCCTGGCCCCAGCAGGTGCACCAGCTGGCCCAGTCCGGGCCGCAGGCGGCGGAGGAGCCGCCGGTCCTGCCCTGGAAGCCCCCGGTCAACGACCCCTTCCTGCAGGCCGCCCAGGCCCAGGCCGCCGCCCGCCCCGCCGGGCTCGGCAAGCGGCTGGTGGCCCGGCTGATCGACAGCGTCGTGCTGGGCGCGCTGGTCGGAGCCGTATCGACGCCGTTCGTCTCCAAGGCGCTGACGCACATCGACCAGAAGATCCAGGCGGCGAAGATGTCCGGCGAGACGGTCACCGTCTGGCTGCTCGACGGCACGACGGCCACGCAGTTCGGCATCGCGCTCGCCGCGCTGCTCGTGCTCGGGGTGCTCTACGAGGCGCTGCCCACCGCCAAGTGGGGCTTTACGCTCGGCAAGAAGCTGATGGGCCTCGAAGTGCGGGACATCGAGGCGCACGAGCCCCCGGCGTTCGGCGCCGCGCTGCGCCGCTGGCTGGTGTACGGCATCCTCGGGGTGCTGGTCATCGGGGTCGTGAACGCGCTGTGGTGTCTGTTCGACCGCCCGTGGCGGCAGTGCTGGCACGACAAGGTGGCACGCACCTTCGTGTCCGGCTGACGCCCTGTTGGCGGTACGGTCCCCCGTACGGCGCATGAGCCGTTGCGGGGGTCCGCCGGGCGGGTTGCACTGCCCCCATGAGCAACGACCAGCCGCCGCCCGGCCCGCCGCCCGAGGACGACCCCTTCCGGAAGAAGCCGCCGGACCCGCACGAACCCCCGCCCGGAGGGGGTTCCCCGTACGGTCAGCCCCCACCCGGCGGGGGATCCCCGTACGGCACCCCGCCCCCGTACGATCCGAACGCCTACGGCGGCGGCCCGTACGGCGGCGAGCCCCTGGGCGGTATGCCCCCGCTCGCCGATCCGGCCAAGCGCATCGCCGCCCGCGTCATCGACTGGCTGATCGTCCTCATCCCGCTCGCGCTCATCGGAATCCCGTTCGGGATCTACGAGGGAGTGACGGACGCGTCCGACGACATCGACGACTGGGTCGCCAACGTCAACACCGGAGGGCAGTGGGCGTTCCAGATCATCACGATCATCGCGTTCGTCGGCTACGACACCCTGATGGTGAAGGCGTCCGGCCAGACCCTCGGCAAGAAGCTCATGAAGATCCGGGTCGCGATGCTCGACAACGGGACCACCCCGGACACCGGATCCTCGCTCACGCGAGCCGCGGTGCTGTGGCTGCCGCAGCTGATCTGCTGCCCCTGTCTGTGGCCGCTGCTCCTGGTCATCCTGATCCTGGTGGACAAGCCGTACCGGCAGGGCCTCCACGACAAGGCGGCCAAGACGGTGGTGGTGTCAGCGGCGCAGTGAGTGCTGGCCGAGCCTGGGCTCGGCCCCGGCCCGCGCGTGGGTGCGGGCGGCCGTCACCCGGGCGGCGTCCTGGGCGGCGGAGCCGACGGCGGCGGCACGGTTCGTACGGACCGTGCGCGCCGCCTTCGCCTTTGCGGGCAGTGGCACGGTCACGGCGACCAGCAGACCCAGTGCGAGCGCGGCGACTCCGATGACCGCGACGCCGATGCCCGTGGTCGTGCGGGAGAGGAGCAGCATGGCGACGGTCGAGATGACGACGGTGGCCGAACCGTAGGCGAGCTGTGCGGCAGTCGGACGCGGCATGGCGGTTTCCGTCCCTCGGAGCATCAATTCGGGGGTGTCTGGGGGTGTCTCGCACGGGGTCGCACTGTCTAGCGACTCTACGACGCTGAATGCCCGAGAGGAACCGGTAGTAAGCGTGACCTAACCCACGGTACCGGTGCACGGGGGGCGCATGGAGTCATGTGTTCCGCCAACTGGACGGTGGTATGCGCCTGTTGACCGTGCGCGAGGGGTTCGTGGGGTGCGCGTGCGGCGCGCGACGGTCTGTCCGGTAATCGGAAATGCGCTACTGCATAGTGCAGTTGGTGTGTCCAAGTCAAGGTCTGTCTTTTCTTCCTCAACTCCGGTCGAATGTCGTCACTTGTGACGCGCAGCCGCGCGCGGATCCACCCCACATCCTTGGTCCGCGGGTAACGCGGGCGCGGGGGAGGACACCTTCAAGTGACCAATAGACGACGGGCTGTCAGAGCGTCCGCGGTGCTCGTGGCGCTCGCCACGACCGGCGCGACGGCTTCGGCCTTCACGATGGCTCAGGCCGACGACCACCAGGCACCGGCCGGCATCGAGCGCCATGACCCGGCGCCCGGCCACGCCCCCGGCGAGACCGAGGGCAAGGCCCATGTCGACCACGATCTCGACGGCCCGTTCAGCAAGCAGCAGGCGCAACAGCGCGAGGCGGCGCTGGAGCAGGTCATATCCGGCGACGCGACCGTGCAGAAGCGCGGCGCGTCCAACGTCGTCAAGCTCGACGACAAGAAGTACGTCGAGCTCGGCCGTGAGAAGACCGACAAGATCTTCACGATCCTGTTGGAGTTCGGCGACAAGGTCGACGACACCACGATGGTCGACCCGGACGGTCCGGACGGTCCGAAGCCGCCCGTGAAGAAGTACGGCGGCACGCCCGGCCCGCTCCACAACAAGATCGCCAAGCCGGACCGGAAGGTGGACAACTCCACCGCCTGGCAGGAGGACTTCAACCAGGCCCACTTCCAGGACCTGTACTTCGGCGAGGGCAAGGACAGCAAGGGCAACCCCAAGCACTCGCTGAAGACCTACTACGAGCGCACCTCCTCCGGGCGCTACTCGGTCGACGGTACGGTCTCCGACTGGGTCAAGGTCGACTACAACGAGGCCCGCTACGGCTCCAACTACTGCGGCCAGTCCAACTGCGCCAACGTCTGGGACGCGGTCCGCGACGGCGTCACCGCCTGGACCGCCGACCAGAAGGCCAAGGGCAAGACCGACGAGCAGATCAAGGCCGAGCTGTCCCAGTACGACCAGTGGGACCGCTACGACTTCGACACCGACGGCAACTTCAACGAGGCCGACGGCTACATCGACCACTTCCAGATCGTCCACGCGGGCGAGGACGAGTCCGCGGGCGGCGGCGCCGAGGGCACGAACGCCCTGTGGGCCCACCGCTGGTACGCGTACGGCACCGACGCGGGCAAGACCGGCCCGGCGAACAACAAGGCCGGCGGCACCCAGATCGGCACCACCGGCATCTGGGTCGGCGACTACACGATGCAGCCCGAGAACGGCGGTCTCGGCGTCTTCGCCCACGAGTACGGCCACGACCTGGGCCTGCCCGACCTGTACGACACCTCCGGCGGCGGCGACAACTCCACCGGCTTCTGGTCCCTGATGTCCTCCGGCTCCTGGCTCGGCACCGGCGAGGAGAGCATCGGAGACCTCCCCGGCGACATGACCGCCTGGGACAAGCTGCAGCTCGGCTGGCTCAACTACACCAAGGCCAAGGCGGCGACGGCGTCCACGCACAAGCTGGGCGTCGCCGAGTACAACACCAAGAACCCGCAGGCGCTCGTCGTCGAGCTGCCGAAGAAGCCGGTCACCACGACTGTCGTGAAGCCCGCCGAGGGCTCCAAGCAGTGGTGGAGCGACATGGGTGACGACCTCAAGAACACCCTCACCCGCTCCGTCGACCTCACGGGCAAGTCCAAGGCGTCCCTGGAGCTCTCGGGCTGGTGGGACATCGAGGCCGACTACGACTACCTGTACGCCGAGGTCTCCACCGACGGCGGCGCCAACTGGACCGCCGTGGACGGCACCGCTGACGGCGCGCCCATCGCGCGCGACGCGAGCGGCGCGCCGGCGCTGACCGGTCCGTCGGGTGCGTACAAGAAGCTCGTGTACGCCCTGGACGCGTACGCCGGCAAGAAGGTCGACGTCCGCTTCCGCTACCAGACGGACGGTGGTGCGGGCGGCAAGGGCTTCGCGGCCGACGAGATCGTCATCAAGGCCGACGGCGCGCCGCTGTTCAGCGACAACGCCGAGAGCGAGGCGGCCGGTTGGACGGCGAAGGGCTTCTCCCGGATCGGTGAGTCCTTCACGGACGAGTACGAGCAGTACTACATCGCCGAGAACCGGCAGTACGTCTCGTACGACCAGACGCTGAAGGTCGGCCCGTACAACTTCGGCTTCACGGCGCCGAAGGACGGCTGGGTGGAGCACTACCCGTACCAGAACGGTCTGCTCGTCTGGCTCTGGGACACCTCCCAGAAGGACAACAACACCAGCCAGCACCCCGGCCAGGGGCTGATCCTGCCGGTCGACGCCAACGCCAAGACGATGAAGTGGGCGGACGGCTCGGTGCTGCGCAACCGGATCCAGTCGTACGACTCGACCTTCAGCACGTTCCGGAGCGACGCCTTCACGCTGCACAAGGCGAACGTGCCGGTGCGGATCGGTGCCCACAAGGGGAACCCGGTCTTCGACGACCGCAAGGGCGTCTACTGGTACGAAGACAACCCGACCGCCGGTGTCAAGGTTGCTGACACGAACACCCGTATAGCAATCGTCAACGAGCCGAAGAATGGCCGGACGATCACGGTGAAGGTCGGCCCCTCGACGAAGTAGCGCACATCGTCGCAGGTCAGAGCCTGATCGGCCGTCGCCCTCTAGCGGGCGGCGGCCGATCGTGTTTAGGTGCGTCTGGTGAAGTCGTTATTGACAGTGAGCTCACGGGGGAGTGATGCGCCATGCCCGGCGGAGGTTTCTGCAAGCTGCCAGGAGGCAGTGTCGTGGTGGCGATAGGCCTGCCCAGCCCGGCCGGCGACGGCGGTACGGTCCGCATCCTGGTCCACGCGGCGAACCGCGCCCGAGCCCTGACCAGGCTCCGGAACCTGGGCCTGCGGGCGGTGTACCTCCGGGGCAACGCGGAGCCGCCGACACCGGACGAGGTCACGGCGGTGCTCCACCACCCCGACGGCCTCCTCTGGCGCACCCATGAGGCCGTCGCCCCGGAACCCTGGCACCCGATCCGCGCCCTCCTGCGCCCGTCGCCCGGCCCGCGCTAGGCCGTGTCTGACAAATACCGCCGTCCGCCCGCAGGGCGCCAGGCGGGATTTGTCAGACACGGCCTAGC
>NZ_JBEPDM010000095.1:0-9948 GCF_040300305.1 Streptomyces sp. NPDC000410
TATCCTTACAGCTTTTACTGGTTTTAAGACGTTTCCTATTCCTATCTCAAACCCAACCACCGTGCTGCGCACGGTGGTTGCGCTCCCGCTCCGCGGGAGCGCTGGCGAGGGGCTTCGCCCCTCGCACACCTCGACTGCTGCGCAGTCGAGGTGACGGTTCGTTCGCTGCGCTCTCGAACCGAACGGAGGGGCTTCGCCTCTCTACTGGGTTTCCGCTTCGCTCCAACCCAGGCCGGCGGGTCCGCTGCGCTCCCCCGCCTCAACGGTCCTTCCGGCTGCGCCCCCAGGACCTTGGGGCCCGCTGGCGCGGGCCAGGCTGGCTGCGCGGGGTGGGGGTCGCTCGTTCGTGTGGGCTCCAGTGTATCGCGTGCTTCAGGTTGATGCAGGATGTACTGTTGGCAGAAACGCGGGACACACCCCAACCATCCGAGACCTCCGTGAGATTTTCGAGAGGAACGACCACAGATGACCGGTCGCCACGAATCTACCGGACCTGATCCCGCGCTGAAGAGTGATTCTCCGCGCCGGGTGACGCAGTACCAGACGGCGGGCGTGAATGCCCGGTTGAAGGTGTTCGCGCTCCTGGAGGCGCAGGGCGTGCCCGCGAGCGAGGCGGACAACCTGGTGGCCTCGCTGGAGGCCGGGGCGGTCGCCGGGGCCCAGTGCCAGGTGGTGGAGCTGGACGGCATGGCACCGGCCTCTCGGGGCGCGGTGTTCTCGGACGGCTGGGATGACGGCGTGACGGCCGTGAGCGAGGCCCTGGTGGGCATCGCGGACCGGGACTGGTCCCGGCACGGCGGCCGGTCCGCTGGGGCCTCTGAACTGGCCGTACACATCGCGGACGTGAGGCAGCGTGAGCGGGCCGACCTGGTGCGGCCGGAGAGGTTCGTCCGGGAGGCCGTGCTGCCGGGTACCCATCCGCACACCACGGCGCGGCGCCGGGTGCTGGAGGCGCTGGGCGAGGCCGGCGGTCTGTGCACCGCGCGGACGCGGAACGCGGACGGGGACGTCGTGGTCTGCACGCTTGATGCCGGGCGCTACGACCTGGACGACAAGCCGCCTTTCAAGGACGGGAAGCCGGGCGGCTGGCACAAGGCGGATGCGTCGATCTGGAACGACCTTGGTGCGGCCTGCATTCCGAACGCGGCCATCTGAAGGACCACGGGAATTCAGGCTTAGGGGAGGCAAGGAAATGTCAGCGATTCCGCTCAAGGAACACCAGGTAGACCAGCGCGCCGCGTTTCGTAGGTGGGTGGGATTTCCTGCAAGGTCATCTGTGCCCCCGCAGGGTGCCCGTGCCACGATGGTGTCAGCGACCGGCTCGGGCAAGACGATCATGGCCGCCGCGTCCGCGTGGGAGAGCTTCCGGGATGGCCGGATCCTCGTGACCGTGCCGACTCTGGACCTGCTCGTGCAGACCGCCCAGGCGTGGCGCGCGGTGGGCCACCGGGCCCCGATGGTCGCGGTGTGCTCGTTGGAGAACGACGCGGTGCTGAACTCGCTGGGGGTTCGCACCACCACCAACCCCATCCAGCTCGCTCTGTGGGCCGGGTCCGGCCCGGTGGTCGTGTTCGCCACGTACGCCTCTCTGGTGGACCGTGAGGACGTCGACGCTCCCGAGGGTCAGCGGAAGGTTCGCGGGCCGCTGGAGGCCGCTCTGGCGGGGGGAGAGCGGCTCTACGGCCAGCGCATGGACGGCTTCGACCTCGCCATCGTGGACGAGGCTCACGGAACCGCCGGTGATCTTGGTCGTCCGTGGGCGGCGATCCACGACAACCAGCGGATCCCGGCCGACTTCCGGCTCTACCTGACCGCGACCCCGCGCATCCTCGCCGCGCCCCGGCCGCAGAAGGGCTCCGGCGGCCAGGAGGTGGAGCTCGCGACCATGGCCGACGACCCGAACGGGACCTACGGCGCGTGGATCGCCGAGCTGGGCCTGTCGGAGGCGATCGAGCGCGAGATCCTTGCCGGGTTCGAGATCGACGTCCTGGAGATCCGCGACCCCTCCCCCGTCCTCGGGGAGACCGAGGAGGCGCGGCGCGGCCGGCGCCTGGCGCTGCTGCAGACCGCGCTCCTGGAGCACGCCGCCGCGTACAACCTGCGCACCGTCATGACCTTCCACCAGAAGGTCGAGGAAGCCGCCGCGTTCGCGGAGAAGCTGCCCGAGACGGCGGCCGCGCTGTACGTCAACGACGCCACTGACAACGACCTGGCGAAGGCGGAGAAGCTCCCCGCGTCGTCGATCGACGCGGAGTTCTACGAGCTGGAGGCCGGCCGCCACGTACCCCCGGACCGGGTCTGGTCGGCATGGCTGTGCGGCGACCACCTCGTCGCCGAGCGACGCGAGATCCTGCGCCAGTTCGCAGGCGGCTTCGACGCCGCGGGCCGGCGCGTCCACCGGGCGTTCCTCGCCAGCTGCCGTGTACTCGGGGAAGGCGTCGACATCACCGGCGAGCGGGGAGTCGACTCGATCTGCTTCGCCGACACCCGCGGCTCCCAGGTGGAGATCGTGCAGAACATCGGCCGCGCGCTCCGCCTCAACCGCGACGGCACCACCAAGGTGGCCCGCATCATCGTGCCGGTCTTCCTCCAGCCCGGCGAGGACCCGACCGACATGGTCGCCTCCGCCAGCTTCCGCCCCCTCGTAGCCGTCCTCCAAGGCCTACGCTCGCACGATGAGCGCCTGGTCGAGCAACTCGCCTCCCGCGCCCTCACCAGCGGCAAGCACAAGATCCACGTCCGGCGCGACGAAGAGGGGCGTGTCGTCGGGGTCGGCGGCGCAGGCGGCCGCGAGGACCAGGAGCACGACGACACCGATGGTGCTGTCGAGTCCGCGCTGCTGCACTTCTCCAGCCCACGCGACGCCGCCACCATCGCCGCGTTCCTACGGACCCGGGTCTACCGGCCCGAGTCCCTGGTCTGGCTGGAGGGCTACCAGGCCCTCATCCGCTGGCGCAAGGAGAACGAGATCACCGGCCTCTACGCCGTCCCCTACGACGTAGAGGTCGAAGTCGGGGCCACGAAGGCGTTTCCGCTTGGCCGGTGGGTCCATCAGCAGCGGAAGGCGCTGCGGGCCGGGGAGCTGGAGGAGCGGCGCAAGACCCTGCTGGACGCGCCGGAGGCCGGGATGGTGTGGGAGCCGGGCGAGGAGGCGTGGGAGAACAAGCTCGCCGCGCTGCGGTCCTATCGGCGCGCCATGGGACACCTCGCGCCGCGCCAGGACGCGGTGTGGGGCGAGGGCGAGGCGATGGTCCCGGTCGGCCAGCACATGGCCAACCTCCGACGCAAAGGCGCGAAGAACGGCCTGGGCAAAGACCCGGACCGGGCCGCCGCGCGCGCGGCACAGCTGACGGAGATCGACCCGGACTGGGACTGCCCCTGGCCACTGGACTGGCAGCGCCACTACCGCGTCCTCGCGGACCTGGTCGACGCCGACGGCCATCTGCCCGACATCGCGCCCGGCGTGCTGATGGACGGTGACGACATCGGCAAGTGGCTCCACCGGCAGAAGCAGCCGGGCACCTGGGCACGGCTCCTGCCCGAGCAACAGGAGCGGCTGACCGTGCTGGGCGTCAAGCCGCTCCAGGCGCCCTCTGACGCCCCGGCGGCCGGGCGTGCGGCGAAGGGCCCGAGCAAGGCGCAGCAGGCGTTCCAGCGGGGTCTGGTGGCCCTCGCGCAGTGGATGGAGCGGGAAGGGGCGGGCCGATCGGTGCCGCGCGGCGCCGTCGTGGAGATCGCGGTGGTCGGCGAGGCGGAACCAGTGGCGGTGAAGCTGGGTGTGTGGGTCTCGAACACCAGGGCCCGGCGGGACAAGCTCAGCGCGGAGCAGCTGGGCGCGCTGCGGGAGCTGGGCATCGACTGGGCATGAAGCAGCACACTGGACGAGAGGTGCTCATCGAGTACGTCATGACCACGTTGTAGGTCGCGTACTTCGTAGTGGCCCCTTACACGTCGGGCCGTATCCCGGAACGGTCCGGGCGGGAGCGGCCGCGGGCAGGATCCTTCCCCTGTATGTGACACAGGTCACACCCTGGAAGCGCCACAGATCGCCGTCCCCCGCCGACGAAGCCGGTAAGGGGCTGCGGCCCGGACCGAGGCGAGGAGTGGCGCGATGATCCGATCAGGCGGCAGCCCGTGACGCCGCAGGAAAGGAGCGGGTCCCGGACCCGGATGGACTCCTTCACACGCTTCTACGACGAGTGGTTTTCCCGCGGGGTGGGCTTCGCGATGCGCCTGGGCTTGGACTGCGAGGATGCCAAGGAAGCCGCGAGCGACGCCATGAGGGCGGTGTGCGCGGCGTGGGGCAGCCTGGAGACCCCGGAAGCCTTCTACCAGCACGTCGTCCGGAGGCGCGTGATCGACACGCTGCGGGACGTCATCCCGCGCGAGCGCGCCGAGGTCTCGGTGTCGGACACGGACGCGGACGATGACGAGGCTGTGCCGCGCGAGGTCATCGCCGCCTTCACCTCCCATGTCACTCCCGAGGGCCTCTACTTGGAGGCCGAGGGCGCCGAGCGGATACTCGCCATCCTGGCGCAGCTCCCCGAGCACTACCGACTCAGCCTGATCCTGGCTGCCCAGGGCTACGACACCACCGAACGCGCCGAGATCAAGACGGTGTCCGCGGAAGCGGAGCGCACCCACCTCAAACGCGCCCGCCGCCGCTGCATCGACCTGCTCATCAGCCACGGCATCCGGCCCCGCCGCACGACCGACAAGCCCACGAACGCGAAGGAGGGGGAGGCACAGTGATGTCAGACAGCGAGGTTCCGCGGCAGAACACCCCGGTCGACGACTTCGGCCAGCTGGCGTTCCCCCCGATGCCCCCGCGCTGGGACGACCCCCCCACCACGATCAGCGAACCCGACCTCATGCGCATGACGCCCGGCGGAAACGACGACGAGCTGCTGGAGGCCATCTCCGATGCCCTCTGGGAGCCGGTCGACCTGCACGAACCGGCCTCCGTGCGCGCCGAGCGCCTGAAGTCGATCACCGAAGACGGCGCAAAGCTGCGCGAGAAGTGGGCCGAGACCGCCGCCCTGGAAGAGGCCTACGCAGCACCCTCCACCACCCTGCGCGAGCGGCGACAGGCCGCCCAGGAACGCAAGATCGAACTGATGCAGGTGCGCCTCCGCCGCCGCAGGCGTCAGCGCCTGCTCCTGCTGGGGCTGTTCATCGCCACCATGGCCGGAATCGTGGCGATGGCCTTCCTCGACTCCGGACGCGGCTGGACCCCCGGTGTCGTGGGAATCGTAGGAGTCCTGCTCTCGCAGAAGGTGATGGGATTCCTCAATCGGGACTTCCGGGACTGCCAGGGCGCGAGGGATGGGCGGGGCAAGGCGATGAAGCGGCCGGAGTAAGGGGTGGGTGCGTCGCGGTTTCCTAGGCGCGCGATCGCACCCACCCCTTGTGCACATGACCCGCCACCAAGCACTCCAGCACTCAGCAAGGAGCCACCTGTGCCTTCCCAGCGTCGCACGAAACGGGTGATCGGAACCCGCATCGGGGACAACGTCATACCGGGCTATGAACTCACCGACCGCCGCTATGCCGGTGACGACGACCCGTCCCGCAGCGCTTGGAACCGGGTCGCCGTACCAGTCCCGCCGGCGTCCGCGATCCCCACGGTCACCGCCGTCGGCGGCGGCAGCGGCCTGACCGCCGCCATCATCACCGGCCATGTCCAGCCCGGCGTCATCTGGCCCGCCGTCATCCTCGTGATCGCCGGCATGGCGTACGACGTCGCCGTCCGCGCCCTCAACAGGCCCCGCCGCACCTGAGGGGATCCAGGAGCTGCATCCCGCAGACGCCCCGTCGACGGCCTGACCTGCACCTCGAGCACTTGACTCCCAAAGAGGTCTAGACCAGTTTGTTGACTGGCCCAAACCTTGCCGTTGAGGGCCCGGGGCGCGGGAGCTCCGCCCGGGGTGGTCTCCAGCTCACGGTCGGCGGGGTCCTACCTCACCCGCGCCGCCAGCCTGTCGTCGGTGCTGCCCCAGGGCTCGTAGCCTGCGTCAGCCGGCGCTGTCCCGAGAATGCAGGAACTAGCAGGCAGGGGCGGGCGGTGTGAGAGAACCAACCTACGGACTGCGGGGTGCCGGCCCTGCCAGTTGGCCACTTGGAGAGGCAGACGTGGGACAGATCGAAGAGGGTATCGAGCGCGCGTTGCGCACGCGGCCCGTGCCCTCAAGCACCGAGGCCCGCCTGCGTTTCCTGCTGGCGACGCACCGGGGTTCCACCCAGCAGGTGGCCACCGTGCTGGGGGTGTCACAGCGCACCGTGCAGCGGTGGGTGACGAAGAAGCCAGGAGCGCGTTGTCCGCCGGGTCCGCCGCAGGTCCGGGCGATTGAGGAAGCGGTGCTGGCTCGGTGGCAGCCGCGAATACGGGCCCGTCGGCGTGCCCAGGCCGAGGCGGAGGGGTTCGTCTTCCATACCAGGGCGCGGTTCGGGTTCGCGGCTCCGGCAGGGTCCTCGGACGATCCGCGGGTGCGGTGGATCACCCAGGACCTGCCGGGAGAGGTAGCTCGGGAGCTGTTCGCCGCCCGGGATGCCGGCGCGGGCGAGCAGCAGCAGACGGTGATACTCGCCCGCGCGCTGGGACACGCCTACTTTCGCGAGTGGGGCCGCCGGGCCCACGGTCTGCACATCTCTTTCAGCGACGTCGAGTTCGCCGACTTCTCGATCGGCTGAGCCTGCCTCGTCGCGTAAACCACGAGAGGGTGTTCAGCGTCGTGGGGACCTGCTGCGGCCTGCCGGCACAGCTTGGTACCGCTCGGCTTCCTGCCGCTCGCGCCAGTCCCACTCCACACGGCCGGCCGGACCTATGCGGCGGGCCGCGGGCGGCTGGGGCGGGCGCAGTCTGGCCGTCTCCGCCACGTGCAGCAGGTGCCCGCGGTCACCTGGCGCGGCGAGCAGTTCCTGATCCTCGCCGGATACGAGCCGGGTGAAGCATGCCGCGGCCCGCAGGAACACGCCGGCCCAGGGTGGTACGGGATAGGCGGCGCAGCCGTCGGTGTAGCGGGCACGGTCGTGCAGGGCGAGCGTGGCCGCGGCAGTGTCGTAGTCGTGGGGACGTGCGGTGGCGAGTTGCTGGAGGGATGCGCCGGTGAACAGCGCGGCGGCGACGGCCGCGGCCAGGCGGGGATGTGCGGTCGCCACGTGCAGCCGGTGGGCGACCTGCTGGGTGGTGGGCGCGGTGAGAGGCACGGGCGGTGGGCGGTGTCGCCAGGCAATCTGGGGCGGCGTGCACGGGATAGAGCAGGGGCGGGGGCTGTCGTAGGAGACGAGGCGGTCCAGTGCGGACAGGGTGAGCCACCGGTCAGCCGGCCCGACGGGCCCATCTGCTGGCGGGGGTGTGATGGGCGTGCCGTAGTAGTGGCGGCGGGCAGCCTCGAAGTCGGCGGTGACGGAGTAGTCGGCCGTCCGCAGGGCCTGGTGCAGGGCAGCGGGAAGGTGGGGGCGGTGGCAGACCAGGGTCAGGTGGATACCGGTGAGGGCCTGTAGCTGCAGCAGGCGCATCGTGCGGCGGGCGGTGAGGCGGTGGGCGCGCAGGACGGTCAGCCGGGTGACAGGAAGGGCGGTCATCCAGGCGGCAGCGGCTTCCCAGGCGGGCTGACGGCCGCCGGGAAAGCGGCCCGGGAGCAGGGGTGGTTTGCCGAGTGCGGCGAGAAGGTCGTGGGCGAGGCCGGTTTCGCTGGTGGTGCCCGGGCCGGGGTGCAGGGTGATCCGGCCGGACGGCAGGTGGTGGGCGGCCAGGGCGGTGCGGGTGTGGAGCACGTCGTCATGGCGGTCGATGACCACGGTGACAGGTGACGGTGGCGCTGCGAGCGGCATGGCGGTGTGGTGGTCAGGCGAGGCGACTGAAGGCCCAGCGCAGCAACTCTTGGTCGACGCGGGGGCGGCCGGTGCGGGTCAGGGCGGTGCGGGTGTGGGCGGTCAGCTGCGCCCAGGCACGGAAGTTGCCGTGCGCGGCGTGGCTGTCGGCGAAGGTGATGTCCTCGGGATCGGCATCGGCCCAGAGCGGGTGGAACAGCGGGATGACGTCGAGGACCTCGCTGGGGGTGAGGCGGGTGAACTGCTGCCAGATGAAGATCCGGGAGGACAGCATCGGTTCGCGGCGCAGCACGGTGTGGCAGCCCGCGCCGCCGACGAAGATGATCGCGAGCTGGGTGGAGGGCTCGTCCCACAGGTAGCGGAAGTACTCGAACGCCTCTCCATTGAGCCACTGGGCCTCGTCCACCAGGAAGGTGCGAGGGCGTTCAGCCAGAGCGGTCTTCAGCAGACGGTCGAACTCGCTGGGGTGGCGCGGTGGTTCCCCGGCCAGGTCGAGCGCGGTGAACAGTTCGTAGCGCACCGCGCGGGCGGTGGGCCGGGCCCGGAAGGCGATCTTGCGGACGTCCTCGCCGGGTTCGAGTTCGCGCAGGCAGGTGTTGACGGCGAGGGTCTTGCCGAAGCCGGCGCCGCCGTGGATGCACATCATGGCGCGGGCAGCGACCGTGTCGCCGATGTTCTCGCGGGCGGTGAGCAGGGCGCGGGTGGTGACCACGGAGGCGTCGGGCAGGTCGACGTACTGGTAGGTGGCCGCGGTCACGAGGCGTCTCCGTCTTCGTCGGTGGTGGAGGGTACGGCCCGCCCGGCCGGGCGGTCGGGGACCGCAGAGGCTGACTCACGGTCGGACGGGCGCGGGGCGGGCCGGCCCTGCGTGGTCAGCAAGGTCAGGGAAGCAGGGGTGCGCCAGTCGGCCGGCGGCGCGGCTGGCGGGATGAGGTCCGGCAGCGCAAGGTCCGACAGGTCAGTGTCAGTGGCCTGGGCGAGTTCGGTCCCGGCCTGGGCGGTGGTCAGTGCGCCGAGCCGCTGTGGGGCTTCGGCCTGGGTGGCGGCGGCGTAGCGCTCGCGCTGGGAAGCTTCGAGGTCCTTCTTCAGGCGGCGGGCACGGGCCGCCCGCGTCTTCCGTACGGCGCTGACCTGTTCCTCGGTGGCCTGGTCGGCCAAGTCCGCGGGACCCAGGTAGCGGCCGGTGGCGGCGTGGTAGACCTCGATGCGGTGGTCGTGGTGAGGCATGAAGCGCACTCGGACCTGGATCCCGGCCAGCCCGGTCATCCACGGCCCCACATAGTCGCGCCTCCTGAAGCGGATGCCGCGGGTCGTCAGCGTGCGGGTCCCGGCGTCCTCCATGGTGAACGTCCACAGATCCGCCGCGGCCACGTCCCGCAGCGGGGTGGGATCGCCCTGCCACGCCTCAAGCGGAGTCCTGCCCCGCAACGGCGCGGGACGGTGCTCGGTGTTCCACCAGACGGTCCAATCCAGCAGCTGGGCGGTGAAGTCCTCAAAGCTGAGCAGCACTTCGTCTTTCGGGCGGGAGGCACGTTTGCCGGGGCGCGGCTGGCGGGCGTACCCGGGCAGTGCGGCCAGGAACATGCCTTCTACCGCCCGGTTGAGGCCCTCGACGGTGCCCTTGAGGTGGGGAGTGTAGGCGGGCAGGTCCTCCACCGTCACGTCCAGGAGATCGAACGCAGCGGTCACCGTCCGGGACAGGAAGTCCTTGCCGCGGTCGACACGCACTTTCTCGGGCAGGCCGCCGAACGGGCCGTAGGGCTCCTCGCGCAGGACCGCAGAGCGCAGCGCGGCCAGCACCGACTCCCGCGACGGATGCACCGGCGTCACCGCGACACCGGTGACCGCGTTCGTCGCGCAGTCGGTGAACCACGTAATCCACGGCCTGCGGGCCCTGCCGTCGACCTCGACCAGCACCGGCGCCTGGACGTGATCGGTCTCCCACACCTGATTGCGCCAGCCCCGCGGCCGGGCCAGAAACACATCATGCTTGCGCGCCGCCCCCTCGCCACCGGCGAGCCCGGCCCGCTCCCCCGGCGACAGATCACGACGGATCGCCCGGTGCAGCGTCGCAATCGACGGAGGCGGATCCCCCTCGCCCCTGTCCGCACGAGC
>NZ_JBEPDM010000096.1:0-9671 GCF_040300305.1 Streptomyces sp. NPDC000410
GCACCGAACTCCACGACGCCTTCGTCTCCCTCGCCTGCAGCCTCATCTGCTGGAGACGCCTCAAGAAGCACAACTCATGATCGTGTTACGAGCTCTAAGGAGGCGGCGCACCGTGGCTGTGACGGTTCCACGATGACAGCTACTTGGTACAGCCGAAGCGCTTCGTCGCCGGGGGCACGAATTCGTTGATGAAACGCTGGAGCTTCTCGTATCCCTCGGGGGTGTCCTCGACACGATCGCCACGGAAGTAGAAAACGAACGACATGTACGACGGCGAGGAGTCACACTTCGCCTGGAGTACGGCGTAGTCGCTTCCAATCACGGCATCGCCGGGAAACGCCACTTCCCGCTTGGCAGCGTTCGGATGCTGGGAGGCCAAGGACTCCCAGTCCACCGGGTCGGCGGGGCGGTCCCATACCAGCAGATTGACGGATAGAGCCTTACGGCCATCCACACTCACGGAGCAGGCCGCACCGAGCCGGGACCTGAACTCACTATGCTTTTCTTCAAGGGTTTCGCCGTCCGGCAGGAGCGGAGAGAAGCTCTCCTTGGCCACGGGGCCCCGCAGAATTTTATCCCGTCACCCCCACCGCCATGACACAAAGGATGACCGCGACGCCTCGCCGCACTGCGGTCACGAGCACCAGTCTTTCATCAATGCCGGCACGTACGCGCGCAAGAAACTTTCGATTTCTGCACGCCGCTGCCCACTATTCTTTACCCCGTCACTTTCGCTTTCTGTTCGGACCTCCAGGGCCAGGTGACTGTATTCTCCTTGCTTGGCTTCCGGAAACTCATACTGCGGCTGACCCGCTTTAGGTTTGCATTTCATCCACGCGACGGCACCGTCATCCCCGACTGCCGCACTGGTGACACCCGAACTCACGGACACCCGATTGAGGTTGACGTATTTGTCGGCTGCCTTTTCGGCGATGTCCAGTTCTCCAGTCTGCCGCGATACGGAAATCGACACGTCCTGCTTTTTGTCGACTACAAGGTCGCAGCTATGATGCTCGCCGGAGCGTAGCCCAATTTCACGGAAGGTTTCTTTGATCACCTTGCCTGGACGGAGCAACGGCTTGATTTCTGACGCCGGAATGTTGACTCTGCAAACTTCAGAAGGAACGGCATAGTCGTACTCCGACTCCCCGGAGCAGCCTGAAATGAACAAGACGGCAAGGCCGAACCATGCGATCTTGGCGGTGCGCATTATGACCCCTTGCTTCCCACCCGGCGAGCAGCCGCATTTCCCGACATGGCTGCAGCGTCGGCCCGCTGCTCCGTGTCCCAAAGCTCTTCCCGGCGTGCCGCCTCCGGATTTTCAGCTCTCCAATGCTTAGCCAGGACCTCGATTCGCCCTTCTCGATCGTTCCCAGTATCGAAGTTTTCGCGCGCCCGCCCGGACTCAATTCTCTCGACTTCTTCTTCGAGCCACCTTGCCGTATAAGCATCTACGCCTCGCTGTGCCGCGTCGCCTACATGCGGGATGAAGTTCACTACACCACCCCACGTGTGATAGTCCCACTTAGCTTCCCAGGCGGCCTTACTCTTGGCGTCATTCGCGTCCACCTCAAGTCCCTGGTATCGAGCCTCCTCCAAGAAACCGATCGTGCGCGCTGCCCGCTCCAGGGGCTGGTATGAGCCCTCCTTCCCAGTGTTTATATCGTAAATCATCTCGCGGTTAATGCCGTCCTGGAGCGTTCCGTAGGCGAATTGGTCCCGTGAAATCTGTTTCGCCACTTCCAGCACGTGCCCGCGGTCCAGAGGGCTCTCTCGATCATTGTGGGAACTTGCCGCGGCGTGTACGTCGTCCCCGTAGTTGCCCATGGCCACCGCCATGGGCGTGCGCAGACTCGGAGGGAAGTCGTTGCCCTCGGCGGAGAGATGCTTCAGTGCACCCTCGAAGACGCGGTTGTTCGCCGCGGAGTGCTCGACGTAACCGCCGCCCGAGTTGTTCGGGTCGATGCCCGTTGTTGCCGCCACCAGTGCCGCCCCGAACCCGGCCCTGTCCTGCGCGTCCTGGACGTCCTGGCTGCGAAGGGGGTCGCCGTAGAGGGTGTCGGCGGGCACTCTCATGTGGGGGTTTCCGTCGACGATCTCCCAGTCGCGCTTGCGCGTCAGGTACTCGAGCCGGTCGTTCCCCTGCTTCTTGTCGTCGTCCGGGTGGGGGTCGGACTTGGGGTCGAGGAACGCTGCCGAGGCCTCCGGGTCCTTGCTCATGATCCCGAGCAGGCCATCGAGGGGATCGTTCGCGAACCACTCGTCCCGGGACGTGACGAACCGCTTGGGCAGGTCCCAGTTGTCGTTGCCCTTGTCGGCCTTCTCAGCGGCGATCAGGTCGTCACCGATGTCGTGCATGAACCGGTCCGAGTAGCCTTCGCCGTGCTGCATCAAGGTGACGAGGGACTGGTACCCGCGGACCTTCTCGCCCTGCCACTCGTACCGCTTCATACCGGCTTCCTTCATACCGGCTTGGAAGTCCTTGTAGAACTGGGACTTCGGGTCCTGTGTCGCCGTGGCGAGCGCGTTGGCGAGGCCCCGTTCCGCCCCGAGGTAGTGCTGCTTGCTACCCGTGTCCGAATCGTAGGCGAAGGTGTTGAGCTGGTTGGTCACCTTGATGGTGCCCTCGGGCCCGAGATGGTTCAGCACCATCTCACTGAACTGCTTGTCTCCGGAGTTGTCACGCATCAGACGCGCCCACTCCTCCGGATCTGAAGGCTTCTCGCCGGCCAGAATCTGATCCGCGTATTTCTTGGCCTCGCGTGCCTCGACGGCCTCGATGTCACCGACCGCGTTCCCATTGAAGTCGTGTGCTGTACCCCGGGCCTGGTCGACCGCTTCCTCGAGGAAGCTCTTGATTCCGGCGGCATCGCGAAGTGCCAGCTTGGCGCCCTGGTCGGCGTCGTCGACCGCCTGGACGGCAGAAGCCACGGCGGCGGTCCAGGCTGCTTCCTGCATGGCGCGGGTAGCGGTGTCGAGGACACCACTCGCGGTGCCCTTGCTTTTGCTGTCGTCGACGTGCGCCTGTCCCTTGGCGTCTATGTACATGTCGGCTTCCTTGGCAGACTCCACCAAGTGCCGGACCGCCTGTATTCGTTCTGTGAACTGTGCATAGATGTCCCGGAGGATCGACGCGATGGCACGGGCTTCGGCCGCCGCAGCGTCGAACTGCCCACGCGTCGCAGCGAAACGGGACTTCGCCGCGTCGGCGCTGGCGCCTACCCACGAGCCGTCGCTCGCCACCACCTGAACGGTGTCCCGGTAGGCTTCGCCCAAGCGCGCGAAGCCGTCGGCCATCTGGTCCCATGAGACAGCCGCAGTCGTCAGCGGCGTCAAACGGATGGTCATGACCTCCTGGTAGGTGAGCATCCCTACTCCTCTCCGTTTGCTGGGCGCTGAGCTCGGTTACCGGCACAAGCCGGCGAAGAGTCGACGTCAGGCATCCCGACGTGGCCCCGGCGTCGGAACGTCGATGCCGGAGAGCCCGCTGTACACGCCGTGGTCGACGTACTGGAAGTCCCTCCGCGTATTGCTCAGAGCCGCCTGGTCACCTGCGAGACGCACCTTCAGGTTCTGCACCTGTCGCGCCCACTCCTCGTGCGCGTCCGTCAGGCCGGAGCCGGTCGCCCAGCCGCTGAAGGCCCGCTCCGCCGCATCCGTCGGCTCGTCGGCATGCACGCCCGCCTTGTCCACCCCGGGCTGGATCAGCTCTGCCAGGGCCTTCATCGCCCCGCCCTTGCCATGTGCGTTGGTCTTGAGATCAGGCGGTCCGGCCGGGCCAGCCGCACTGTTCACCTGCATGCGGGTTTCAGAACGGGCCGCGACATCGGCCTTGGTCTGCTCCCACTCGTCCCAGCCCATCAACGTCCCCCATAGTGATCGCCGTCTCCAGTGAGCGGCCGCCGCCGTACCTGGTGCCCGTCCTGCCGAATGCCGCTCCGACCTCCCCTCGCGGCACGATGACCACTCCCTCAGACCGGCACACCATCGATCATCCTAGCCTCGCCGTTTCGCTTGGGTTTGGCGGCTGGCGAGGCGGAAACGCGAAAGTGCCTTCCTGACCTGGGGCGATGAACCTTGCTGAGGGGCTCTGTCGGTCCAAGCGGAGGGCACTTTCTACGTGCAGGGTATCGGGTTGCGTCCCAAGGTCCATGTCAGTGACGATGGTTCGGGGGTGGTCGGTCATACCGGGGCATGGTTGCTGGCGGATCTTGCCGATGCCACGGGGCTGACCGCCGCGTACTCCACCGCTCTCAGGCCGCTGCGGCCTCGCGGGACCATGATCCGGGACGGATGGCCACCGACCTGGCGGTGATGCTCGCCGACGGCGGCGAGGCCATCGCGGACCTGGCCGTGCTGCGGGACCAGGCCGAAGTGTTCGGCTCGGTCGCCTCGACACCGACGGCCTGGCGGCTGCTCGCCGACGTGGACGAGCAGGCACTGGCTTCTGTGCGCGCGGGCCGCGCTTCGGCCCGGGAGGTCGCCTGGCTGCAGGCCGCCGAGATCGGTGAGGGCATACCCGCTGCCCGGGCTGCGGGACGCGTACTACCCGGCCTCATCCTGGACCTCGACGCCACGCTGATCACCTGCCACTCCGAGAAGGAGCAGGCCGCACCCACCTACAAGGGCGGTTTCCGCTTCCGCCCGCTGCTGTGCTTCCTCGCCAACACCGGCGAGGCACTGTCCGGGCGGCTGCGACCCGGCAACGCCGGCGCCAACACCGCCACCGATCACATCGCGGTGTTCGACCAGGCACTCGCGCGCGACAGCAGACACACAGCGACGTCTCCTCACCCCAACCGAAACGGCGAGGCTACCGACTTCGGCTCGTAGGGGTGAATCTTGGTGAAGTGCCTGCTGGGCCTGGAGTCGTGGCTGTACCCCGTGGTGTGTGAGGTATGCGGATGGGGGCGGGCTGACCCCTGCAGGGCGTCAGCTCCGTGAATCGGTACGGATGCAGGCGGTCGAGCTGTTCGAGCAGAAGGCCAAGCCGCCGGAGGTCGCCCGGCGCCTGCGGGTAAGCCTGAAGTCGGCCTACCAATGGCACCAACTGTGGCGCGACGGCGGGGCTGCGGCACTGGTCTCGCGTGGACCGAGTGGTTCGCGGTGCCGGCTGGCGCCGTACTGCCTGGAGAAACTGGCAAGGTTCCTGGAGGAAGGTCCGGCGGCGCACGGCTGGGTGGATGACCAGGTGTGGACCGCGTCGAGGGTGGCCACGCTGATCGGCCGGAAGTTCCACGTCTCCTACAGCGTCTCGGGTGCCACCAGGTTGATGCACCGGCTCGGCTTCAGCCCGCAGGTCCCCGCGCGGCGGGTCGCCGAGCGTGACGAGCAGGCCGTGACCGTGTGGAAGGAGGCGACCTGGGCGGAGGTGAAAGGGCCCGGG
Organism: Streptomyces sp. NPDC000410; assembly: GCF_040300305.1. Classification (NCBI taxonomy): domain Bacteria; kingdom Bacillati; phylum Actinomycetota; class Actinomycetes; order Kitasatosporales; family Streptomycetaceae; genus Streptomyces; species Streptomyces sp. NPDC000410. The sequence goes on from NZ_JBEPDM010000096.1 coordinate 5,387, forward strand.
CGGCCTGCGGGGGCTACGTCTGCTTCGAGGACGAAGCCGGCTTCACCCGTCGGCCGCCCAGGGGACGGACCTGGGGCCGGCGCGGCTGCACCCCGGTCGTGACGGTAAGCGGGCGCCGCTCGGGACGGCTGTCGGTGGCCGGGCTGATCGCCATGCGGCCCGGCTCCCGGACCCGGCTGAGCCACCGGCTGCGGACCCACCCCGCGGGCAAGGGCAAGCGCCGCAGCATGGACGAGCGGGACTTCATCACGCTGGTCGACGGCGTCCATCAGCTGGTCAGGGCGCCGATCGCGCTGATCTGGGACCGGCTGAACACCCATGTCTCGCGCAAGATGCGGGACCTCGTCGCCGAGCGGACATGGCTGACAGTGTTCCTGCTGCCCGCCTACTCGCCCGACCTGAATCCGGTCGAAGGCGTCTGGGCACACGTCAAACGCAGCCTGGCCAACCTCGCCGTCATGGCCCTCGACCGACTCGAAACCCTCGTCCGCAACCGGCTCAAACGGCTTCAATACCGGCCCGACACCCTCGACGGGTTCATAGCCGGCACCGGCCTGACCCTCAACGACCCGGCATCACCTTGACGAGCCGAAGTCAGTGAGCTCTTTCCAAGCTGGCGTCGATGACCGCGAGTTGGACGGGTCTGCGCAACGACGAAGCTCCTGGTAGACGGGTTCTCGACCAAGATCACCCGTGTCTGCCAGGAGCTTCGCGTGCTTGTCTACCCGTCGGCGATTGATCTGTCCAGCCGCACCTTGCGGTTCCTGACCAGGCGGCTGGAGGCCAGGCGGCAGGAGATCGGGACGCGCTGGCGGCGCCTTCCCGCCTCGCGACAGGCCCTGCTCGCCCTGGCTCACCTGCGATGCGGTGACACCTACGCCCAGCTGGCCTCCGGGTTCGGCGTCGGGATCGCGACCGTCTATCGCTACGTACGCGAGGCCGTCGGGGCCCTGGCCGGCCTTGCCCCGTCTCTGGCCGAGGCGATGCGGACGATACGGGAGAAGGCGTTCGTCATCCTCGACGGCACCCTGCTGCCGATCGATCGCATCGCCGCCGACACCCCCTATTACTCCGGGAAGCACAAGCGCCACGGCATGAACGTGCAGGTTCTCGCCGATCCGTTCGGACGGCTGCTCTGGATCTCGCCGGCTCTGCCCGGCTCGACTCACGACCTGACCGCCGCGCGGCAGCACGGGATCATCGAAGCCCTCGCCGAAGCAGGACTCAGGTGCTGGGCGGACAAGGCGTACCACGGCGCCGGAAGCCCCGTCCGCGTACCGTTTCGGGGCCGACGCCTCAAGCGGTGGCAGCGCCGCCACAACACCACCCACGCCAAGATCCGCTGCCTCGGCGAGCAGGCCATGGCCACCCTGAAGGGCTGGCGCCTCCTACGGAAGCTCCGCTGCAGCACCAACCGCATCACAGCGATCGTCCAGGCCATCCTCCTCCTTCACCACGCGTCAGCGTGAGGTTGGAAAAGGCTCATTGACCGAGGGGCGGATAGGCTCCGGGGATCCGCGAAGCGGCCACTTCGACAGCTGGCCGGCTGTTCAGGGGACCTGCGGCGCGGACTACATGCTGAGGGCATGGACGAATGGGATGGTCCCGACCCGCCGGACTGGCATTTGTACGTCGTCGCCCGGCTGGGCCCCGGCGAAGGTCCGGTCACAGGTGAGAGCTATGTGGTCTACGTGCGGCCGTGCTGGCGATGCGGAGCGCCGGTCGGTGAGCTTTGTCTGCCGCTGCCTCGAGCGCGGCGGTTCCGCGGCGCCCACGCCACGCGGTACGCGAACCTGACCTCGTACGACATGGAACGCAACCAGGAGGCTCTCGGCCGGCCATGCCGGCGGTGCGGCCGCGGGGGCGATGTGCCGGGCGGTGCCAAGGGACGGTGGCCTACCTCGGGACATGAGGCAGACCGTGCACGCGGCCCGCGAGGGCGGCGCCACCGGTTGACCGGGGCGGGCTGCGCCGCCGAGACCTGCGGCGGTTATAGAAATTCGACCGCGAATGAGGCGGCGCAGCAGATGTCCAGCGGCACCGTGCTCCGCCCCAGCGCACCACAACTGGCGGAGACCGTTGAGGTCACCTCCGGGATACGCCCATGTCAGCCTGCGGCGCGATGGAACGTGGATCCCACTACACCGCCGTACCGATCGATCTCGTTTGGCGCGGCGCCGGCAGAAGTCTGTCGATCCCGTCCCGTCTTGCCGTCCAGGACGATCGGCTCGTCGCCCACCTCCCCGTACACGGCACCGTGCCAGAATCCGCTGACCTTCGGCACCGTCCGTCCGGAACCGTCGGGCAACGTCCACTGTTTCTGAACCGAAGCGGCGTCGAACACGGTGATCCCGCGGTTTGCCGCCCCGTACCCGTACTTGGAACACAGGACCAGGGACTGTGCGTCGTGGCGGCACCGCCAGCCCTCGCCATCGAGCGCCACTCGCCGCTCACCGCTGACCGCATCCACGACGAGTGTCTTGTCATTGAGGCTTGCGCTCAGCAACCGCGGCGCGGCTGCGGCCGGCTGCCGCGCATCCGCCACCGCCCACCGCTGCTCGCCCGTGGCCGCGGCAAGTCCCAACAGCCTGCCTTCGCCGAACCCCGTCTTCTCACCGCCGGCAACGACGCCGTCAGCGAGGGTCACCGCACGAAAATCGGGCTTCCTCCAGCGGACGGTGCCCGCGGAGGGTTCAACGGCATACGTGGTGTCGGCCGCAGTAACGAGCGCTGTGCCGGCATCGACTCCGATGACCTGCGGCGCGAGCATCTCGTCGGCCCCGATCGGGATGGCGCTGAGCCCGGTAGCGCTGGGAGCGGCTGCGATCTCTGCCGACCATGCCGTCTTACCGGTGGCCGTCTCGACGGCCAGCACCTCGATCACGGATCGGTCCGGCCTTGTCCCTTCACCCTCCACATCCCTGTTCCAGGCGGCGTACACGGTTTTACCGTCAGCCGAGACCAGGGGAGCGACACGATTGCTTCCGAAACCGCCCAGGTCCGCGGCGTGCTTCGTATTCACATCCCACCGCGGCTCACCGGTCCCGGTGTCGATCGCTTCCAATCCCCCCTCGGCGGTGATGTAGGCAACCCCGTCGGCAAGCGTGACCGCAGGCCGTGTCGCTTCCCCGCTCGTCGTACTCGGCTGGGTGGCACTCGGCAATTCGACCGTAGGCCCGCCGAAGCGCACGGGCGGATCGAACGCCGGACGGCTTGGCCCCTTGGAAGTCGCATGGGAAGGTTCCGCGGACTCGCCGGACGACTTCCCGTCCGATGAGCCGCCGTCTCCGCAGGCGACCAACACCGTTGCCGCCAGCATGACTCCTGCCGCGGCCCATCGCCGCGTCCTAGCTCTTGTGCCCATCTCTCCCCCATCTCCTGATCTTCGCGATCACGACGACCATAGCGCTGGGGTTCCCTGGAGACCGGAGGGTCTCCGACCACTCGGCAGCAAACCTGCACGGAGAGGGCCAGGTCGTCTCGAACTGGTCGGGGGTGATCCGAAAGAAGCGGCCTAGGACTGGGGCTCGGCCGCTTCCTTGTACGAGACGTGACCGATAGCGCGATAGGCCTTGTCCAGGCCTCGCTCGACGGCCTGGGCTGCCTCGCTGGCCTCGGCGAGGCCTGCCCGGAAGTCCTGCGGCTTCTCCTCCAGCGATGCGCCCCTGAAGTCTGTAGCAAGGCGGTCGCCTGCGCGCAGCCGCTCGTGCCGCCCTCCAGGAGCTCGAGCAGCTGGGGCAGTTCGTGTGCGCTGCGTGTCAGGCCGCTGAGGATCCGATACGCCTCCAGCGGCTACTCCAGCGGCGCGCGTTCTTCACCGCACACCTGGCCGGAGCCCTAGCCGCTGCGGGACAACCCGACAACGCCGCCACCACCGCCCTGTCCGCGCTCCAGCTCGCCGCCAACCCCGGCTTCGGCCAGGCCCTCGGCGAACTCCGCCGCACCGCCTTCGAGCTGCGCCCCTACGCACGCCGCTCCGCCGTACGGGAGTTACGCCACGCCCTGACCGCGCTGCCGACCTAGCTCGCCAAGAACGCGGCCACCCGCTCAATCACCGCGGCCTGCCACGCCTGAGACCTCGGATCGAGGTACTGCGGATCCTCGTGCACCGCGAACCCGTGCTGCGCCCCGTCCAGCTCCATGAGTTCGGCCGGCCCGCCGAACACGGGCAGGTAGCGGCGGGAGGACTCTGGTGTCGATATCGCCACGCCCGGCGACGGTGAACCACAGGCCCTCATGCAGGTCGTCGAGGTGTCCCGCCGCGCACCAGAGGGCGTAGGGGACG
>NZ_JBEPDM010000097.1:0-9307 GCF_040300305.1 Streptomyces sp. NPDC000410
TCAGCAACGGCAGCTACTGGACCACCGCCACCTGCCCCAGCAGCCGCGAACCCGCCCTCTTCACGCTCATCCCGTACGACGACAAGGCCAAGAGGTCGGACGCCGACCGGGCGTACGAGCTCTCCGTACTGAAGGTCTTCGCCGAACGCTCCGCCGCGGCTCACCACTGCGCCACGCCCACCGCGCCCAAGAAGGGACAACGGTGATTTCGGACGGGCCACGGCAGCATGGGGAGCGCTCGTCCTGGCACTCGTGGCCGGAGTGGGGCCCTGCCGGTTGACGACCACCTGATCGCCGGCCTTCAGCCTTGGAGGGCTCATCACGTCTCCGTGTCGTTGCTCAGACCGTTGTTCGTACCGTGGAGTGAGTGGCGCTGGACGAGGCCGGCGATGTCACGTGCGGTGATGATGCCGACCAGGAGCCGGCCGTCGGCGACGAGGATCCGTATGCCGCGCCTGCTCGGGCGGCCGTCGGCACCGCCCAGCCGAACAAGCGCATTCAGCCCGACGCTCACCCCGGGCGCCGCCGCGCCGACGACAAGGCTGGTGAGCGGCCCGCCGACGGCCACCAGAAAGACCGCCTCGGCCGTCCGCGGCTTGCCCATCTCACCCCTCGCCCATGAAGCGGACGCAAGACGCCGCACGCCTCCCTCACTCCAAGCGAAACCATGCCTGACCAGCAGAAATCAATAGATCATGTGCGGCTGAGACACGGCTTCTCACCTCAACGGAGCTCAGCGCCTTCCCAGGAAGTCAACGAACCGTTGATGGCGAATCGTTTGATCAAGCTATCGTGGCGCGCAAGCTGGATCGCTATCGATACACGGGGTGTGGATCATGTCGTTCGAAGAGGAATGGGGCGAGCTGAAGGCCGCCGCCTCGATGAGGTTGAACCAGGCCGGCGGCACCGGCGGTTCCGGGGCGGCGAAGGGGTCGGCCGACTACGTGGTCTCGGACGACGAACTGGGGGACATCGGCCACGCCGCCTTCGACCTGTTCAACGGCCTCGAGTCGACCGGTAAGCACGCGAAGGCGGCGAGCGCGGCCGCTGGCACGAGCCTCAAGGGCGACGGGTTCGACACCGGCGCGGCGTTCACGGAAGTGATCGAGACCTGGGAGACGCAGGTGAAGACCCTCCTTCAGGCGTGCGCCCATATCTCCAACCACCTCGACTACACGAAGGCCTCGAAAAAGGCCGACGACGAGTGGGTCGAGACGCAGCTGCGCATCGTCGGTCCCGTCGCCCCAGGAGCGGACGAGGCCGTCCCCGCCTCGCAGATCAGCAAGTACTTCCGGTAAGGAGCCGCCGACATGCCCACTTTCCAGCAGCTCCTCGCTGCCAGACTCGCCCCGCTCGACACCGCGGTGACCCAGTGGACCGAGATGATCGGCAAGCTGACCTCGCCCCTCCAGACCGACGCGACCGCCATGAAGACCAAGGCGGACAAGTCCAGCTGGAAGGGTGCGAACGCCACCGTCACCAAGGAGTTCGTCACCAAGACCGCCAAGGAATTCGGTGACGCCGTCACCGAGGCCGAGTCCGTACGTGACCTCCTCAAGGACGCCTACACCCTTTTCAAGTCGGCTCAGGACGACCTCAAGCACACGGTTGACAACCCCCCGCCGGGTATCACCATCTACCCCGACGGCGTCCTCAGCCATAAAACACATCCTGACAAAAGGTCAGCGGACAGCACCGAACCCGTGGCCACCCAGGCACAGCTCGACGCGCTGCGCGACAAGATCGACGGCATTCTGAAACGGGCGAACGAAGCCGATGAGCTCTGCGCCTGGGGCCTGCGCGCCCTGATCAAGAACCACCCCAACGACTTCGGCAGCACCGACCTCGGCGGAGTCGCCGACGCCAAGAAGATGCGCGCGGAGGAGCAGCAGCAGGCCGAGAACGGCCGCGAAGCCGCCAAGCTCTACGCCCGCTGGGAGCACCTCGACGACGAGGAGCGCGAGAAGCTCCTCCAGCTGGCCGAGGGCGGCAAGGACTCGCCGGCCTTCGCCGAGCAGCTGATGACGAACCTCAGCTACCGGGGCCGCGACCAGCAGGATGCCGTACTGCTGCTCGCCGGCAGCCTGGAGACGGGCGGCCGCGACGGCCAGCTCTCCGCCGCCGACGCCCGCCTGTACAAGGCCCTGTCCGGCTCGCTCGCCACCGCCACCGGCCCCGACTCCTCGATCGGCTCGCCCGGTGGCGTCACCTCGGCCTGGACCGACAAGCTCATCACCACGGCCCGCGACGGCAACGGCCTCTCCAACCAGCACCCCGGATACATCGAGGGCGGAAGGGCGAGCCTGAAGGACCTCACGGACCTGATGGCCGCGGACACCAGCAACGACGAGGTGTACGACCCGAACAAGGACCCCAAGGAGAAATCCGCGCCTTGGAACAAGGACGCGGGCGACCCGGTGTACAGCGAGGCCTTCCTGACCGAGGTGGCCGACTCGATCCGTGAGTGGGAGACGAACAACGAAGACGCCTACGACGGCGTCATGAAGAACTGGCAGGGCACGCAGGAGGACCCGATGAAGGGTCTGATGAACGCCATGAGCCGCAACCCCTCCGCCGCCACGCACTACTTCGACCCGAACACCACGGACAACCTCAAGTACTTCCTGGAAGACCGGAAGTGGCCCGGTGGCGACGTCGAGAGCAAGATGCCGGTCGAGACGCAGTACACCTCGGCCCGCGCCGAGCTCGGCCTCGCGCTCGAGTCCGCGGCCACCGGCCGCGTACCCGGTTCACCGCTGCACCCGGTGCCCGCCCACCACGACGGCGCCGAGACCGCGATCTTCAATCGGGTCGTCCAGGAGTACACCGGCGAGGACCATTATGGGAACCAGAGCCCCGTCCCCGTCTCCATGCGCCTGCCCATGGCCGACATGATCGCCGACTACGGCTCCGACGTGCACCAGATCCTCGGCAAGGAGATGGACGGTCCCACCACCTTCAACCAGCTCGAGATCGATCGGGGCGACCTCACCCGGCTCATCCGCGGCACAGCGGAGGACCCCAACGCCTACAAGATCATCCACGCCTCGCAGACCGTGGTCACCGGTGAGGGGTTGGAGCGCTTCCAGGCGGAGTCCTTCCGCAAGGAGGACGCCGAGCTGCGGGCCTGGGTCAAGCAGTCCGCGTCGGTGCTCGGTCAGCTCGACGGCGTGCGCGGCGACGTCATCTTCGACCTGGGTCAGGCGGAGAAGGACGCCAACAACTGGAAGAAGATGGTCAACTACCACGTCGTCGGCGGACTGCTGACTCCCATCCCGATCATCGGCGACGGGGTCCAGCGGTCGGTGGACTGGGGCCTGAGCGATTCCCTGAACAACGACAACGCCAAGGTCGACGCCAAGACCCGCGAAAACATGATCAAGCATTACGACGAGGGCCAGAAGCAGATGTACGGCATGCTGCGCGGGATGGCTACGAAGCGCGGGCTCTCGGAAGAGGAGCTGGACGCGAGTCCCAGCGAGTACGAGGACCACCTTCAGCCGCTCATTCGGCAGTGGCACCGGACCGGCATGGGCGACGCCGACAGCGAAATGGGGCAGTAACCGATGGACAAGAAGTGGCTGCCGCTGACCGTCGTGCTCGGCGTCGCCGGGGTGGCCATCGTGACGGCGAGCTTGTGGCCCGACGACGAGAAGAAGCCGCCGCTGCCGCAGACCCTGTGTCACGGGACGCTCAGCCGGCAGACGGCGGAGCTGATCGACGACGGCAAAGGGGGCGAGGTCAGCGCGGAGGAGTGGGAGAGCAAGGGAAAGGGCGACGTCGCGGTGTTCAAGGCGTGCCACGTGCTGCGCGCCAACCCGGACAACGACCACTCCCGCGGAAGCTTCAAACTGGTCATCGCGGACACCCGGGGCGCCCCCGGCCACAAGAAGCACTCCGTCCCCCTCGGCCCCGGATTCACCGGATGGGCGCTCCCCGACGAGGCCAAGGCCACGTTGCCTTCCGGCTGCGCCGCCCGCATGGGCTCGACCGCTCCGTACATCATCGTGCGGCTCAGCGAAGCCTCGCAGGCGGAGGAGAAGGGCCTCGTCGACCGGGACACCGCGATCCGCAACAGCGCGGCCGTGGTGCGGGAAGCCGCCACCAACCTCGCCAAGAAGTACGGCTGCGCCGCCTGACCGTCGCCTGACCGGTCGTTCCGCCCGCCGCCGCGCTTCGCCGCGGCGATGGGCGGGCCAGGCGCAATGCCGTTGATTTACGGTGGTTGGATCACGATGGCCTCGTGTGGAGGCCGGGTGGGCTGGGGCCAGTCGCGGTGGCGGCTGGTCCTGGCCTTGTAGTTGGACGTCTTGCGTTTGACGACGCGGGGCCGGCCGCGTGGTCGTCTTGGGGGCAGGAGCCGTTCGCGGACCTCGGTGTCGAAGTGCCGCCAAGCCCGTTCCAGCAGGTCAGGGAAAGTGCCGGGTGTGCAGGTGACGGTGCGGCGGGCTGCCCGCAGGGCGGTGGTGAAGGACAGCCGGTCACTGTCGGCCGGTGGTGCGGCCCCTGCGGCGGCCTGGGCCATCAGCGCGTAAGGCGTGGTGGACCAGCAGGTGGGCGTAGATCTCCTGGTGGATGCCGTCAGGGGGCGTGCCGGCCAGGACCACGCTCTTCGCGCCGCGCTGATGGGTCTTGAGCTCGTCGAGGACCGTCTCGCACTCCCACCGCTGGGGGTGGAGGGCGGCGAGTTCGGCGGCGGGCGCCTGACGGGGGTCCAGGAGAGTGGTGATCAGCCGGTAGTCGTCCTCACCGGGACAGCCGGGGTCGTCCAGCCGGTAGCGGATCACACGGACCACCACCCGGCCGGAGCCCGCCCTTCTTGTCCTCCCGAGCCTGGATGTGGCTGAGCCAGGAGCCGTCCGACGGTATCCGGTCCGCGGGCAGGCGCCGGTTGGCCTTGACCCGAACGCGCACCTCGGCACCGGTGGCCGTCCATGCGCGGACCAGGCGGGTGGAGGCGAAGTCGCGGTCCCGTATCAGCCCCACCAGTTCCCGTGAGCCGTCCGAGCCATCCTCACCTCGAGGGGCAACGCTGAAGATTCCTCACGCTGAGCTGCTGGATGACGGCAGTCAGGCGCGTACGTCTCGCTGCTGCACTTCCTTGAGGACCGCCGCCACTGTGGCGAAGTCGTTGTCCACGTGCAGCACCGTGTGGCCGTGATGGACCGCTGTCGCGCACAGCAGGAGGTCGATGGCTCCGGCGGCGCGGTGCTGCCCGCGCTGGGTGAGCTTGTACTGCGCGGTGTCGACCCAGCGCCACGCGTTCTTGGGGACCGACGAGAACCTGCAGAGAGCATCCAGCTCTTCGGCCAACTCGTCGCGGTGGACCGGGCTCGTGGCCGAATGGAGGAACTCCACCCTCGTGGGCTCACAGACGTGGAACACGCCGGCGGCGATGTGCCCTTCCCAGAGCCTCAACGCCCCCGGCGTGCGAAAGAGATGCCACAGGGCGGACGTGTCGAGGAGGTACGTGATCACTCGAAAGCTGCCCGCCGAGCACGCTTGGCAGCGGTATGCGCCGCAACCGCAGCATCGAACTCTCCCCGCTCACCCCGCGCAGCCAACTTCTCGGCGGCCTCCAGCCGCTTGACGCGCGCCACGTAGTCCCGCAGCGCCCCGTTGACGGTCTCCTTCTTCGTCGAGACGCCCATCAGTCTCATCGCCTCGGCCAGCGCCTCGTCATCGAGATCGATCTGGGTCACAGACATACCGGCCACCTCTCACCGCGAGTATGTGATGTACATAACCAATCTACATCGCCAACATCCCCGGGGGCAGCCCATCGCGCACGGAGGCAAGCATGACCCGACCGCCGAGCCGCAGGCCTCTCAGCGACCGCAGAACCGCCCTTGACGCTCCCATAGGCGCGAACATGCAAAAGCCCAGGTCACAGCCGCACAAGGCTCACCTTCGACGCGCGAAGACTCACGTTCGCCACACGCAAAATGACCCCATAAAACACGTTTCCCCAGGTCAGAACGATTCTGCCGGGGGTCACTGGGTGGGGCGGGTGGGACTCGAACCCACGGCCGACGGATTATGAGTCCTTTTCGGATCTTCCGATCCATCCGCGCTCTTGCCTCGATCTTCCTATAACGGCAGGTCAGAGACACTTTGCCATTCTGGCTCTGCGTCGGCCTTCCTGATCCTTCCGGGTCCTTCCGTCCCCTGCGTGTCCCCTGGCGGCCCCCGAGAGCCCTCTCGTGGGAGCAGCTTGGGGACGCCTGACTGAATCAACGCAGGTTGAGCGACGGAGCAGTTGAGGTTTCGAACTCGTACGCAGCGGAGTGCCTTACCGGCGAAGCGGGCTCTCGCCCCCTATGCCCCGAGGGTGAAGCCGAGCGGATTCTTGCAGGTCAGCTGCCGTCCTTCAGCGTAGCGCGAGGTTTCTCCGTTCACGCTGCCTTCCATCGAGGAAGCCGAGATCGTCAAACGCTCCGGCCCGATCCTTCAGACGCCCTGTCGTGTGGCGGCACCCCGTCCGGCTGGTCCGCGTTCCAGCGGAGACGCATCCGATACCAGTGCCGAAGTTCGGGGAACCGGGGGAACCGCATGGTGGGCGCGCCGTTCGGAAGTAGAGTGGAGCCCCGCTGATCTGGTCTTTCCTGGAAGGTCGTGCTGAGCCGTCCGGCGGACGGGTTCGCCGCTTCCGGTTGCGGCCGACGTACAGTTGAAGTACCGAGGGCATCACGCACTCCGGCTACCACGCCGGGTCGTCCTCGGCGAGAGACGAATCCGGGCCGCCCCAGTGGTCGGCGCGGAGACGGGTCGGCATCATGTCCGCCGCGGTCGGAGCAACTCCACGCAAACTCATCATGGCTGGGGCCGCGCTGAGTACCCGCGCTGGCCCACTCCTTGGCCGAGGGGAAGCGTGATGGCCTTTTCCCGGCTGGACATCCATCGGCGGAACCGAGGAGAGCGGACGCTCGTCACGCTTGCCGGTGACATCGAGCCGGCCACGACGCCGCTGCTGCGGGCCGCAGTGGAGCAGTGTCTGCTGGACGGTGTCACCGTGATCGACATCGACCTGACCACGGTCGGCTCCTGCGACGCCAGGGGCTTGGACGTCCTCCTGTCGGCATCACGGCGCGCCGGCCGGGTACACGCTCGCCTGCGGCTGCACCATCCGTGCGCGCAGATCACCCGGCTCCTCGATGCCACCGGATCGACTTCGCTGCTCCTTACGGCCCCAGTGAGTGCCGTGCCGCCCGCCGCGCTCGGCGACCTCATGAGTACCGCGACGCGGGCGCCCGAGGACCCCGCTTGTCGGCCGGATCAGCCGGTCCTCAAGGACGCTATTCGCCTTCGCCGGCTGACCCGCTGGCAGGCCGAAGACATGCGCGAGGACATCGCGGACCTGGCTGCGGAGTCTGTCGCGGGCACCCCCGGCGAGCCATACCACGACCGTGGAGACTTCCTGCGCCGCCTGGCGGTCACTGCCCACCGCCCCGGCTTCGCCCTGCTGGTCGCCGAGACGACGGTGCTGGTTGGTTGTGCCTTCGGTTTTCCTGTGGGCCCTGGCGGCTCCGGCCGCCGGGAGTTCGACGGAACACTCCAGGAGATCGTCCAGCGGCTCACCTCCCGCGCACGGTTCGTCGTCCTCACCCAGGTCGTGGCCCATCCGCACGCTCAGCACCGCGATATCGCCCGCCGCCTGCAACAGCGTCTGCTCACAGACCTGCACTCCTCCCTCGGGGTCACCCTGCTGCGTCCTGCCGACCGGGCAGGACAAGCCGCCTTCTCGTCCTGGGGCTGGCAGAACGTGGGTGAGGTCCTCGGGCTGCCCGGCCCCGTCGCCCCCTGCGTGTTGACCCTGTCCGTCTAACTGATCCCTACGTTGTTCTGCGGCGAGAGGATTTGAACTCGCGCGCAGCGGAGTGCCTTTCCATTGAGAAATCAGAGCCGCCCTTCCGTCCCGGCCCACCTTTCCCTTTCGATTTCGAGGCAGAGAACGTCCCCTCCTTCAGTGCCGCAGAGCACCTTAGGAGGGGTGCCGACGGTCAGTGCAATGCACCGAATGGCACTGTGGGCGGCGAAACGCAGCGTCTGTCTACCCGAGGACAGGTCCCATGCCAGGATGGGACCATCCTGGTAGGCAGTGATGGCATGCGTACGGTCCGGCGTGACCCCATACGCGAGTACGCTCTGAGAGTGTCCGTTGATGGTCTGTAGGCACTCACCGCGGGCAATGTCCCACACACGGAACGTGCCGTCCTCGGAGGCGGTGATGGCGGGGCCGTCTTGGGCGACAACCACGCTATCCACCGCGCCGATGTGTCCGGTCAGCGTGTACAGGCACTGACCACGGGCCAGATCCCACACCATGGCGGTCCGGTCCTCGGAGGCGGTGACCGCACGGGCTCCGTCCGGGGTGATTGCAATACCGTTCACCGCGGCGGTGTGTCCCGTCCGAATCCTTTCGGCCCCCTCTTCAGGGGACCGCATGAGCCACCCCGCCGCATCCCCAGGACCCGCGTGCACACGTCCGGCGTCACGCATGCGTGACGGGCGGCTGACGCCCGTGATCGGGAGATCAATGGCGCCGGCGGCGCGATGCTGCGTGGTATCGACCCCAGTGCCATCTTCGGGCCCGGTGAGGGTCGTCCGCTGCAGCTCCCCTGCTGCGCGGAAAAGCCTCCCCCCAGTGACACTGCGCGTCCCACCAAGATCGCGAGTCATGCACGCTGATTCACCGGCTTGATCACCGGGCCCGACCGCTGACCAGCGTCAACGTGCGCCGCGCTTTGCAGGCTCCCCAGAAATGCTGCCTCCGGGCCACCAAGGAGGCGGCGTACACGGGTGCTGTCCTTCCACGAAACCGCCACTGGTGGCACCATTGAGAGCTATCCCGGTGTCCTATAACTCTGCACACCAAATAGCGTGATCATGCAGGTCGCCTGGTCAGCTCGCGCGTTCAGGCGGGCATGCCAGGGCGACAGCATCGGTGGGATGGATTTTGGAGCAGCGCCGGAAACGCGCCGTCGCGTCCAACGAATGGCGGAGAAGTGCTCGATGAGGAGATTCCGTTCAATGACTTCACGCCGCATACGCATCCGTAGGCACTCCCACCGCCACCCCCTGATAACCCAGTTGCCATGTGGCAGTCGACACGTTGTTCGCCGCGCCCAGAGGCTGACCAGGTCGTTGCCACCGGCGGGCACACAACTCCGGTGTAGTTCAAGGCCGATGGTTTGGGGCAGTTGTACGTGCTAAGAAGCCGTATCTCAACCGATCATGGAACGTGTGGCTCGAACAGGCTTCCCGCCCGAGTGATCTTCCCGTTGTACGCGCATGAAGGCAGGGCCTC
>NZ_JBEPDM010000098.1:0-9083 GCF_040300305.1 Streptomyces sp. NPDC000410
GGTCGTGGGCGAGGGCGGCGGGCGCGCCGTTGGCAGGGCTGGGGTCGACGGTCAGACGTCCGATGGCCGGGTCGTGTGCGGTATGCGCGGCGGCCGTCCAGCCGGGGTGGTCGTCTTTGTCGACGAGGACAGTGACGGATGGGAGGCCACCGGCCGTCACTACATGCCGCCGATCTTGCTGTAGACCCAGAGCACGAGGTTTTCGTCGACCTTTTTGCGGTTGAGTTTCTTCATGCCGGCCAGGATGTGGGTGGTGATGTTGGCCCAGTTGCGGAAGCTGCCGTGGGCGGCCTGCTTGTCGATCGCGTCGATCAGCGCGGTGTCCACGTCTGCCCAGACGGGGTGGAAGGCGGGGATCGTGGCCCGTACCTCGTCTTTGGACATGCGGGTGAACTCCTGCCAGATGAAGATCCTGGAAGCCAGCATGGGTTCGCGGCGCAGGACCTTGTAGCAGCCGTCGCCTCCGGCGAAGATGACGGCGATGTTGGTGCGTTTGTCGTCCCACAGGTGGCGCCAGAACTCGAACCCGGTCTTCTTCATCCACTGCGCCTCGTCACAGACCAGGACCCGGAACTCCTCGGCGAGCGCCTCCTTGAGGAGGGTGTCGAACTCGATCGGGCGGGCAGGCGGCTCACCCGGCAGCCCCAAGGCCTGGAAGAGACCATGGCGGATGTCGCGCGGGGTCGGTCCGGCCCGCAATTCCAGGCGGTGGGTGATGTCCGGGGCGAGGTGGCGCAGCGCGGAGTTCACCGACATCGTCTTGCCCGACCCTGCAGGCCCGTAGACGCACATCATGGCCTTCGCCTCGATACCGACATCGTCTTGCCCGACCCTGCAGGCCCGTAGACGCACATCATGGCCTTCGCCTCGATGACGGCCTCGATATTGTCCCGGGTGGTCAGCAGCGTGTCGGTGCCGACCAACTGAGCCTGCTCCAGACCCAGGAAGTGGTCTTCGCTCTCGTCGGGCAGCAGCCCGTAGTCCAGATCAGCGATCATCAGCTCTTGTCCTCATCAGGAGTAGGTGTGCGCGGGGGCCTGGGACGGGCCCAGGTATCGGGCGCGGGGCCGTGCGGAACGAGATCGGGACGGGCCAGCGCACGGCGGTCCGTCTGCGCCGCCGCGCCCAGCTCCTCTTCGGCCTGCGCAGCGGTCGACGAGGTGAGTGGCCTGGGCGGGGCGGCGGTGGTGGACGCTTCGAAGCGCTGGCGGCGCAGCTTCTCCGCGGCCTTCAGGTCGGCCTTGAGCCGGCGGGCGGCCGCGGTCCGTGCGGCCTGGACGGAGCGGATCTGCTCCCGGCTCGCCGCCGCGGCCAGGAACGCCGACCCGAGGTGGCGGCCGGTCGCCGCGTCGAAGACTTCGATGGTGTCGTCGTGGTGGGGCAGGTGTCGTACCGAGACCTTGGTGCCGGTACGGCCGTTCATCCACGGGGCGAGGTAGTCGCGGCGGCGCCACCGCACCCCGCTGGTACTGATCGTGTACGTGCGGCCGTTGTCTTCCAGGGCGAACGTCGCCAGCTGCCCCGCGGACACGTCCGTGAGCGGGGTCGCGTCGGCTTGCCACGCCTGGAGGGGGGTCTTTCCGTTCAGTGCGGACGGATGGTGGCGGGTGTTCCACCAGGTCACCCAGTCCAGCAGCAGCCCCACGAACGCCTCATACGTCAGGGGCGGGGCGCCGGGGTCGGCGAGCCGGCCGCGGTTGAGTTTCTGACGGCCGGTGTAGCGGGGGAGAGAGACGAGGAACATCTCCTCCACCGCGTCGTTCAGCGCCTCGATCGTGCCCTTCAAGTGCGGGCTGTAGGCGGGCAGGTCGGTCACGGGGACGGCGAGCGCGCCCATTGCCGCGGTGACCGCCCGGCACAGGAACTCCTTGCCGCGGTCGACCCGGATCTGACCGGGCAGCCCGCCCACCGGCCCGAACGGCTCGCCGCGGGTGATCGCTATCCGCAAGGACGCCAGCACCGCGTCCCGGCTCGGAGCGTGCGCGGTGACCGCCACCCCGGCGATCGCCTTGGTGGCACAGTCGATGAACCAGGTCACCCACGGCGTGGCCAGCTCACCTTCCACGTCCACCTCGACGGGCACGTGCTTGTGATCGCCTTCCCACACCGCGTTGCGGTGGGTGGCCGGACGCTGCCCGAACACGTCATGCGCGCGGCGCGCCGCTTCCCCGGTCTTGAGGCCGGCCCGTTCGCCGCGGGTGAGGTCCCGGCGGATCGCCCGGTGCAGCGTGGAGAGCGACGGCACCGCGGGCGCGTCGGGGTCCTCGGCCGCCCGCTGTACCAGCTCGGCGTGGACCCGGGAGGCGTTACCGCCCCACAGCGCCAGCAGCCGCCTCACTTCCGTGGTGACCGTGAAACGGGACGACTCCACCCGGGCGAGGCGGTGATCCTGGCGGGCAGCGGCCAGCCACCGCCACACCGTCCGCTCCGACTTTCCCAACGCCTGTGCCACCAGGCGCACATGCGCGGCTGTCAGCTCTCCACGCCCGTCGAGGTTCAGCAGCCGGGGCATTGCCATGGCCCGCCCCGATGCCGGCGGGAACACGGCCATCGGAGTGTCTACGGGATCCTCGCCATGGCTTCCCGGCATGTGTGGCCCCTCTGCGCCGAGTACGGGACAGCACGGCCTGCCGTCCTGGTCCCAGGTATCCCAGCCCTTCGGCACCCAACTGACCGGAATCGGCATACGACTGACAGCAGCCATCGTCATCCGGTACAGCCGTGCCCGCGCACGGGCCGCCGATCTGCTGGACGGCGTTCTCGCGGACGTCGGAGAGCTGGCGGGTGCACTACGGATGACCGGTTCGATGACCAGCCTCGTTCACCGTGTGGAGAGGTCGAAGCCCTGGAGCCGGCCGGACTCCAGCGCTTGGTCCTCGCCGCCGTCGACCCGTACATCGACCGCCGTGGCTCGCGCGGCAGATCGCTCGCGAGGAGGAACAGTGCCGCGCCCTGGCCGATTTCCTCGATGGCTGGGGGGAGCTCTTCCGCCGCGCAAGCACCGCACGGAGCAGGCGCCCGTGAGCCGCCGGGGCCCGGACCCTGTCCACCCCGAAGCGAGTCAGGGGCCAAGCCGCTCCAGGCCCCGCCCGGTCATCGGGGCCCGCAGAGGCCGTCAAGGGCCGACGTCAGCCGCTGGTGTTGCCGTCGGGGTCGAGGATTGTCGTGTAGGCGGCTTCGGCGGCGCGGCCGGGCGCCGTGTTTGGCGGGGTGTGGGCCAGGAACTCCTTGGCTGTGCCGTGCTGGAGGATCCGGCCCGCGTGCAGGACGGTGACATGGTCGGCTTCTTCGGCTAGGTCCTGGGTGTCGTGGGTGGACATCAGGATTCTCACCTGGCCGGTCAGGGATGCCAGCACGTTGCGGAAGGTCCGGCGCTGCTGCGGGTCAAGTCCTGCGGTCGGCTCGTCGAGTAGCAGGACTTGGGCGTCGTGGACGAGCGTGGCCGCGACGCCCAGGCGTCTCAGCTGTCCGCCGGAGAGTCGGTGGGTCTTTACCGCGGCTTGTTCGGTGAGGTTGACCCGCTCGAGCGCGGTTGCGGCTTTCTCGTGTGCCGTGGAGGTGGCCATGCCCTTGAGCCAGCCCGCGTAGGCGACGTACTCGCGTGCGGTCAGCTGCGGCATCGGCTGTATGTGCTGCGGCAGCCATCCGACGGCGTGCCGGTAGGAGCGGGCGGTCGTGGGTACGTCGTCGAGTGTGACCGTCCCGTGTGCGGGGCGGACGGTGCCCGCGGCGAGTTTCAGCAGCGTGGACTTCCCGGCGCCGTTGGGGCCGAGGAGCACGGTCAGTCCGGCGGGGAGGGCGTAGGTGAAGTCGGTGAGGATCGGCCGGTTCCAGCGCCGGTAGGCGTAGGTCACGTTGTCGAAGCGGATCGTCATGTCGGTTCCTGGCGGGTGCGGGGGAGAAGGGTGAGGCCGGCCGTGAGCATGACCACAGCGGCGATGGCGGCATGGACCGCGGTAGCGGGTTCCGGCAGGACGGTCCACGGGTCGGGGTCGGGATAGGGACGGTGCGAGAAGAACACGACCAGCGCGATCCAGGTGAGGGGGACCATGACGGCCGCCTGCCGTGCCCACGGCCGGGCCAGGAGCATCAGGCCGGTCAGGAACGCGATGTTGCGGGCCACCGACATGCCTGTGGGTGACCAGAAGAGCCCGGCGAAGACCAGGCAGCCGGCGAGAGCGGCCAGGACGAGCAGCACGTCACGCCCTGGGACGAAGCGGACGGCAGTCATCTCGAAAGCGGCCAGCCGCGAGTCCAGGGACAGGGACAGCGCTGCCACGGCGGGGATCGGCAGGAACACGGTCAGTACGGCCCGCTGGCTGTTGGAGAAGAACGACGGGAGCATGACGGACTGGCCGCCGATCCACACCGCCAGCCCCATCGACACCATGGCCAGCGCGGTGAGCACCGTGAAGGTCCGGCGGGTCTTGAGCCACCATCGCATCAGACCGTGCACGCCTTCCTGGAGGTGGTGGTGAACCATTCGGCCTGCTCGTTGGCCGGTCGGCTCAGCACGCCGCGCAGGATGCCGTCGACATCACCCGGCGAGCCTTCCCGGTCGATGGCTGCGCGTAGTCGTTCCCATGACGGGGTGGTGCCGGTGACGTGAGCGGCCCATGCGATGACCACGCGGCGCAGAAGAGGGTCTGGACTCGGGCAGTTCATACCTGTCGCGGCGATGGCGACGGCGAACGCGGCGTCGTCGCGGTCGGTGGCAGCGGTCAAGGGGACCCGCCAGGTCGAGGCTGTCGACGGGGTGGCGAAGCGTCCTTCGGGCAGCGTGTCGATGACGGTCTCGGGCCGCAGGGGGACACCGGCCGCGGCGAAGTCGGACAGGACTCCTTGGGTAGCTTTCACGGCTTGGGACAAAGCGCCCGCTGTCTGCTCCGGCATGCACACGGCCGTCTGTCCCGCGTCTTGGCACTCCATGGTGACGGCGTACGTCTTGAGCGGTGGGGTGTAGTCATAGTTCTTGACCGCCTTGTACGTGCTGGATACTCCCGCGGCGGCAAGGGCCAGTGCGGCAACAGCTGCCACCCGGCGTCGCACCGGCAGCCACCCCACGATCAGCGCGGCGGCGAAGCTGCCGGTGAACGCGACGTGCGGCCACAGCGCCCCCCACGCGGGTGCCTCGCCGAACATCAGCTGTTCGGGGAACGCGCCCGACACGTGCCGCACCCAGGGAGAGTCCACGGTCACGGTGAAGGCCACTGCCACCCAGGTCACCACCGCGAGGACCGGCGCGGCGATCACCTTCGGCACCCACCGCCCGACGGCGAATCCGATCACCGCGTGCTCCACGCACACGATCATTCCCACAACCAGCGCAGAGACGCTGTCCCACGTCGGCCACACGCCCTCCACCGTGAGCGCGGCCAGCACGGGAAGGGCCAGCATCGTCCAGGCCAGTGCGACGATCGGGAGCAGCGCCTGGGCGGCGACTCGGTACCGGGAGCGGGCATTGTTCATGTCCCAGACACCGGCCTGCCGCAGGCTCGCGGACACCCATGCGGCCAGGGCGGAGGTGACGGCGTAGGCGAAGGGGTAGGCGAAACGCAGCGGGTATGACGTGATCTCAGGCGCGTATGCGAGGTTGCCGGGTGGGGGATGGCCGGGACCGAGGTAGTACAGCAGTGGCAGCGCGAGGGCGACGGGCGCGGCCCACACGGCGGGCGAAGTACGAAACACTACGGTGATCTTCACGGTCTTCCCGTCGGTGCGGTGAACGAGACGGCAGGCCGCCTCCCTCCAGTCTGTGGGAGGCGCCTACCGGTTGGCGCGAAATCCCTTAGTCGGCAGCGGTGTTGTCGACCATGATGACCTCGACGTCCAGCTTTCCGACGCCGCCCCTGACGGCCTCGACGCTGAAGTAGTACGAGCCCTTCGGCAGGTCCTTCCACTCACCGTTGCTCTGGTGCATGTAGCCCTTGAAGCACTCGGAGAACGTCTTGTTGTCGTAGTCGGTGTCCGGCCAGTTATCGACGACCCGGTGCATCTGTACGTCCGTGTTGTACGGATAGCTGCCGGACGAGGACCGGGTCCCGCTGCAGTTCCTGTACAGCACCTGTGAGTACTGCTCGTCACCCCATCTGCGGGACTCCATTCCGGCGGTGGCGTCGCGCCAGTAGCTGCTCCACAGGAAGTCCTCCGCTGTGGCCGCCGATACGGACAGCAGTGTGACCGCTGCTGTGATGACACTGATTATTCCCGCGCGTCGTATTCGCACGCGTTCAACCTCCATCGGTTAGCAGGGGATTTCTCACTTCTGAGGGGCTTACGGAATGGTCCTGGGGTTCCAGAAATCCGCCTGGCCAGCGACGCGCCCGCGGAGAGGACGTCGAACCCCCTCGCACCCTCTGGACCAGCCAGCGGCGATGGCACGCTCACGTGCCCCCCCCCACGGTGCTCATCCGCCCATGCACGCAACTGCGTGCTCGTGCGCCCCAGACTGTAGGCAGGGATTGCTATCGCTGTGTACCCAGTCAGGCCTTAAGGCTGAAACCGTGCGCATCGATGCCGCGGATCCCGGCCGAGCACAATCGCTCGGCAACCGGCAACTTCGGCGTTGCGATTTGCCATCACGTCGGAAACGGGAATGGCTTGTTCCGGGACGCTCTCGGCTGTGGGGTTGCAAAGCCCCTATCGGCGATTCTGGGGCCTATTCAGCTTCAACCCCTTCTTCATTGAGCCCTTTCCAACCTGATGGTGTGGCCGGGTGGTTGGTGGGCTGTACGAACTGGTGAAGCTCCTGGCAGACGGGTTCACAACCAAGATCACCCGTTTCGACCAGGAGCTTCGTGTGCTTGTCTACCCATCGGCGATCGATCTGTCCAGTGACCACCTGCGCCACCTCGCCGGGCACCTGGCGGCTCGTCGCCGCGAGATCGGCACCCGATGGCGGCGCGTCACGCCGGGCCGCCAGGCTATCCTCGCCCTGGACCGCCTGCGGCTGTGGCGACACCTACGAGCTCGCCGCTGGGTTCGGCATCGGGATCGCGACTGTCTGCCGTTACGTACGCGAGGCGATAGAGGTCCTGGCCACGCTCGCGCCCAGCTTGTCTCAAGTGATGCGGACCGCGGGCCGACGGGCCTTCGTGATCCTCGAGGGAACTCTGCTGCCGATCGACCGGATCGCCGCCGATACCGTGGGTGCTGTTGTGTCGCCGCTGATGGTGGTGCGGACCACGTTCCCGGCGGCGTCCACCAGCGCAGCCGGACATCGGGCAGCCGGTGGCCGCCCTCCTCGGCGCGTACGGTGCCCCGCACCTGCAGACCGGCCGGCCCTGTGGCGCGGGGGAGCCTGATGCCGTACGCGACCGGGGTGGCCGCCGCCATGACCGTGGCGGCCGGGCCCAGGCGGGGATCTGCCACTCGGTGGGGCGGGGGTGGTCCGCGTCTTCATGGGGTCATGGTCGCGCAGTCCACTGAGAACGCCACCAGAGGCGACAGCACCCTCGTGATCACTTAAAAGCTGTGTCGGGTCCTGACATGGCAAGCGGAGAGTGGCGCCCTCGCCTGGGGAGCGTCGTCACACCCATCAGCTGCGTCGATTTCGAGGTCATCTCCCCTTTACGGGAAAGGTTCAGGCCAATCTTGCTCTCGGGCGGTACAGAACCACCGTGCGGACCTGGCTGAAGAGCCGCCGGAAATGGTGTTCGAAGTTGTGGCATCTCAGCTTGTGAGCCACCCATAACTGGCCATCTCAGAACGGGAACATGCCATTTCGCTAGTCCGACGTCTCGCTCCTACCTAGCGTCTCTGTGCGCGTACTGTGCATCTGCTGTCACAGGAGTCACGGTTCGCGCGACCGATTCATTGGTCCCGAGAAGCTCCTGGAGTTCACACAATGAGACGTGCTCGCAAGAGACTCGCGCAGATAGCCTCTGCCACGCTCCTGGTCACCATCGCCGCCACACTGCCGGCATCTGCTGGCGAATCCCCAAAGCCGCTCACTTCTCCCACCCGGGCGGCGGCGCTGGCACAGCAGCTCGGCGACGATCGGACCGGCGGCGTGTACTACAAGGATGGGCGTCTCGTCGTCGCGGTCACCGACCAGGCCGCCGCGCAGACCGTCCGGGACGCGGGCGGGACCGCGAAACTGGTGACCCGCAGTGCATCTGAGCTTGCGTCCATTCACCGCCGGCTTGACCAGCTGGGGAACATCCCCAATACGACGTGGGGGGTCGAGGCCAGCACCAACCAGGTGAGCGTTGAAATCTTCGACGGGGTAACACCCGCAGGCCAGGCCAGGATTGAGAAGGTCGCGGCGGCTCACCCGGCTGCCATACGCATCAACAGGGTTGACAGCAAGCTGAAGTTCAAGGCTACCGAATTCCGGGGCGCCAATGGAATGACCTCCAATGGCTGGCTGTGCAGTGCCGGGTTCAACGTCAAGAACCGCTCGGGGACGGTCTATACGCTCACCGCCGGACACTGCGTACCGGGTACCGGCAACACTTGGTATGTGCACTACAACAGCGTCAGGATCGGCACCCAGATTGTGTACAACTTCGGGACCGGCACCAGCGGCTACTGTGACGGTGTCACTCGCGGCTGCGACTATGCCATCGTCACGACGGACGGCCCCGACATCACTCCACTGGGGAACGTCCGGTTCGGGTCTCATGACGTCCGGGAGGTCGTTGACTCCCGCTACCCGGCGGAAGGGGAGTCCGTCATTAGGGCCGGGGTCAACAGCGTGGACACGACGGGCCACGTGACCAAAGCGAATGTGACCGTCAATCTTGACGGCAAGACGATGCACTCCATGATGGAGACGAGCAACTGCGCTCTGAGCGGCGACAGCGGAGGGCCCGCGCTTCATGGGACAACGGCCCTGGGTCTTCTCTCCGGCGGCACTGACGAGACGGTGTGCAACTCCACCTCCAGTGGCACCTACCGGAACTACTTCACGAAGGTGCAGACGGTGCTGAATGAGCGCGCGCTTCACGTGTACTGACCGCGCTACCCCATCCCACTGCCACAACCGGTGAACCTATCCAGGCCCGGCCACGTCACAGGGACAGAACAGCCCGCTACCGTTCCGTTCATCCGGGAGGTCACATGCGTATCAGGGCGTCGCG
>NZ_JBEPDM010000099.1:0-8993 GCF_040300305.1 Streptomyces sp. NPDC000410
CGCCTGGTGGCCTACCTCGTACCCGCAGACGGGGACAAGGACGGCGACAGCGGCGATCTGTCCGGCGTGGTGAAGGAGTTCACCGGGCGCCGGCTTCCGGACTACATGGTGCCGTCCGCCTTCGTCGTACTCGACACGCTGCCGCTCACATCGAACGGAAAGCTCGACCGCAAGGCCCTGCCGGCGCCTCGGAACGCCGGGGCAACCGGCACGGGACGCGGGCCCGCCAACGCCCGCGAAGAGATCCTCTGCACCGCGTTCGCCGAGCTGCTCGGCCTGGACAGCGTGGGTGTGGACGACGACTTCTTCCGGCTCGGCGGACACTCGCTGCTGGCCGTGTCGCTCGTGGAGCGGTTGCGGGAGCGCGGTGTGTCGGTGTCCGTGCGCACGCTCTTCCAGACGCCGACCCCCGCTGGTCTCGCGGCAGCCGCGGGCGCCGTGCGGATAGAGGTGCCGGCCAACGCCATCCCCGCGGACGCCGTGGAGATCACCCCGGAAATGCTGCCGCTGGTGGAGCTGTCCCCCGAGGAGATCGGACGCATCGTCGCGGGCGTGGACGGCGGAGCGGCCAATGTCGCGGACGTGTATCCGCTCGCTCCGCTCCAGGAGGGGCTGCTCTTCCACCACCTGCTCGCCGACGGGGGCGAGGACACGTATCTCACGCCGACAGTGCTGGCGTTCGACACGCGAGCCCGTCTGGACGGTTTCCTTGCCGCCCTGCAGCGAGTGATCGACCGTCATGACGTCTTCCGCACCGGTGTGGTGTGGGAGGGGCTCCGCGAACCGGTGCAGGTGGTGTGGCGTCGAGCCGTACTCCCGACGAAGGAAGTGGTGCTGGATCCGCGAGGCGCCGGCTTCGTGGACGAGCTGGTGGCAGCCGGTGGCCTCTCGATGGATCTGGGTCGGGCGCCGCTGATCGACGTGGTCACGGCTGCCGAGCCGGGCTCGGACCGATGGCTGGCGTCGGTGCGGATGCACCACATGATTCAGGACCACACGGCACTCGAGGTCGTGCTCGACGAGGTACAGGCGTTCCTCGACGGCCGCGCCGACGAACTGCCCGAGCCACTGCCGTTCCGGAACTTTGTCGCCCAGGCACGCACCGGGGCGGAGCTGTCGGAGCACGAGCGTTTCTTCACCGATCTGCTGGGCGATGTGAGCGAGCCGACGGCGGCGTTCGGGGTGCTGGACGCGCGCGGCGACGGCTCCGGCGTGGTGCGGGCGGGGCGGGTCGTCCCGATGGACTCGGCCGCACGGCTCAGGGAGGTGTCGCGCCGACTGGGCACGAGCCCGGCAACGGTTCTGCATGTGGCGTGGGCCAGGACGCTGGCGGCGGTCAGCGGCCGTGGCGACGTGGTGTTCGGCACCGTCCTGTTCGGCCGGATGAACGCGGGCGCGGGCGCTGACCGGGTCCCGGGTCCGTTCATGAACACACTGCCGGTACGTGTACGAGTCGGCGAGGCCGGCGCGTTGACGGCGGTGGAGGGCATGCGGTCGCAGCTGGCGGAGCTCCTCGAGCACGAACACGCGTCGTTGGCGGTGGCCCAGCAGGCCAGCGGCGTAGCTGCGGAAACGCCGCTCTTCACGTCACTGTTCAACTACCGGCGCAACCTCGGTGGCGGCCCTGGCCAGGACGCCGACCACGAGGGCCGAGGCGGCGGGCTCGACGGGATCACGACGCTGTTCGCGCGCGAGCGCACGAACTACCCACTCACCGTGTCGGTCGACGACGACGGCGAGGGAGCCGGCTTCGGGCTCACCGTGGACGCGGTGCCCGCGATCGACCCCCAGGCGGTCGGTGACCTCCTCGCCACCGCGGTGGAAGCCCTGATCACCGCGTTGGAAGAGGCACTCGACGGCGGCCCCGACCTCCCGTTGACGTCGGTCCAGGTGCTGGGCGAGGCCGAGCGGCGCCGGGTGCTGGTCGACTGGAACGACACGGCGTCCGGTGGCGCGGCGGCCACGATTCCGGCGCTCTTCGAGGCTCAGGTCGCGCGCACGCCCGACGCGGTCGCCGTGGCGTACGACGGGATCGAGGTGTCGTACGCCGAGCTCGACGCCCGGGCGAACCGGCTCGCGCGGCTGCTCGCCGGCCGCGCAGTCGGTCCGGAGTCGGTGGTGGGCGTGGTCCTGGACCGCGGCGTGGACATGGTGGTGGCGCTGCTGGGGGTGCTCAAGGCGGGTGGTGCGTATCTGCCCGTGGACCCGGGCTACCCGGCCGAGCGGATCGCCTTCATGCTGGCCGACGCGGGAGCGGTGTGCGTGCTCACCGGGGGAGAGGTGCGTCTGGAGGACAGCGCCGGCGTTCCCGTGGTGGCCCTCGACGACCCCGCGACCGTCGGTGAGCTGACGGGCCTCGACGGTGGTGCGCTGACAGCGGCCGAACGCGCGGCGGCACTGTCGCCGGAACATCCGGCGTACGTCATATACACCTCGGGTTCGACCGGCCGCCCCAAGGGCGTGGTCACACCCCACCGGGCGATCGGCCGTGTCGTACGGGAGACGAACTACATCGAACTGTCCGAGGAGGACGTCGTCGCCCAGCTCGCGTCGGTGTCCTTCGACGCGGCGACCTTCGAGATCTGGGGAGCCCTGCTGAACGGCGCGACCCTGGCGGTGGCGCCCGCGGGTGGACTGTCGGTGGCCGAGCTCGACGGCTTCCTGTCGGGTCACGCGGTGACCACGCTCTGGCTGACGGCCGGGCTGTTCCACGAGGTGGTGGAGACCAATGTGACGGCCCTGCGCGGGTTGCGTCACCTTCTGGCGGGCGGCGATGTGCTGTCCCTGCCGCACTGCCGCACGGTGCTGGAACGCTTCCCCGACGTACGGCTGCTCAACGGGTACGGGCCGACGGAGAGCACGACCTTCGCCGCCGTGCACGTGCTCAGTCCGTCGGCTCTGGAGCGGGGGACCGGTGTGCCCATCGGCGCTCCGATCACCGACACCCAGGTGTACGTCCTGGACGCCGGGCTTCGGCCGGTGCCGGTGGGAGTGGCCGGTGAACTGTATGTGGCCGGTGCGGGTCTGGCGCGTGGGTATGTGGGGCGTGCCGAGCTGACGGGCGAGCGGTTCGTGCCGTGCCCGTTCGGGGCGCCCGGGGAGCGGATGTACCGCACCGGAGACGTGGTGCGCCGGCGCGCGGACGGGCAGCTGGAGTTCCAGGGGCGTGCGGATGCGCAGGTGAAGATCCGTGGGTTCCGGATCGAGCCCGCTGAGATCGAGGCGGTTCTGGTCGGACATGAGCAGGTTGCGCAGGCCGCGGTGCTCGCGCGGGAGGACGTGCCGGGCGACAAGCGCCTGGTCGCGTACATCGTGCCCACCGATGCCGTCGATGCCGTCGAATCCGCCGAAGCGGGATCGTCCGTGGCCGGGCTGTCCGCGGCCGTGCTCGCCTTCGCCGCAGGCCGGGTGCCGGAGTACATGGTGCCGACGGCCGTGGTCGTACTCGACGCGTTGCCGTTGACGGTGAACGGAAAGCTGGACCGCAAGGCCCTGCCCGCCCCCGAGTACGCGGCCGGTGCCGGCCGGGGCCCGGCCACTGTGCGGGAAGAGCTTCTCTGCGGGGTGTTCGCGCAGGTCCTGGGAGTGGAGAGGGTCGGCGTCGACGACGACTTCTTCGCATTGGGCGGGCATTCGCTGCTCGCGGTGCGGCTGGTGAGCCGGGTCCGGGCGGTGCTCGGTGTCGAGCTGCCGCTGCGGACGCTGTTCGAGGCACCGACGGTGACGGCACTCGCGGCGCGCCTTGCCGGGACCGATGAGGCACGCCTCGCGCTGGCGGCCGGCGTACGTCCGGAACTGGTGCCGCTGTCGTTCGCGCAGCGACGCCTGTGGTTCCTCGGCGAGCTGGAGGGCCCGAGCGCGACGTACAACATCCCGGTCGCGATGCGGCTGAACGGCGATGTGGATCAGGATGCCCTCGGCGCGGCACTGCGTGACGTGATCGGGCGCCATGAGGCGCTGCGCACCGTCTTCGCCGAGGCTGACGGCGAGCCGTACCAGCACGTCCTGGACCTCGGCGATCTGGCGTGGGAGCTGTCAGTGGTCGAGGTGGCCCCGGACGGGCTGGCCGACGCCGTCGCCGACGCCCAGGGGCACGCCTTCGACCTGTCGGCGGAGGTGCCGATCCGGGCATGGCTGTTCACGTCCGGCCCGGACGCGGACGACAAGGTCCTCGTCGTGGTGGTGCACCACATCGCGGGCGACGGCTGGTCGATGGGGCCGCTGGCCCAGGACGTCTCGTACGCGTACGCGGCCCGGTGCGAGGGGCGGGCCCCGGAGTGGCAGCCCCTGCCGGTGCAGTACGCGGACTACGCCCTCTGGCAGCGAGAGCTGCTGGGCAACGAAAACGATCCGGACAGCCTGATATCACGTCAGATCGACTACTGGCGCGACGCGTTGGCCGCCACGCCGGAGGAGCTGGAGCTGCCCTTCGACCACCCGCGCCCCGCGGTGGCCGGCCATCGCGGGCACAGTGCGCCGCTCGAGGCTTCGGCCGAACTGCACGCACAGCTGTCGGAGTTGGCTCGCGCCGAGGGCGTGACCCTGTTCATGGTGCTGCAGGCCGCCGTGGCCACCCTGTTGTCACGGCTCGGTGCGGGCACCGACATTCCGATCGGGTCGGCGACCGCCGGCCGTACCGACGAGGCGCTCGACGATCTGGTCGGGTTCTTCGTGAACACGCTGGTCATACGCACCGACCTGTCCGGGGACCCGACGTTCCGGGAGACCCTGGCGCGGGTACGGGAAGCGGGCCTCTCCGCCTTCGCGCACCAGGACGTGCCGTTCGAGCGCCTGGTGGAGGAGCTCGCGCCTGAGCGCTCGCTGTCCCGGCATCCGCTGTTCCAGGTGATGCTCACACTGCAGAACAACGCAGACGCGGTGGTGGAGCTGCGCGGCCTTGGCTCGGAGGGGCTGTTCACGCGGGCTACGACGGCCAAGTTCGACCTGGAGATCGGGGTTGAGGAGACCTTCGACGGCGAAGGCCGGCCGGCGGGGCTGCGGGGTGTCGTCACCGCGTCGACCGACCTGTTCGAGGCCGAGACGGCGGGGCGTCTGGCGCAGCGCCTGACGCGGGTGCTGGAGATGCTGGCAGCCGCCCCGCAGACCCGGCTGGGCGCTGTGGACGTGCTCGACGAGAACGAGCGCCGCCGGATGCTGGTCGACTGGAACGACACCCGGGTCGACGTCGCGGTCGCACCCATTCCGGAGCTCTTCGCGGCGCAGGTGGCGAAGGCGCCGGATGCCGTGGCCGTCGTGAGCGACGGGGTCGAGGTGTCGTACGCGGAGCTGGACGCGCGGGCGAACCGGCTCGCGCGGCTGCTGGCAGGCCGCGGCGTGGGACCGGAGAAGGTGGTGGCGCTGGCGCTGGAGCGCGGCGCCGATCTGGTGGTCGCCCTGCTGGCGGTGTTGAAGACCGGCGGCGCCTACATGCCGATCGACCCCGAGTACCCGGCGGAGCGGATCGGCTTCATGCTCGCCGACACCGGCGCCGAAGCCGTCCTCACCACGGTCGACCGCGAGCCCGCCCTGTCGGAACTCACCGACGCGCCGGTACTCGCCCTGGACGACCCCGGAACGATCGAGGCCCTGGCCGCGTACTCCGCGTCCGCCGAGCCGATCGCGCCGCTCTCGGTCTCCGGGACCGCGTATGTGATCTTCACGTCGGGTTCGACGGGCCGGCCGAAGGGCGTGGCGGTCACCCACGCCGGCATCCCGAGTCTCTCGCACGGTCACGCCCACTACCTGGGCGTCTCGGCGAGCAGCCGGGTCGGGCAGTTCGCTTCGTCCGGCTTCGACGGCTTCGCCTGGGAGTGGTGCATGGCGCTGCTGTCGGGCGCGGCCCTGGTGGTCGTTCCCGGGGAACAGCGGGCCGGGGAAAGCCTGGCCCGGTTCCTGGCGGAGCAGGAGATCTCGCACGTGGCGTTGCCGCCGGCGGTGCTGGCGACCCTGGACGAGGGAGCGCTCCGCAATGACCTGACGCTGATCGTGTCCGGAGAGGCGTGCCCGCCGGAGCTGATGGCGCGCTGGGCGCGGGGCCGGGCGATGTTCAACTCGTACGGCCCGACGGAGACCACCGTGGACGCCACCCTCTGGCGCTGCGACCCAGAGGCGGGCGAGGTCGCCATCGGCGCGCCGGTCGTCAACACGCGCGTGTACGTCCTGGACGACGCGCTGAGCCCGGTCCCGGTGGGGGTCGCGGGCGAGCTGTACGTGGCGGGTGCGGGACTGGCGCGTGGCTATGTGGGTCGTACGGGTCTGACAGCGGAGCGATTCGTCGCCAACCCGTTCGGCGTCGCGGGTGAGCGGATGTACCGGACCGGTGACCGGGCCCGCTGGACGCCGGACGGTCAGCTGCTCTTCGCGGGGCGCGCGGACGACCAGGTGAAGATCCGTGGTTTCCGGATCGAGCTGGGTGAGATCGAGGCCGTCCTCCTCGGGCACGACCGGGTGGCACACGCCGCGGTGATCGCACGGGAGGACGTGCCCGGCGACAAGCGCCTGGTCGCCTACCTCGTGCCCGCCGACGGTCCGAGCGTGAGCGATGCCGTGCTCTCGGCCGAGGCGCTCGAGCTGGCGGCCGGCCGGGTGCCGGAGCATATGGTGCCGTCCGCCGTGGTCGTACTCGACTCGCTGCCGCTGACGGTGAACGGGAAGCTGGACCGCAAGGCGCTGCCCGTACCCCAGTACGCGACCGGCGTGGGCCGGGCGCCGGCCACACTCCAGGAGGAGATTCTGTGCGGCGTGTTCGCGCAGGTCCTGGGCCTGGCGAACGTCGGCGTCGACGACGACTTCTTCCGGCTCGGTGGTCACTCGCTGCTGGCGACGCGTCTGGTGAGCCGGATCCGGGCCGTCCTCGGCGTCGAACTGCCGCTGCGGACGCTGTTCGAGGCCCCGACGGTGGCGGGCCTCGCAGCCCGCCTCGGCGGGGCCGACGCGGCCCGGCCGACGCTGACGGCGGGGACCCGCCCCGAGCGGCTGCCGCTGTCGTTCGCGCAGCGCCGCCTGTGGTTCGTCGGACAGCTGGAAGGGCCGAGCGCGACGTACAACATGCCGGTCGCCCTGCGGCTGTCCGGGGATGTGGACCGGAATGCGCTGAACGCCGCGCTGCGGGATGTCATGGGCCGGCACGAGGTGCTGCGCACGCTGTACGCGGTCGCTGACGGGGAGCCGTACCAGCGGGTCCTCGGTGCCGAGGACCTGGCCTGGCGGCTCCAGGTGGAGGAGGTGGCACCGGAGGACCTTTCCGGTGCTGTCGCCGCCGCGCAGGAACATGTCTTCGACCTCTCGGCGGAGGTGCCGTTCCGCGCATGGCTGTTCGTGGCCGGGCCGGACGAGCAGGTCCTC
The DNA here is from genome assembly GCF_040300305.1 of Streptomyces sp. NPDC000410. Lineage (NCBI taxonomy): Bacteria > Bacillati > Actinomycetota > Actinomycetes > Kitasatosporales > Streptomycetaceae > Streptomyces > Streptomyces sp. NPDC000410. The sequence continues at coordinate 7,345 of NZ_JBEPDM010000099.1, forward strand.
GTCGTCCTGACCCATCACATTGCGGGTGACGGCTGGTCGATGGCGCCGCTGGCGCGTGATGTGTCGGTGGCGTACGAGGCGCGGGTCGCGGGTCGGGCTCCAGTGTGGGCGGATCTTCCGGTGCAGTACGCGGACTACGCGCTGTGGCAGCGGGAGCTGCTGGGTGACGAGCAGGACCCAGAGAGTCTGATCTCACGTCAAGTTGCCTACTGGGCTGCGGCGTTGGAGGGTGCGCCGGAGGAGCTGGCGCTGCCGTTCGACCATGTCCGTCCGGCGGTGGCGAGTTATCGGGGTCACAGTGTGCCGGTGGAGATTCCGGCGGAGCTGCATGCGCGGCTGATCGATCTGGCGCGGGCCGAGGGTGTGACCCTCTTTATGGTGTTGCAGGGTGCGCTGGCGGTGCTGCTGTCGCGGCTGGGTGCGGGCACGGATGTGCCGATCGGGTCGACGTTCGCCGGCCGTACGGATGAGGCGCTGGACGACCTGGTCGGGTTCTTCGTCAACACTCTGGTGGTACGCACCGACCTGTCCGGGGACCCGACATTCGGCGAGCTGTTGGCGCGGGTTCGGGAGACCGGCCTGGAGGCGTACGAGCATCAGGATGTGCCGTTCGAGCGCCTGGTGGAGGAGCTGGCTCCCACCCGCTCGCTGTCGCGGCACCCGCTGTTCCAGGTGATCCTCACGCTCCAGAACACCGACGAGGCCGTCCTCGACCTGCCCGGCCTGGACTCGCGCGGCTTCCCCGTGGGAGAGCAGACCGCGAAGTTCGATCTGGATGTGATCTTGGGGGAGGGTTTCGACGCGGAGGGTGTGCCTGCGGGGGTGCGGGGTGCGGTGACGGTGGCGGCGGATCTGTTCCGTCCGGAGGCTGCCGGACGTATCGCTGAACGGTGGCTGCGGGTGCTGGAGCTGCTGGCGGCCGCTCCGCAGACGCGGTTGAGTGCGGTGGACGTGCTTGATGCGGATGAGCGTCGTCGGGTGTTGGTGGAGTGGAACGACACGGCGGCGGAGGTGCCGGTTTCGACGATTCCTGGGTTGTTCGAGGCGGGGGTGGCGCGGACGCCGGATGCGGTGGCGGTGGCTGCTGATGGGGTCGAGGTGTCGTATGCGGAGCTGGATGCGCGGGCGAATCGTTTGGCGCGGTTGCTGATCGGGCGTGGGGTCGGTCCGGAGTCCGTGGTGGGGGTGGTGCTGGAGCGTGGTGTGGATCTGATGGTGGCGTTGCTCGGTGTGCTGAAGGCGGGCGGCGCGTATCTGCCGGTGGATCCGGAGTATCCGGCGGAGCGGATCGCGTTCATGCTCGCCGACGCGGGCGTGGCAGTGGTGGTGACCGCGGGCGGTGTGGAGCGCGCGGTGCCTGGGTCGCTTCCTCGGGTGGTGCTGGATGCGCCGGGGGTGGTCGGGGAGTTGGCCGCGTTTGATGGCGTGGTGGTGTCTGATGGTGAGCGGGTTGCGCCTTTGTCGGTGTCGCATCCGGCGTATGTGATTTATACGTCGGGGTCGACGGGTGTGCCGAAGGGTGTGCTGGTGTCGCATGTCGGGTTCGCGAGTTTTGCGGCGGGTCATGCTCGGTGGCTGGGTGTGGGGTCGGGGGATCGGGTGGGGCAGTTCGCGTCGGCGGGGTTTGACACGTTCGGCTGGGACTGGTG
>NZ_JBEPDM010000100.1:0-8919 GCF_040300305.1 Streptomyces sp. NPDC000410
ACGAGGCCCGGCCCTTCAAGTGGACCAAGACCGCCGACCAGATCCTCGACCGGATCTGCCGCTACTGCGACAGGATCTCCGAACCAGGTCACTAGCCGCGATCGCCCACGCGCTGGTCAGCGTCGTCCAGAACGTGGTCGACCTCGCCCGGGTCGCGCGATGATGTCCATGTGCGGCCGATTGCCGAAGCCGGGCGTGTGCTTGCCTCATCAACAAGCCTTGGATGGTCATACTTTCGGTCACTCCGGCCGGAGCGGCTGGCCAAGGTGTCAGGTACACGCCCTACGCTGCATTGCGTTCGGCCTTCGGACGGCTCTCGCTCAGGAAGACCATCAATTCCGGACGTCCTCGCCTGCCTGGCGCGCTTTCGGAATCACTCCGTCTTCGGCCCGTGGTCTCCCCGACCGGACCCTATGCAAAGGAGTTCAGACATCATGCGCCCCTCGCGACGCACATGGACCCGACTCGCCGCGCCACTCGCCGTCACCGCCCTCGTCTCGGCACTCGCGTCGCCCGCGGCCACCGCCGCGACCCCGGCCCCGGCCGGGACCGCCACCGCGACCGCCACATGCCCCGACACCTGCATACTGGGGACCCGCGCCGCGACGCACACGGGCTACGACCGCCTCGTGTTCGACCTCACGGCGGGTACGCAGGTCAGAACGTCGACGAACACGACGGGCGAGTACGTTCCGATGAGCGGCCAGACGGAGTACCTGGAGATCCCGGGCACCTCGTACCTGTTCATCACGATGGAACCCGGCCACCTGTACGACGACGCGGGGAACTTGACCTTCAAGAGCCCGCTCACGCAGGCCCTGAACCTACCCACGCTCAAGGGTGTCCAACTGACGAGCCTGCACGCCGCCACGGTCGAGTTCGGCCTCTCCCTCGGCCCGTCGACCCGCTACAACGTCTTCACACTGACCCAGCCGGACCGCGTGGTCGTCGACATCTACAGGTAGGCCGGGGAGTCCGCCGACCGGCGGCGGACGAAACCTGTACGGGCAAGGATCCGTACGCCATGGGATGCGACAACGACGCCGAGGGCTGCGAGCAGTTCACCATCGGCAACGGCGCCGAGAAGCGGTACCCACGACAGTCACCACCGAGCCACCGAGCCCCCGAGCGGCCATGCGCCGACGGGGGAACGGGCCACCAGTAAACCGGCCGGCACATCCAGCACTATGGCGGGCCCGGATCCTCCGGTCGACGAGAAGGGGTCTGTTCCTCCAGGTCGGCAATGACAAGCCGGTAGCCGATGTCGAGTGTTTCGCGGTTGAGCAGGCCGGCATGGCGTGTGTGCCACAGGCCGGAAGCCAGGTCGTCGGACAGCCGGGCCAAGCCAGGACGGAGTACCTCCTCGCCGGTCTGGGCGAGCATGGATATACCGGCCCGCACTTCCGGATCGAGGTAAGCCTCGGGCCGGCGCCAGAAGGCGCCGCCGAATCCGTCGGTGCAGTCATGCGGGACCGGGACCGTCTCGATGCGGGCGGCGCCTCCCACCAGTGCAATCAGCCGGTCGATCGCGACGGCCCGCGTGTCGTCGAACGCGGCTGCCTCCGGCAGGTACTCGTCCAGCAGCCAGAACTTGCAAAAGATGGTCTGGTCCCAGGTGAGGATGACGACGCGCCGCCGGGCGATCCGAAGCAGCTCCCCGACACCGGCCTCCAGGTCGGTCCAGTGGTGCACGGTCAGGAGAGCCATCGCCGCGTCGGCGGAGTCGTCGGCGAGAGGGAGCGACTCCGCGGATGCCTGCAGGGCCCTCGCTGATCCGGCCGGACGCTGGGCGATCATCACTGAACTGGGTTCAACCGCCAGCACCGTTTGCGGGCGTAGGAGCCCGTGCCGGCACCTACGTTGATCACCGTCGTGGCATCGCCGAGTGCCGTGTGAACCTTGGCAGCTATCCGGGGGTCCGGTCGTCGAGTGCGACTGTAGGTCACACCGATGCCGTCATAGGTCGCCATGACGGAGAGTATGCCGCTTGGGCCATGACCACCTGCCGCGAATGCGGAAGGGGCGCCGCTGGTGGCGGTGATGGTGCGGCGGGTGGTGCGGACCGGTGGTGGCGCGCTGGGGAATGCTGGGTTCGGTCAGTTGATCGCCTGGTCGGGCGCCGTGTTCCGGGCACCCGACCAGGTCCTGCCTCGGTTACAGATACGGGCGGGTGATCAGCTCAATCGCGTGGCCGGCGGGGTCCTTGAAGTACACGCCTCGACCGCCGTGCTCGTTGTTGATCTCGCCTGGACGGCGCATCTGCGGATCGGCCCAGTGCTCGATGTCGCGATCGGACAGCCGCTGATAGGCGCGATCGAACAGCTCGTCGTCGAGCAGGAACGCGTAGTGCTGCATCTGGATCTCCACCGGCGGCTCGGCGAACTGCAGCAGCACGCCGTCCGAGAGCTGGATGTTGGTGAACGGGCCCCAGGGCGGTGCTTCTGAGAGCTCCAACAACTCCCGGAAGAACCGGGCCGATTCGTTGCGGTCCTTGGCAGCGATGATGGTGTGGTTGAACGTGGCTGTCATTCGGCTGACCTCGTTGTTGTTCGACACGGGAAACGGGCTCGCGGTGCGCGAGTGCCGGGAGGTCCGCGTGCCGAACCGAGGGGGTGCGCTCTTTGCACCCGCCGTGCGATCAGCCCTCCACCGGGTGGCCAATCCGTGTGTGGCGTAGCGCCGGTCCGGTGTTCACGTTCGGTGACCCTACTTGATCAGGCTGGCTCCCACAACGGGAAAGCGATCGGCCGCGATTGGCTCGACAGGCGGCCTTGGCCGGGTGGTCAGTCCATGATCGGATCGGTGGGTCGGGGTCGGAGTAAGTCTTCGGCTCGGCGCGGGTGTTGCGCTGGCGGAGGTCGGCGGCGATGGCGGCGTTCTGCGCGGGGCATTGGGTTCAGCGGTCCGAGCTCGTCGACGCATATCACCCCGCCCGCCGGCGGGCGGGTGTCGTACAGCGCCAGGACGCGGTGCATCCTGGTGCTGAATTCCCGGTCGCTGGACGCGTTCCACGTGGTCGTGGACTTCCGGGAGACCCTGCCGACGCGCAGGATCCCCCGGCTGATGGCCGCGGTCTCCATCTGCTCGATGAGGTGGTCGGCGAGCTTGCTCAGGCTCCAGGTGGAGAACGCGGTGATCTTCCGGTCGGCTGGGGACCTCCGGGCGATCAGGCAGATGTGCTCGCGCACCTCGTCACTGATCGTCTTGGGACGTCACCCGCTCCATTTCGGGTCCAGCGCATCGAACTCCCGTTCGTTGAAGGTGTGGATGACACCGCGGACGTAATCCTCGCCGACCTGCATCAGCGTGGTGATGTCCTTGACCCTCTGGCCCTGGGCGACATCATCACCACGATCGCCCGGCGGAGTCTCACCGGGTCCTTCGCGGTCCGGCTGATCCGCTGCAGCTTCTGGCCCTGCTCCATGCTCACCGGCCGGGCGAACACACTCGGTCGACGTCCCACGACCACCTCCAAGATCAGGTCTTGGAGACAGCCTGCCGGGAGGCGAGCAGCAGGTCGTGGGCGCGGCGGTCGTTGTCGCGGAAGTACATCTGGCCCAGGCCCTGGGCGGCGATGTCGAGGAGCTGCTGCTCGGTGGCGCCGGCGGCGCGTGCAGCGAACAGCCGCTCCGCCCAATGCGGCGGCAGGGCCTGGGTGATGTGCCGGATGAGGGCGTCGTCGGTGGAGCCCGGCGCCGCGGTGAATCCGAATCGCGCCCGGGTGGAGACGACGATGCCGCCGGTGGCGGCGGCCTTCTTCTTGGCCTTCGCCCGAATCTGCGGCTATCAGCGCTTCCTCACCTCGCGCTCTATGCGCGTGGCCAGCTCGGCACGGGGCCGCCTCAGCCGGCCTTTGACGTACCGCTCCACGGTCCGCTGGGACACCCCGAGCGTCTGGGCGACGGCCTTGGTGCCCTTGAGCTGCTTGACCAGGTACTTCATCTGCGTCTGCGCGGACTTCGGGATCGGGCGGGTGAACGCGCCCTCCAACGCCTTGTCCAGGCTGTCCCCGAGCTTGTCCATCGGCTTCTACTCCCCGTCGTCGGCGGCCTTGCCGCCGTCCTTGATGATGCGGGCGATGTTGACCGCGTCGCCGTACTTCTCGCGCTGCTCCTCGGCCCACAGGGTGCTTTGGGTGCCCTCGTGCTTGACCATCCCGGGGCTCATCCCGAGCCGGAAGCCGCCGGGCAGCGGCTTGCCGTCCGGCGTGCGCGGCAGGAAGTCCAGCGGCTGGGTCCGCCGGACGGGTAGACGACGCAGTCTGTGCCGATCGCGACCGGGTACAGGTCGGCGGCCGCCGCGACCTTCGTCATCTTGCGGTGCATGTTGATCCGGGTCGTCGCCAGCCGGGCGGCCCGGACGTCGGGGCGCCACTCCTTGCGTTCCAGCGCTGGCCACGGCTCGTACATCGGCGTACCGCGTGGGCGCTCGCGCAGCTTGCCGATGCCACCCTTCGCGGTGGCCTTGATGGCCTTGAGGACGAGGGCCATCTCCGGGTCGACGTTCCTGGAGGCGGCCATCGCCTCCAGGAACGCCTGCTCTTCCATCCCGACCGCTGGAACGCTGCCGCACCCAGGCTGCAGCCATCGGTGCGAAGTAGCATCGTCATCAACGGGCGACCTTCGCTGCGAAGGCGGTCCAGACGGCACCGCGCAGGCCACGCCGAATCCTGTAACGACGACCATGTGCGCCCATTGCAGTCGCCGCATGGCCACCGAGGACGAGAACCCGAGTCCGCCCGACATCACCGTGATGCTCAAAGGCCGAACCAGCGCCTGCAAGGCAGCACGCGACGCCATCGCCGCAGGCGGCGAGGTAGTGCTCTACGACGGACAGCCGCCACAGTGGATGGTCGTCGGCATCGCTGCGACGAGGCTGCGGCGATCGTTGAAGATCGGCCTGACGACCCTGGGCCTCGACGAGACCGTTGAGATCCTCCGAGCTCGGCACCGCGACGAGCGACTGCGTACCGGCAACATCGTCGCAGCAGACCGGTCCTGGTTCTTCACCCTGTACTTCAACGCCACCGGGACCGAGCTCCTGGCGCGCAGCGGTGTGAAACGCGAGGCACCTTCGAAGGCGGGTGGTCAGAAGCTCCAGCTGCAGAGGCCGGGCAGTCCTGGCAGCCCACCCGCTACCTTCCTCATATGGAACGGGCCAACATCCTGACGAGCCTCGCCGCGAGCGGAACCGACACGTCCCCGCAGCGACTCACCGAACTTGCCGCTGAACTCGACATTCCGGCCGCCGACCTTCTCGTTGTCGCAGGCCACCCTGTGCCGGCTGAACTCCTTCCCCCGGGGCGCGACGCCAGGGTCATGAGACAGTTCGCAGACCGCGTCAGCCACTGCGACCACGCGCAGCTCGCCGCCCTGGAGGGTTTCGTACGCTCGCTGCCCCGCGTAGCCTCCCCAGGACCCTTCGTGCAGCCGGCATGGCCAGGCCGCCGCCCCGCCGAGACCAGGCTCGCAGCCGTGCTCGGGGCATTGATCAGTAACCGCGGCTTCGGTATCTGCGAACTGCCGTTCAGGGGACTGTCCCTCAGCACGCTGCACGGGATGATGTGGCGCTGGCACCCAAGTCCGCACCGCCGGCAGCAGCTGTCGGCCGTAGCAGGTCCGCTGAGGTGAACCCTGCTCGATCTCTTCGGGTTCGCAGAGGAGCCGTACCCGCAGGACCTCCGCCCGATGGTGCACTGCCGCCACCTCCGGCGGCTCTCTGCGGCGGCCGTTCCCTTGACTACCGCTCAGCTGATCGAGACTGCGGAGGAAGCAGACCGACTGAGCGTGCGTGAGGACCACGGCGCATGGCAGCCCAGGCACCTGGATGCCGCCGACCCAATCCGCCCACTGCTGGTACCTGACGGAGTGGGTCGGCACCAAGCACCGTTGGGGCCTGAGCGTCGACCCGGCCGAGGCGGCCGCCCTGCACGACCAGTCCGAGAACTGCCCAGGGACCGTTGTGGAGTTCCAGCCCGCCGGTTGAGAGCGGCTCGCGCCTCCCTCCCAAAGGAAGAGGGAGGCGATCGGCCTCTCCCTCAAGGCCCGCAAGCAGGCCACGCTGTCCGGCACCGGCGACTCTCGGCGGCCTCTGCTCCACGGGCTCAGCCAGGGCTGGAAGACGCAGCAGCCGCTGATCGCGAAAGGTGCTCAGCTGTCCAGCGCAAGGTTCTCGCTGGTGCCGAAGCGGCCAATGTCCAGGTCGAGAAGCACGGCCAGGGCCGCGCTCCGTTCCACATCCGGCTCAGGCGGGCCCCAGAACCGGGGGAGGGGTGCTAACGGCGTTAGCACCCCTCCCCCGAGTGAGAGTGAGCCCACCAGCATCCCGGGCGTTCACTCCTGTACTGGCTATCCGGCTATCCATCACCGCGTCCGGCCAGGAGCCGTTCCAGAAGGACTTCGCGCTGCGTGTTGTCCATCTTCTCGAAGACGAGGTCGGCGACCCCATTGCCGTCATGCCACGGCACGTGGGGCATCTTCCGGATGTCGACCATGATGGGCTGGCCGACTGCCGAGGAGTCCGGGAGATCACTCTCCGGCGCGGCGGTTTCAACGTCCGTCGGCTTCGGGTCGCGCGGCTCCGGCGCCGAGGCGGTTCCAGAGGGGCTCGGCGCAGCCGTCGACAGCTGCTTCTCTGGTGTTGCAGGAGGCGTGTCTGGTACCGACGGTCCCGACGGAGTCTTTACCGCGGTAAAAGGTTGGGCAGTTGGCTTCTGGTTCTGTGCGGCTGCGTGCGCCGCGAGCACCTGCTTGTCCCGCACCCGCTTCTCCGCGTCCGATGCCTTTCTCTGCTCCAGCAGCGCGAGAAGCCCGGCAGGGGACAGCTCTGGGAAGTCTTTGGCTGTTCGTGCGAGGAATCGGCCGTCTCGTTCTGGTAGGGGTCCTGAGCTGAGGCGTTGCTGGATCTCCTCCGGGAGCTTCAGCAGTGCGAGCTGCTGGGTCGCCCACCCAGGGGACTTCCTGAGGCGCACGGCTGCGCGGGACTTCGCTCCGTGCTCCGTGCTTCCCCGTCGTCTTCCGCGCAGATGTCCACCATCTGCCGTACGCCGCGGGCCCGCTCGATGGCGTCGAAGTCTTCGCGCTCAAGGCCAAGACCCGAAGGCGGCTTGACGTCTTGGCAACGTGAGGTGTCTGGTGGTTGGCGGAGTAGCGGTAGTTCTTCGACCCCTCGGCCACGGAGTGGTCGTGAGCGCGAGCAGGGGAACGAGATGGCTGATGTTGCGGTCAGCCGCGGATTTCGAGACGCCGAACAGCGGTGCAAGCTGCCGCAGCGTCAGGTTGGTGCGCCAGTACGCCGTGACCAGCAGCACCCGGTCTTCCAGCGGCAGGCTCCATGGCCGGCCCTTGCGGACCGCATCAGCACCCTCGTGCCGCAGTATGGTCACCAGCTTGCCGAACAGGCGAGAGCTCAGCCCGGTGAACTGAGCTATCCAGGACGATTCCGAAGCCGTGATCACAGCAGACACCGCGAGAGCATTTCACTCGTCACCAGGCGTCCCGTTCACGGCCGTTCTGGACGGTCTCTCCAAACCTCGAGCGGCGTCCCTCACTGGCCCCGGAGACCTGGGTCAGTCGAAGAGGGCAACGACTCCCTTTACCCAGATCGCGAGGAACGCAAGGGCCCCCACCAGGCAGCCGACGCCCGCCAGGACGCCGCTGACCGTCCGCGGCGCGGAGGGCGCCTCCTCGTACTTCTCGTCCAGGCCGTATCGGTAGGAGGCGGGGTCGTCCCAGTTGACGGGGTGCCCCAGCTCCTCGGCGCAGGCGGTCCGCACGGCGAGCAGCTGGCCCTCCGCGAAGGCGGTGGCAGCCATCGCCTCGGGGCCGCGCCAGGCGAGGGCCTTCATCCGCCACCCGGGGGACCCGTACCGCGCCTCGAAGGCGGCGGTCTCGTCGGCGTTGCGGTCCTCTTCGAGGTACATCCAGCGTCCGGCCTCGGCGGCGTCGCCGTAGAGCCGGTACACCCCGGCCAGACGTCGGCGGAGCGTCAGGTCGTAAGGGAAGGATGAGACGAGACCGCGCAAACGCTGGCGCGCGACGGGAACCCGGCCGGCGGCCAGGTCTGCATCGACTCGGGCAAGGGTCTCTCTCAGGGGCATGAACACATGATCGGGTACCACACTGATCCACGTCGACCTGGATTCGTTGCTCAGCGCTCGTAAGGTATCGAGCGTCTGGTCCTGTCGCTGCCGATGCTGTTCTTCCAGGTGCTGTCTGCCCTCATGAACGGCGGACGGTCTCATGCCACCGTGTAGGACAGTCGCACCGACTCAGTTGAACTTGAGATCTTGAGCCGTAGATAGTAGACGAAGTCGCCATCATGTTGGGTCGACAGTACGCACTCGTCCCGCAACGTCACCATCGTCTGCGTACGCTCCGGCTAGCCTGCAGGCCCAATCTGGCCGATCACCTGCCCTGTGTGAAGTTCATCCAGCACATCACAGCACTGGTGCACGCTAACGCCTACCGTACCGAGCGCCGGGTTGGATGCAGGATCAGCCATCTGGGCCTCGACCGTGATGGTGATGGTTCGCCCAATGGCAGCGTGGAAGGGCGGCGAGAACATCACCACTGTCGTATGGGCACGAAAGGCTTCCCCGATCGGCAGTGCTACGGGGTTACTGCATGACTTTTGAGTCCGTGGATCAATCTCTGCAGGCATGACTGGTTTCCTCCCTCAGTCCGGGGCGTAAATCGACGGCTTAGTCGGCCTACTGCCACATTCTCGTAGCAGACGTACCTACGCTGACGGCGACTGGCCCTCTCATTGGTGCAACGGAAGCTCCTGCCATGGCGATCCATCCGATTCGATGGCCCGCGCATTTAGAGCTCGTAACACGATCTTGTTGAGCAGCCCTGGTCGGCCGTGACCGGTGTGATGATTCGGCTGTTTGGGATGGTGTGACTACCCGGCCATGGA
>NZ_JBEPDM010000101.1:0-8720 GCF_040300305.1 Streptomyces sp. NPDC000410
TCGAGATCACGGCGCCGCCAAGCCCTGTCGCGCTCGCCTGACCCGCTCACAGCGAGTCACCGCAAGGGGTTGACAACTCCATTGGGAATCCTTTCAGAGCGCGGAAACCCGTGTGTCGGGGCGGTCGCACCGCGCGGATCGCACAGCGCGTCGGATCGCACAGTGAATTCGTATCGACTGCGGTCGAACGGAATAGGGGATGACCGGAATTCTGGTGCGGCCCTCTCGAATGCGACAAGCCTTACGTGGTGGACACATGTGGCCCCGGCCGATTCCGTCCACACGCATTCCCTTCTCCACGCCGCGGCCGGGCAGCAGAGTGTGAAGCGGTAGGAAGTGGAGGAGCATCGTGATCGATCTGTTTCAGCCTCAGGTCGGTGACGCGGAACTCGCCGCCGTCGCCGATGTGTTCAACAGCAAATGGCTCGGGCACGGCAGGCGGGCCGAGGCATTCGAGTCGGAATTCGCGGACCATATCGGAGTACCGGCCGGGACCATGCTCTTTCTGGGCTCGGCGACCGCGGGGATCTTTCTCGCCATGGAGGCGCTGGAGCTGCGGGAGGGCGACGAGGTGATCCTGCCGTCCCCGAGCTTCGTGGCGGTCGCCAACGCGATCGCCTCGTGCGGCGCCCGCCCCGTGTTCTGCGACGTCGACCCGGCGACCCAGAACCCGGGCGTCGAGGACGTGCGCCGCGCCACCACCCCCCGCACGAGGGCGGTGGTGATGCTGCACTACGGCGGCTGCCCCGGCGACATCGTGGGCATCGCCGACCACTGCCGTACGGCCGGACTCACCCTGATCGAGGACTGCGCGGTCTCCCCCGCGTCCCGCGTGGACGGACGGGCCGTCGGCTCCTTCGGCGACTTCGCCGTCTGGAGCTTCCACGCCACCAAGGTCATGACGACCGGTGACGGCGGAATGCTCCGGGTCGGCGATCCCGAACTCGCCACGCGGGTGCGGCGGCTCGCCTACCACGGGCTGGCGCAGCCCACCCAGCTCGGCTTCGCGCGGGTGTCGAGCCGCTGGTGGGAGATGGACGTGCCGGAGATCGGCCGCCGTGAGATCGGCAACGACCTCACCGCGGCGATCGGGCGGGTGCAGTTGCGCCGGATGCCCGCCTTCGTGGCCCGGCGCGGGGAGGTCGTCGCCGGGTACGACCGCGAGCTCGGCGGCGTCGAGGGGCTGACGCTGCCGCCGCCGCTGCCCGCCGGGCACGAGTCCTCGTACAGCTACTACTGGGTCCGGATGGACCCGGCGATCCGGGAGGCGGTGGCGGGCGAGCTGCTGGCCGCCGGCATCTACACCAGCTTCCGGTACGCGCCGCTGCACCGGCTGCCGGCGTACCGCTCCGAGGGTCTGGTGCTGCCGGGGGTGGACCGCGCGGCCGAGGAGACGCTCTGTCTGCCGCTGCACCCGGGGCTGTCGGACGCCGATGTGGTCACCGTCGCGACGGCGCTGCGCAAGGCCGTCGCATCCCGTTCCGCCGCGTCAGCGGCCTCGACAAGGAGCTAGTTCCATGCGGGTACTTGTGATGACGTCCCAGTCCGTGGGGCATGTGTTTCCTCCGGTCGCGATCGCGCAGGCGCTGCGTGCGGCCGGTCATGAGGTGCTGTTCGCCGTCCCCGGCGCCGGGACCGGCGACATGGCCGTCATCGGCGGGAGCGAGCCCGCCGCGCACGCCGGGTTCCATGTCTTCGACGCGGCGCCCGGCCACGACACCGACGCCATGTTCGGGCAGATCCTGGCGGAGCGGGCCATGACCTTCGACCGGTTCCGTACGGACTCCCCCGAAGGTCCCCCGCTGGCGGCCGAGGTGTTCGCCAGAACCTCCGAGGTGGCGGTGGAGCGGACCCTGGAGGTCGCCCGGGACTGGCGGCCTGACCTGGTGATCCACACCGAACTGCAGGCGGCCGGTCCGCTGGTGGCGAGCAAGCTCGGCGTCCCCGCGGTCGAGCACGTGATCAGCATGGACACGTTCCGGATGATCAGCTCGCGGTTCGGGCCCTGGATGGCGGCGGCGTACGAGCGGCACGGCGTGACGGGCCCGCCGCGGGTCACCGCGACGATCGACACCCGGCCGCCGAGCCTGGTCCGCCACGACATGGGCGGCTGGCCGATGCGCGCCCTCGCCTACACCGGCGGCGGGGTGCTGCCGCCCTGGCTGCTGACCCGGCCGGAGCGGCCCCGGGTGGCGATCACGCTGGGCACGATGGAGCCGGTCTTCAACGGGGTGGCGCCGCTGCGCGGGGTGCTGGAGGCGGCCGGGGAGATCGAGGAGGCCGAGTTCGTCCTGGCGCTGGGCCACGCGGACCCCACACCGCTGGGGGCCGTGCCGGACAACGTGCGCGTGGAGGGCTGGGTGCCGCTGTCCGCGCTGACCCGCACCTGTGTGGCGATGATCCATCACGGCGGCTGCGGCACCACGCTCGCGGGCCTGGCCGAGGGGCTCACGCACCTCGTGGTGCCGGGCGGGGCGGACGACCACTACGTCGCCGAGTCGCTGCGCGCGCGGGGTCTCGGCCTGGTCAGCCCGATCGAGAAGGTCGACGCGGGCCTCATCCGCACGCTGCTCACCGATGAGGGGCTGCGGGCGGTCGCGGGCGAGGTGCGGCGCGAGATGGAGGCGCTGCCGACGCCCGCCGAGATCGTGCCGCGGCTGGAGAAGCTGGCCGCCGGCTGAGCCGCACAACGCCTACGGGACAGGGGGCGGGCCCGAGGGCCCGCCCCCTGTCGCGTACAGCCGGTCAGACCGTACGGACTGTTTCGTACGGCCGCTCAGACCGTACGGACCTCCGGCACGTACAGGATCCACCGGCCGCCCGCCTCGCCGAACTCCCGCTCCTTGGCCATGATCTCCTCCGCGTGGTTCCAGGCGAAGAGCAGCGCGAAGTCCGGGTAGGGGTCGCCGAAGGCCCGCGCCGGCCGGACCGGGATGTGCGAACCGGGCGTCAGCCGGCCCTGCTTGGCCGGCGTCGTGTCGCAGACGAATTCGACCAGCTCGGGCCCGATACCGCAGTAGTTGGCCACGGTCGCGCTCTTCGCCGTCGCCCCGTACGCGACCACCCGCCGCCCCTGGGCGCGCAGCGTGCGCAGCAGTTCCACCAGGTCGGTGCGCACCCGCGCCACATCGGCCGCGAAGCGGTCGAGGGTGGCCGGCTCGGCCAGACCCGCCCGCTCCTCGTCGGCGAGCAGCGCGGCGACCGCCGGTGCCGGGGTGCGGCGGCCCCGGCGGGCGAGGGTGTAGCGGACCTCGCCGCCGTGCACCGGCAGCCGTTCCACGTCGACGAGTTCGAAGCCGAAGCGGGCTGCCATGGCCCGCACGGAACGGGCGGTGAAGAAGTAGAAGTGCTCGTCGTAGATCTGGTCGAAGGAGGTCCGCTCGACGATCTCGCCGAGGTACGGATCCTCGAAGACGAAGATCCCGTCCGGTTTCAGCAGGGCGTCCAGTCCGCGGAAGATCGAGTCGAGGTACGGGATGTGGCACAGGGTGTTGGCCGCGTAGACGACGTCGGCCCGTCCGTCCTCGGCCGCGATCGCGAGCGCGGTCTCCTCCTCGAAGAAGGCGGTGCGTACGCGGACGCCCTTGCCCCGGGCGACCTCCGCGACCCCGCCGGAGGGCTCGACGCCGAGATGGCGTACGCCTGCCGCGCTCACGGCGCCGAGCATGACGCCGTCGTTGCAGCCGAGCTCGACGAGGAAGGGGTCGGGGCCGGGCAGCGCGTCCTTGAGGAAGCGGCGGGCGGTTTCCTCGAAGTGCTCGCGCATCACCGAGGAGCCGGAGGAGTGGTACGGGTAGTCCTGGTGGAACATCTTCTCCCTCGGGACCTCCTCCATCAGCTGCACCATCGTGCACTCCTGGCACAGCCCGGCCGCGAGCCGGAAGAAGAACTCGCCTTCCGTGGCGCCCGGTGCGGGGAAGGCGTCGGACAGCGGCTGCTGTCCGAGGTCGATGAACTCGTGGAGGATGCCGTCGCATATCCGGCAGTTGGCCATGAAGCGTCCTGTCATTCGGCGGGCTGTCATTCGGCGGGGTTGAGGCTGCGTACGCAGGCCAGCAGCGTGCGGGCCTCGACGTTCACCCGGCGGCTGCGGCCGAGCAGCGCGGTCAGCTGGGGCGGGGTGGCCCAGCGGAAGCCCTCGGGCTCCGTGGTGTCGTCCGTGGCGACGAGGAGGTAGCGGGTGCGGGCGTGGTGGAACCGCCCGCCCTCCTCCGAGAGCGTGGAGTCGAACAGGATCCGGTCCGGCGGGGCGGCCAGCACCTCGTCCAGGAACCGGGGGCGGGCGGCGGGCGGCAGCGCGTCCAGGTTGGCGGGGGTGCACTGGACGGTCGGTGCCAGTTCGACGCCGTGCGCGTGGCCGGCCTCCGCCCCGGCCCGGAGCAGGACGTGCGGCACCCCGTCGAGGAGCGTGGTGAGGAAGGCGGCGACGCCGGTCCCGTACGGCTGGAGCATCGGCTGTGTCCAGCGCCCGACCTCACGGCCGACGGCCTCGACCTCCAGGCCGATGATCCGGAAGAACCGGCCGCCGCGGTGGACGACCGCCTCGTCGGTGCGGCGCCAGCCGGGCAGTGCCGCCAGCGGGCGGGGCGTGGCCTTCAGCCGGCAGCGGCGGCGCTCGTGGTGCAGCCAGTGCGCGAGCTCGCCGGTCGGGTGGCGGGCGGGGCCTGCGTCGGCGTACGGAAGGCGGTACGGGAGGCAGGCCAGCACGGACCGCGCGTCCATGTTGACCAGGTCGTCGACGGCGAGCAGCAGCCGCACCTGGGCGAGCGGCAGCCAGCGCCAGGAGTCGAGGACGTCGACCCGGGCGGCGTCGACCTCCACGATCATGTTGCGGTTGCGTTTGCCCAGGAACCAGCTGCCCTGCTCGGACTGGCACACATCGGCCACGATCCGGCGCGGATCGGGGTCCAGGAAGTGCTCCAGATACGGCACCGCCCGGCCGCCGTGCGCCCGCGTGTAGTTGCTGCGCGTCGCCTGGACGGTCGGCGAGAGCTGGGCGCCGTCCGGGTTCCCCGGCTCGGCCTTGGCCTGCATCAGCAGGTGCGGTACGCCGTCGGCGTACGTGAGCAGGATGCCGAGGATGCCGGTCTCCGGCTGGTCGAGGACCGGCTGGCTCCAGTGCGGCACCGGCGCGCCGGGCAAGGACACGTCGAGGCCGCGCACGGTGAAGAACCTCCCCGTCGCGTGCCGCAGATCGCCGGTCGCGGGGTCGGTGTGCCAGTCCTCCAGCGCGTCCAGCGGGATCCGCCGCACCCGGGTCCGGCTGCCGCACCGTCCCAGCCAGTCCTGGATGCCGGCGGGCGCCATCGCCTCAGAGACCGTGGAGGACATCGCGCAGCGCCCCGATCACCTTGTCCTGGAGGTCCTCGGCCAGCGAGGGGTACATGGGCAGCGAGAAGATCTCGCCCGCCAGTGCCTCGGTGACCGGCAGCGATCCCCTGGGGCAGCCGAGGTGGCCGAAGCCGCTCATGGTGTGCACCGGCCAGGGGTAGCTGATGTTGAGGGAGATGCCGTACGGCTTCAGCGCCTCGATGATCCGGTCCCGTTCGCGGTGGCGGACGACGTAGACGTAGTGGACGTGGTCGTTGCCGGGGGCGAGGACCGGCAGGACGAGTTCGGTGTCCCCGAGGGCCTCTTCGTAGCGCCGTGCGACCGCGCGGCGGCCGGCCAGATAGCCGTCGAGGCGGCGCAGCTTGCGCCGCAGGATCTCGGCCTGCACCTCGTCGAGGCGGCTGTTGTGGCCGGGGGTGCGGACGACGTAGTAGCGCTCCTCCATGCCGTAGTAGCGCAGCCGCCGCAGGCTCCGGTCGGTGGCCGGGTCGCGGGTCAGGACCGCGCCGCCGTCCCCGTACGCCCCGAGCACTTTCGTCGGGTAGAAGGAGAAGGCGGCCGCGTCGCCCATCGCGCCGGCGGTCCGGCCGTGGTGGCGGGCGCCGTGGGCCTGGGCGCAGTCCTCCAGGATCGCGAGGCCGTGGCGTTCGGCGAGGGCCTGGAGGGGGGCCATCTCGACGCACTGGCCGTAGAGGTGGACGGGCAGCAGCGCCTTGGTGCGGGGCGTGATCCGCTCGGCGACCTGACCGGTGTCCATGAGGTACGTGTCGGCGTGTACGTCCACGAACACGGGGACTGCGCCGACCGCGTCGATCGCCACGACGGTGGGGGCGGCCGTGTTCGACACGGTGATCACCTCGTCGCCGGGGCCGACGCCGAGCGCGCGCAGGGCGAGGACGAGGGCGTTGGTGCCGTTGTCGACACCGACGCAGTGCGGGACGCCGTGCCACGCGGCGAACTCCCTCTCGAAGCCGTCGACAGCGGGCCCGAGGACGAGCCTGCCGGAGGAGAAGACGGTGTCGACGGCGTCGAGGATGTCCTCGCGTTCGGCCGCGTACTCGGCGGTGTAGTCCCAGACGTATGTCGTCACGCGCGTTCTGCCTTCCACCAGTCGGGGTTGTCGCGGTACCAGTCGACGGTCGCGGCCAGGCCCTGCTCGAAGGGGACCGACGGGGCGTAGCCGAGCTCCTCGCGGATCTTGCGGTCGTCGAGGGAGTAGCGCAGGTCGTGGCCCTTTCGGTCGGCGACCCGGCGGATCACTGAGCGGTCCGCGCCGCACAGGTCGAGCAGCCGCTCGGTGATGCCGAGGTTGCTGTGCTCGTTTCCGCTGCCGATGTTGTAGATCTCGCCGGCGCGGCCATGGCGCAGGACGAGGCGCAGCGCCCGGCAGTGGTCCTCGACGTGCAGCCAGCCGCGGACGTTCGAGCCGTCGCCGTAGAGCGGGAGGGTGCGGCCCTCCAGCAGATGGGTGACGAAGCGGGGGATGAGCTTCTCGGGGTGCTGGCGGGGCCCGTAGTTGTTGGCGCAGCGGGTCACCGTGACGTCGAGTCCATGGGTACGGACGTAGGCGCGGGCGGCCAGGTCGGAGCCCGCTTTGGACGCGGCGTAGGGCGAGTTGGGCAGCAGCGGGTCGGTCTCGGTGGAGGTGCCGTGCGGGACGGATCCGTAGACCTCGTCGGTCGACACATGCAGCACCCGTTCCACACCGCTGTGCAGTGCGGCGTCCAGCACGGTGTGGGTGCCGACCACGTTGGTGTGGAAGAACGCCCCGGCGTCCTTCAGGGAACGGTCGACGTGGGACTCGGCGGCGAAGTGCACGACGGCGTCGTGGCCGGGGAGCAGCTCGCGCAGCAGGTCGCGGTCGCAGACGTCGCCGTGGACGAACTCCAGGCCCGGGGCGGCGGCGGGCAGGTTGGCGCGGTTGCCCGCGTACGTCAGCTTGTCCAGCGCGGTGACGGTCGTGCCCTCCCGGCCCGGAGGGAGACCGCCGTCGGGGCCGGTGCTGGTGCCGGTGCCGAAGCCGCCGTCGGTGCCGAAGCCGCCGTCGGTGCCGAAGCCGCCGTCGGTGCCGAAGCCGCCGTCGGTGCCGAAGCCGGTGTCCGTGTCCGTGCCGAGCAGGGAGCGCACGAAGTGCGAGCCGATGAAGCCCCCCGCTCCGGTGACCAGGATCCTCATGCCGCCCCCTCGGCCCTGGACGGTGTCCTGGCCGGGGCGACGACGGTGCTGTCGAGAGCGGGACCGCCGACGACGCGGGCGCCGTCGAGGGTGATGCAGTCGGCGCCGCGCACCCGGGTGAGGACGCAGTCGCGGCCGACCGAGGTGTACGGGCCGAGCCGGCTGTCCTCCACCAGGCTGCCCGCGCCGACGACCACGGGCCCGGTGAGGTGCGAGCGCACCACGCGGGCGCCCGCCTCGATCACGACCGGGCCGGTGAGCGAGCTGGCCCGGTCGGCGGATCCGGCCACGACGGGCAGGACGTCGTGCCGCCGTGGAAAGGCCCGGTCGAGCAGTTCGCGGTTGCAGGCGAGTACGTCGCCGATGCGACCGGTGTCGCGCCAGTAGCCGTCGTACGTGTCGGCCGTGACCCGCTCCCCGGCGGACACGAGCCACTGGATGGCGTCGGTGATCTCCAGCTCGCCACGGGCACTGGGGCCGATCGCGGCGACCGCCCGGTGGATGGCGCGGGTGAGGAAGTAGACGCCGGTCAGCGCGAGATCGCCGCGCGGGTGTGCGGGCTTCTCCTCGAGTCCGAGCACGGTGCCGTCGGCGGCGACTTCCGCCACGCCGCAGGCGCGGGGGTCGGCGACCTTCTGGACGACGACGTGAGCGGCGGGTCCGCGGGCGGCGAACGTCCCGGCGGCGTCCCGCACCCCGTCGGGCAGCATGACGTCGCCGAGGTGCAGCACGAAATCGTCGTCGGCCAGGAACTCCCGGGCGAGGATGACGCAATGGGCCAGACCCAGCGGTTTTTCCTGCCGGAGATAGCTGAGCCGTAGACCGAGGCGGGACCCGTCGCCGAGAACCTCCTGAATGGCTGCGGCCCAGTCCCCGACGACGATTCCTGTCTCGGTCACCCCCAGTTCCCGGATATTCTCCAGCACGTGCTCGAGAACCGGGCGATTGGCCACCGGAACGAGTTGTTTGGGCATGGAATAACTGAGCGGTCGAAGACGGGTGCCGGACCCGCCCGCCAATACCAGTGCTTTCATGGGTCCATTCCTCACGCCGAGGGGACACTCCATCGAATTGACAACCCTTTAAGGAGTGTTACGTCCCGGCGGGGGCCCGGAGAAGGGATTCCCAATGGAGTTGTCAACCCCTTGCGGTGACTCGCTGTGAGCGGGTCAGGCGAGCGCGACAGGGCTTGGCGGCGCCGTGATCTCGAAGGG
>NZ_JBEPDM010000102.1:0-8293 GCF_040300305.1 Streptomyces sp. NPDC000410
CATCTACGGCGCACCGCATGCAGCCATACCCAGAGCCCCTGGGTCCACCGATCTTACGAATGATCAGTTCAAACCCACCACTGAAAGGTAGGGCACCGCATGGAGTACGCGCACAGTCTGCGGCTGGTGCGGGGCGACCGGCAGGAGATGATCCGGCACCTGAGCCGGCTGCCCGGCCTGACCGTGCACCCCTCCCAGGGGAACTTCGTGTACGTACGGCTGCCGGAGGGGGTCGACGGGGCGGTGCTGCGCGACCGGCTGCTGGAGGAGCACGGCGTCCTGGTGCGCGAATGCGGCAACAAGATCGGCAGCTCCAGCCGGTATCTGCGGCTGGTGGTGCGCCCGCAGCCGGATGTGCGGCGGCTGATGGCGGGGCTGGAGCGGACGCTGTACGGGGGCGGCGCGGCGGCCGCGGCCCTGCCGACGGCCTACGGGTCGGGGACGGCTGCCGCGGCCCTGCCGACGGCCTACGGGTCGGGGACGGCTGCCGCGGCCCTGCCGGCGGCCTACGGGTCGGGGACGGCTGCCGCGGCCCTGCCGGCGGCCTACGGGTCGGGGACGGCGGCCGTGGACCGCCTCGTCATGCGGGCCTGACCGGCGCGGGGCCCGACGCCCTCGGGGAGTCTTCGCAGGAGCGTCGTCCGCCCGGAGGGCGGGCCCGGCGGCGTCTGCCTGCGCAAAGCGAGGTCCGCCAGGGCGTCGGGGCAGCGGGCGGTGGCGCACAGCGCCGGCCCGCGGGTGCCGGTGCGGCAGCGCCCGGCGAGCCTCCGGAAGACCACTCCCGGGGCGTCAGCCGGTGGAGAGCCCCGCCGCCGCCTTCGACAGGGCCTCCAGGACC
The DNA here is from genome assembly GCF_040300305.1 of Streptomyces sp. NPDC000410. Classification (NCBI taxonomy): domain Bacteria; kingdom Bacillati; phylum Actinomycetota; class Actinomycetes; order Kitasatosporales; family Streptomycetaceae; genus Streptomyces; species Streptomyces sp. NPDC000410. The sequence goes on from NZ_JBEPDM010000102.1 coordinate 839, forward strand.
GGGCTGAGGAGCGGGTGGGCCTCCGCGCCCCGGCGTACCGCCGCGAAGACGCGGCGGGTGGCGGCCGGGCCCGACACCGGGAGGACGATCGTGTCCTTGAGCTCCATGCCGCGCAGCGCCGAACGGGGTACGAGGGCCACTCCGGCGCCCGCGCCCGCCAGGGCGACGACGGCGCGGAAGTCGTCCGACGAGTGCACGAGGCGGGGCTCGAACCCGGCGAGTTCGCAGGCCAGGAGCATGACGTCGTGGCAGGGGTTGCCCGGGTACGGGCCGATCCAGTCGCTGTCCGCGAGGTCGGCGAGTTCCAGGCGCGCGCTCCCCGCGAGCGGGTGCCCGGCAGGGAGTACGGCGTCGAAGGGCTCCGCGTAGAGGGCGACCCGGGCGAGCCGGAGGTCGTCCTCGCGCGGCGCGCCCCGGTACTCGACCGCGAGCGCGAGATCGGCCTCGCCGTCCAGGACCATGGGCAGGCTCGCGTCGCCCTCCGCGTCCCTGACCCGTACGCGGATGCCCGGGTGCTCGTCGGCGAGCCGGCCGATCGCCGGGGCGAGGACCTCGGCGATGCCCGTCGCGAAGGCCGCGACCGTGACCTCCCCGGCCGCGCCGCCCGCGTACGCCGCGAGCTCCGCCTCGGCCCGCTCCAGCTGGGACAGCACGGCGTGCGCGTGAGTCAGCAGGATCTCGCCCGCCGTCGTCAGGGTGACGCCCCTGCCGCTGCGGATGAGCAAGGTGTGGCCGGTCTCCTGCTCCAGCGCGGCGAGCTGCTGGGAGACGGCCGAGGGCGTGAGATACAGCGCCGCGGCCGCGGCGGTCACCGTCCGGTGGTCCGCCACGGCGCGCAGGATGCGGAGCCTGCGGGGGTCGATCACCTGCCCATTGTCGCCCGTGCGTCGACGAAGGCCGCGACGGCCCGCTCCACGTCCTCGGCGGAGTGCGCGGCCGAGAGCTGGACACGGATGCGGGCCTGGCCCATCGGGACGACCGGGTAGGAGAAGCCGATCACGTACACGCCGCGCTCCAGCAGCAGCTCGGCCATGCGCCCGGCCTCGGCGGCGTCGCCGATCATGACGGGCGCGATGGCGTGGTCGCCGGGCAGGATCTCGAAGCCGGCCTCGGTCATCTTCGTACGGAAGAGCGCCGTGTTCGCGGCGAGCCGCTCGCGCAGGTCGCCCGCCGATTCGAGCAGGTCGAGGACCTTGAGGGAGGCGGCGGCGATGACCGGGGCGAGGGAGTTGGAGAAGAGGTACGGGCGGGAGCGCTGGCGCAGCAGCGCGACGATCTCCGCGCGGGCGGCGACGTAGCCGCCGGACGCGCCGCCGAGCGCCTTGCCGAGGGTGCCCGTGATGATGTCGACGCGGTCCATGACGCCGTGCAGTTCGGGGGTGCCGCGGCCGCCGGGGCCGACGAATCCGACGGCGTGCGAGTCGTCGACCATGACCATGGCGTCGTAGCGCTCGGCGAGGTCGCAGATCTCGCGGAGCGGCGCGACGTAGCCGTCCATGGAGAAGACGCCGTCGGTGACGACGAGGCGGCGGCGGGCTCCGGACGCCTCCTTCAGCTTCGCCTCCAGCTCGGCCATGTCGCGGTTGGCGTAGCGGAAGCGGGCGGCCTTGGAGAGGCGGATGCCGTCGATGATGGAGGCGTGGTTGAGGGCGTCGGAGATGACGGCGTCCTCGGGGCCGAGGAGGGTCTCGAAGACGCCGCCGTTGGCGTCGAAGCAGGAGGAGTACAGGATCGTGTCCTCCTGGCCGAGGAAGGCCGAAAGACGCTGCTCCAGCTCCTTGTGGACCTCCTGGGTGCCGCAGATGAAGCGGACCGACGCCATGCCGTAGCCCCAGCGGTCCAGGGCCTCCTTGCCCGCGGCGATGACCTCGGGGTGGTCGGCGAGGCCGAGGTAGTTGTTGGCGCAGAAGTTCAGCACCTCCTCGGAGGCGACCGACACGGAGGCGGACTGGGGTGTGCTGATGACCCGCTCGGGCTTGTGGAGGCCGGCGGCGCTGATCTCGTCGAGGGTGGCGCGGAGGTCGTCGCGTACGGACGCGTACATGTAGGGCTCCTTGGCGGAAGGGGGAGGTCAGACGGTCCAGTCGAGGATGATCTTGCCGCTGCGGGCGGTGGCGGCCTCGTCGAAGGCCGCGTCGAAGTCCTGGTAGCCGTAGCTTCCGGTGATCACGGGGCTGAGGTCGAGTCCGCCCTCCAGGAGGACGGTCATCGCGTACCAGGTCTCGAACATCTCCCGGCCGTAGATGCCCTTGATGGTGATCATCGAGGTCACGATCCTCGACCAGTCGACGGCGAATTCCCGCGCGGGCAGTCCGAGCATCGCGATCCGCCCGCCGTGGGTCATGTTGTCGATCATGTCGCGTACGGCCTCGGGACGGCCAGACATCTCCAGGCCGATGTCGAAGCCCTCCTTGAGGCCGAGCGTGCGCTGCGCCTCGGCGATGCCGGTCTCGGCCACGTTGACGGCGAGTGTGGCGCCGGCCTTGCGTGCCAGTTCGAGGCGCGGCTCGCTCACGTCGGTGATCACGACGTTGCGGGCTCCGGCGTGCCGGGCGACGGCCGCCGCCATGATGCCGATCGGGCCCGCGCCGGTGATGAGGACGTCCTCTCCGACGAGCGGGAAGGAGAGCGCGGTGTGCACGGCGTTGCCGAACGGGTCGAAGATGGCGGCGACATCCAGGTCGACCTCGGTGCGGTGCACCCACACGTTGGACGCGGGCAGAGTGACGTACTCGGCGAACGCGCCGTCGCGGCCCACTCCGAGCCCCACGGTGCTGCGGCACAGATGACGGCGGCCGGCGAGGCAGTTGCGGCACTTGCCGCAGACGAGGTGCCCCTCGCCGCTCACCAGGTCGCCGACGGCGATGTCCCGGACGTCCGCGCCGATCGCGGCGACCTCGCCCACGAACTCGTGGCCGAGGACGAGGGGGGTGTCGATGGTCTGCTGTGCCCAGCCGTCCCAGGACCGGATGTGCAGGTCGGTGCCGCAGATGCCGGTACGCAGGACCTTGATCAGCACATCGCCGGGGCCGTGATCGGGCTCGGGGACGTCCACGAGCCACAGCCCTGGCTCGGCGTGCTGCTTGACGAGTGCCTTCATGGGTGCGGCTCCAGGCATGGCGGGGCATGGCTGACCAGGCACGAAAGCGCCGATCAGTGGACGCGCACCAATCTGCCGAGCCGGGAGCGTTCAGTCCATCGAGGATTTCTTAAGCGGGCCGACAGCGCAGCTTCACGCGGCGCGGCAGGACGCCCTGCCGGTGGACATCGACCCGGTGCCGTGGACGTCGGGCCGGGGAGTGCCTCGTTGATCGCGCCCCGCGTCAGGACGGTCTCAGGAAGGCGCCGAGCGCGGCGATGCCGGCGGCCAGGTCCGGGCCGTTCGGGGGACGTTCCGGGTTGATCGTCCACTGTGCGAGGAGACCGGTCAGGAGGGTGACGAGGAGGGCGCCGACCGCGTCGGCGTCGCCCGGGGCCAGGGCCGCACCGAGTTCGTCGCCGGCACGGTCCTGCGCCCGTGCCAGCGCGGCCCGCACCTCGGGTTGCCGGGGGGCCTCCGCCAGCGCCTCCACGTTCGCCGCCCACAGGTCCGGGTCCTCGGCGAACGAGCGGGCCAGCCCCGCGAAGAACGCGTCCCAGCGCGCCCGCGCATCCCCCGGTTCCCCGTCCGGCTCGGGCAGCATCGCGTGGACGGCCTCGCCGACGGACTCCACCATCGCCTGCATGAGCAGGGCCTCGCGGGACCTGAAGTGGTAGTTGATCGCGGCCACGTTGGCCCCGGCCTCGGCGGCGATGTCCCGCACCGTGGTCCGCGCGTACCCGCGCCGGGCCAGGCAGTGTTTCGCGGCGGCCAGAAGATCGTCTCTCGTCCCCATGCGCGCGACCCTAGCACTCACCCGAAACACCTGTTTCAAACTCTCGTTTCAAGCAGGCGTATTGAACAAACGTTTAAAACATGTGACAGTGAGCCCCGGCGGCCGGCCCGGCCGTCCCCTCCACGCGTCGTGTCAAGGAGCGCTTATCGTGCCCAGCCCGCTCACCCCGCCGAACCCGTACCTCAGCGGCGTCTTCGCCCCGGTCACCACCGAGACCACCGCCTTCGACCTGCCCTTCACCGGGCATTTACCGCACCATCTCGACGGCCGCTACCTGCGCAACGGCCCCAACCCCCTCGGTATCGACGACCCGGCGACCCCGCACCTGTGGACCCTCGGCGAGGGCATGGTGCACGGGGTCCGGCTGCGCGCCGGCCGGGCCGAGTGGTACCGCAACCGGTGGGTACGGTCCGGCTCCGTCGCCGACCGGCTGGGCGAACCCCGGCGCGGCACCGCGCCCGACCCACTCCTCGACCTCGCCCCGAACGTGCACGTCATAGGCGTCGCCGGCCGCACCTACGCCCTCCTCGAAGGCGGCATCCGGCCGTACGAACTCACCGACGAGCTCGACACCGTCGGCCCCGCCGACCTCGGCGTCACCCCGGAGGGGTTCAGTGCCAACGCGCACGCCGCCCATGACCCGGCCACGGGCGAACTCCACTGCCTGTCGTTCCGGTACGGCGTCGAGGCCGTCCAGCACATCGTGCTCGACGCACGCGGCCACGTCGTCCGCACCCGTCTCGTGCCCACCCCCGGCAACCCGTACATGCACGACTTCGGCCTCACCGGCCGCTACGTCCTGCTCTTCGACACCCCGCTGGTCTTCGACGCCGTCCGGCTCGCCGAGGGCATCCCCTTCGCCTGGCACCACCACCGGCCCACCCGCATCGGCCTGCTGCCCCGCGACGGCTCCGGCCCCGTCCGGTGGTACGAGGTGCCCGGGGCCCCGACGGTCGGTCACACCGTCAACGCCCACGACACCCCCGTCGGCCCGGTCGTCGATCTGATCGCCCATCCCGATCCGCTCGATCTCCGGGACGTCGGCCGCTCCCGCCCCGTTCCCGAACGCTGGGCCGTCGACGTCCGCACCGGCGCCGTGCGCCGCGACCGGCTCCACGACCGGCCCCAGGACTTCCCCCGGATCAACGGCCATCACGCCGGGCGCCCCCACCGGTACGCCTACACCGCCGCCGGCGAGCTCTACACCCGGCCCACCGGCGGCCCGGCACCCGACCCGCTCGCCCTTCGGCACGGCGACCCGGAGCGGCCCGAGCGCGGGTTCCGGGGCGCGCTCATCAAGCACGACCTGCTCCGGGGCACCTCGGAGACCCGCGAGTTCGGCCGGCACGCCGCGGTCGGCGAGGCCGTTTTCGTCCCCGCCGAGCACCCGACCGCGGAGGACGACGGGCACCTCCTGACCTTCGCGTACGACCCCGAGCGCGGGGCCACCGACCTCGTGGTCCTCGCCGCGCAGGATTTCACCGGGCCCGCCGTCGCCCGGGTCCATCTCCCCGTACGCGTCCCCCTCGGTCTGCACGGCAGTTGGATTCCCGGCGGCCGAGGGGGCACGTCCGATCCCGCCTAGAAGCCCCTGAGGACCCACTGCTGGACGTCGGGGGTCGGGGTGCCCTTCGGCCACAGGGTCAGCCAGACGCCGTTGGCAAGGGAGTTGCCCTTCGGTGTGACAGCCATGCCGTACGCGTTGAGAGCGCTGCCGTCCGCGCCGGGAGAGAACCGCTGGACCTCGCTCGCCGGGTTGCACGTCCACAAGGTCAGCAACGCGCCTTTGACGCTCGCGCCGTTGCCCTCGGGGGTGATGCACTTGCCGCTCGCCTTGTGGACGATGAGCCCGTTCTCGTAGCGCCAGCGCTGGGACTCCGACCCCGAGCAGGACCACACGGTGACGGGCGTGCCGTTGGCGGTGGCGTCGCCCTGGGGGGTCGCGCAGACGAAGCCCGGCCGGTTGTGGTTGGAGAGCCAGCTCCAGCCGTCGACGGTCCTCCCTGCGTCCGGGTTGAAGGAGAACACGACCCGATGCCCCGACCCGCCCGACTCGAGTGCCTCGTTGAGGCCCCACAGCCTGTTCGCGTGCGGGTCCCAGGAGAGCCCCTGCGTCAGCTTCGGCGCCTGGGTGAGGACGTGGGGGGCCTGACCGGGCCTGGCCACGTGGATGCAGGAGTAGAGCGGGTTGTGCGGGGGATTCAGGCTCGCGTCCCACCCCGGCCAGGAGGCCGGGCAGGACCCGGCCATGTAGTAGTCGGTTCCGTCGGTGGCCGTGCCCTGGATGCCCCACACCGGACTGGTGTAGCCGGTCGGGCTCGACGGGATCCGGGTGGGCGTGCCCGTGCCGAGAGCCGACAGCGGCCAGTGGACGATACGGGCGCCCGCGCCCGACCTGTTCTCCACCGAGACCAGGGTCGGCGTCGCGCCGGAGCGGTCGATGCTCAGGCTGCTCAGGCACAGCTCGCCGTTGGACGGACCGCAGACGCGAGGGCTGTTGTTGTCGGGAAAGGCGGTGGCGCTGTTGTCGACGGCGGCCTTGCTGTGGGTGCTGTAGCGGGCGACGAGGGGCAGCGCCCAGCGGTGGTGGCGGGCGGAGCTCTTGCCGGCGACGATGCCGGTGCCGGCGTTCGCGGTGTCGGTCATGCGCCACAGCCGCGTCAGGTCGTAGACCTGGAGTTCCAGGCCGTTGGCCACGAACAGCCGGTTCCCGTACCAGGCGACGCCGTCCGCGTGCGAGAGGTACGACAGCCGCTTGAAGTTCCCGTCGACCGGCTCCACGAGGGCGATGTGCCCGTACCCGACCCGGTCGCCGGTCGACTCGGCGATCGAGACCCGCGAGTAGTCCTCACGGGTCTTGGGGTCCGGCCTGTTCGCGTCGTAGGTGCCGTGGTACCAGGAGGCGGCGTAGAGGTGGCGGCCCGCGTACAGGCCGTCGGCGGTGGCGGCGTGCGACCCGGCGAAACCCTGGGGCATCCAGCCGCCGATCAGGTTCCCCTTGGCGTCCCTGTCCGTGTACCCGGTCCTGTCGTCGACGTCGTTCCAGCAGAACCCGTCGTACTTCAGGGCACCGTTCAGCCCGGTGCCGTGACAGAGGCCAGGGCGGCCCGCATGGCCACCGAGGACCTCGGTGACGGGCGCCTTGGCGACGCCGGCCTCTTCGACCGAGCTGATCAGGCGGGTCTTGTCGCCGTCCACGCGGGTCAGCGTGAAGTTCGCGCCGAACGGATCCAGGCCGGACGCGGCCTGGGCGGGCTGAACGGGCAACAGCACCGAGGCGGCCACCGCGACCCCGAGCATGCATCGCATGAGGCGCTTGCCGCGCCCGAACGGTCGTCTCATCGGGGCAGCATAGGGGTGGGCACGCTCGGACACTGGATTCTTTTGCGCCGAAAGGAGGAGGCCCGGCCAGGACGGCGAAGAGCAGGTCGAGGCCTGGGGAGTTGGACGTTCTAGGCCGTGTCTGACAAATACCGCCGTCCGCACGCAGGGCGGGGCGCGCGGCGTCCGGTGCGTGCAATCGCAAGGCGGAGGATCATCCTCGTACTGGACGTACTTGGATGACTCCGACAACGCAGCG
>NZ_JBEPDM010000103.1:0-8086 GCF_040300305.1 Streptomyces sp. NPDC000410
CGAACACAAGACGCCGCATGCCTCCCTCACCCCGAGCTAGACCATGCCTGACCAGCAGAAATCAACGGATCACGTTCGGTTGAGATACGGCTTCTGAGGCCGGTGCGGACGCTGGCTGCGGTGTGGGGCGAGAGCGGGCGGGCCGGTGAGTGGCGTCGGCGCAGTCGGCGCAGGTGGTGCCAGGTGGCGAAGCTGTCCAAGAGTCTGCGGTCGTGGGTATCGGGGATGGCGTTCAGGAAGGCCTTCACCCAGCGTTCGAGGCTGGCGATTTGTTCGTCGCGGGCGGGCAGGACACCGTGGACGATCAGAACGGCGCGTAGGCGTCGGCTGCCGGCCGTGGTGGTGTGCTGGTCGAGGAGCTCATGGGTGACGGGGGCACCGTTGCGGGCGATGGCAGTCAGCAGGGCGGCCGGCCCGGGCTTGTCCAGCCAGGACAGCAGTTGGGACGGCCGGCTGTTCGCCAGGGCGTCGAAGAGTGTCTGCAGGTTTGGTGGCGGGGCGCCTTCGGGGTGGCCGAGGAGCTCTCGCAGACGCCGGACAGCGGCACATTTGGTGCAGAGGCATCTGCGGCGGGGGATGGTGACTGTGGCGCAGTCCGCGCGGGGCTGTCGCCGGTCGGGGTCCTCGGGAAGCGTCTCAAGCCGGTCACCTGTCGCATCCGCGCCAGTCATCAACGGGACCGGCGCCGCGAAAACCTCCCGGAGACGGTCCGCGACCAGCCCTCGCCGGCACCGGGGATGGCGGTAACGCGACAGCCACCGCACATTCGCCAGCAGCACCTCCTCCGGAACCCCGACCCGCTGGAAGCCCCACCCCACCTGACGACAGGCCCGGCGCGTCACCTCGAACGCCTCCGTGTCCCTCGGCTCGATCCGCTCATCAGCGCGGACATCAGCAACCACCGCCGAACCGTCCACGCGGCGCACGAAGTAGTCCGGAGCATGCCGACGCTCCCGCTCGCCGTCGTGCCAGTGCAGCCAAAACGGCTGCGAGGCGATCCCCACCACCTCCGGATCGAAATCCATCAGCAGAAGCCGGTCTCGCTCCAGCCACGACTCGAAACCGACGTGCCGACCGGTCGTCGCCGCCCAGTACCAGCCCGAGAAATGACGCTCACCACGCGACCAGCGAAACGGCCGCACCGCGGCCACGTCCTCGAACCGCGCCGTCACACACTCCAGCAGCGGGCGCCGCCGACGCTCGCGTACCGCATCCACGTACGACAGCTCGACATACGGCTCCGAAAGATCCACCCCGACCGGTACGGCCACTCAGCACCCCCAGCACGTCACCTCATGCGACTAGGTTCGCTGGCAAGGAAGCCGAAACGACTGGGTTCGCTGTCAAACGACTCGATTGAATGACAGCGGACACCAACGGCGAGAACACCCCGTGGACAGCGAAAACGATGTCGCCGAGTTTCAGCAACACTCAATTGCTTGACTTGCCACGGTCTACGTGGTTGCCACGTAGACCGGTCCGGGCGCGACAAGATGGCAGGATGACGCGGTGTCCGACTCCCTCCATGAACCGTGGCTGCGCGGCATCGCCTTCAATCCGGCGGCGCCCTCCGACGTACTGATACGCCTGGTGGGTCAAGCGGCTGGTGAGGCCGGCCTGTTGATGTGCGAGGGCCGCGACCTGCCCGACGCCGTCATCGACGCAGCCCTCCTCCACCCGGCCAGGGGGATCCGCCGCGCGCTCGCCGGCAACCGGCATGTCGACCCCGCACGACTCGCCCCCTTGGCAACCGACCCGTCGGGGATCATCCGCGCACGGCTCGCCGGCGGCCCCCGCCCCCGCCCCCGATGGGTCCGGCCGCTGCCGGACGACATCCTCGTCACCCTCCTGACCGCCCAGGACGGGGGCGAGGACGGCATGCTCACCGAACACGAGATCGTCCAGGAGCTCACTTCCTCACGGCAGATCCCTCAGTCCTTCTACCGCTCCATGGCCGGGCACGAGCACCCCGGGCTCCGCGTACGCGCCGCCTGGACGTGGCAGTCGCTCACGCCTGCGCAGCAGGAAGCCCTGCTCGACGACCCCGACCCCGCCGTACGGGAAGCGGCGCAGAACAGCACCTGGGAGCTGGACCCGGAAGCGGTGGAGGCCAAACTGCCGTCCATCGGCTCGCACAGCAAGTCGTTCGTGCTCGGCACCTGCGCCCTGTCCCCCGCGCTCGTCGAGCAGTGCTTCGCGGACGGCACGGTGCACCCCCTGACCTGGAACCGCCATACCCCGGCCGACGCCGTCGCCCGGCTCGCCCGCCACCCCGAGGCAAAGGTCCGCGAGATGGTCGCCGCCCGGCCCGACCTGGGACCGGACCTGGTCACCGAGCTGAGGCAGGACCCGGACGAGGACGTGCGGATGCGCGCACGCCTCCACCCCTTCCCCCGCACCTGGGCCGAGTACCGGGCGATCCAGCGGGTCCTGGGACACGGTCCGGACTGCGTCTGCCCGATCACCGAGCCGGCCACCGAACCCTCGCCCGACTGGTTCGCCGCCTGCGCGGCGTCCGAGGAACCGGAGCTCCGCCGGGTTGCGGCGACCTGGCCCGGACTGCCCGCCGTGCTCGTCGAGACACTCGCGCGGGACGCCGACGAGGAGGTGCGGATCCTGCTGGCGTGCCACCACCCCCTGGCTCCGCCACACCTCCTCCTGGACGTCTTCGTCGCCCGCCCGGCCCACCGGCCGCACCTGCTGACCCTGCCCGCGTTCCCCCGCACCGGCCGGACGCACCTCATCCGCCACCCGGATCCCGAGGTACGCGCCCTGGCAGCGGCCGATCCCGCCCTGCCCGAACCCCCGGTGGAAGACCCCGACGAGTCGGTACGCCGGGCAGCCGCCGCCAACCCGAGCCTCACACCGCAGGCCCTGGAAGCCCTCCTCGCCGACCCCCGCACCGCAGAGGGCGCCGCGGCCAACCCGTCCCTGCCCGTCCCCCGCATGCACGCACTCCTCGACCGCTGCCTGAACGGCGCCGCCACCCAACCGACGGCTGCCCGACGCCGAGAGACGACGCCCACATAACCAGCCAGTGCAACTGCGAGGGTCGCAGCCTCGCAGACCAGGGACGTGCTGGGTAGGGTCGAGTGCCGGCATTCGCCTTCTTCGCCGGGCTGTACATCATGATCGGTGGCCTGATCGAGACCGGCATCGTCGGCGAGGTCTCCAAGACCCTCCTCGCGAACGCCATCGACCGTTCCGGGGGGGAACCCGCGCCGCGCCCCCGGCGGTTCGGCGCTCAGAGCTGCCCTCGGCCGTGGTCCTCCGCGTACGCACGGTAGATGTCGCGCGGTGTGCCACCGCTGTGAAGGAAGCGCTGGTCGAGGACGGTGGAGAAGTCCTCCAGTGCGGTGGTGAGCAGAGAGGCGGCGAACCGCACCTCGGGATGCTGGGCGTTGCCCGCACGGTCGGCGAGGTCGGCGGCGTAGCGGATTCTGGCGGCCAGCGAGGTGTGGTCCTCGCCCTCGTGGAAGTAGTAGGACTCGGCGAATTGCAGGAAGTCGACGGAGATGCGCGCCACCTCCCCGGCGAGGTCGTGCAGGACAGCCGCTCCCAGAGGTGAGTCGAGCTGGAGTGGCGAGGGGTCGTTCCGCTGCAGATGGGACAGCCGCAGAGCCAGTGCCCGTCTGCGGGTGAGCGCTGGATAGATCTCCAGTACCCAGGAGACCGTTGCCGACAGCAGAGCGAAGCCGACGAGGGCTTCCAGGGGCGCTACGACGCGCAGCCATGGTTCGGTCGGGGCGATGTCACCGAGCCCGAGGGTCGTCACGGTGACCAGCGAGATGTACAGCGAGTCCACCGGCCCGGCGTGCTCGGCCGGCTCCAGGCCCGTGGCGAACGAGAAGCCGTCCGGCAGGTGGGGCCAGTAGATCAGTGCCCATCCCATGACGACAGTGCCTGCCCACATGGCCACCACCATCACCATGGACAGCGGACCGATGAGTCCCGCCGCCCGTCTGCGGAAGGGCAGACGCTGGGACAGTTTCCACAGGGCCGCCATGACGTTCCGACTCAGCCCGCCGTGACGGGTGGGGTGCCACAGCGTGTGGAACAGGTCCCGCAGCGCGACCATGACGAGAGCTGCTCCGAGCAATGAGACCAGCCATTTCATACGCGTCTCCCAGAACGTGGCGTATGCGGTGTCCAGCATGCACGGCAGCCCGTTCTGACGGACGCAGGCCACGCCTCGATGCGGTTCCTCGAACTACGCCGCATCGGCCGCACTCCTGCACGGCAGCCGCCACGCCCGCAGCACCCTCTGCATAACGACCCTCGCCCCCGGTACGCCGGTCGACCTCATCCGCGATCCAGGAAACCGCGCCGATCCGAACGCCGTCCGCGTCGAGCACGAAGGACACCTTCTCGGCTGGGTCGCCGGCGAGACAGCACGACCCCTCGCATCCGCCCTGGACGACACCGCCCCCACGACCATCGCCGCACAGCTCTCGACAACATCCAGCGGCGCCGACGCTGACCTCGACGCCCAGCTCACCCTCACCCTCACAAGTGCGTAACCCAAGGGCGGCCGCGGGTGCCCTGCGCTCTGAACGCCGCGCCGCTGCGGCGTAGTGCGCCCGCGACGCGTGGGGCTATGACCTGGGACTTCGCGGGCACGGGTCGCAGGCTGGCGCGAATTGGCACCAACTAGGTACCATCTGGGTATGCCGTCCCTGAATGTGTCCTTCACCGATGAGGAACTCGAGGCCGTGCGCGCGGCAGCCGCGGCCGAGGGCAAGAGCCTCAAGCAGTACCTCCACGACCTCGGCGTCCGCGAGATGCACCGCAAGCGGTTCGTCGCCGGCGCCGCCGAGTGGGCGGACAAGCTGCGTGACCAGTTCGACGAGGCGTTCCCCGGTGAGGTCCCTCCTTCCAAGCGCCGCGACGGGGCCGCGGCCGCCTGATGCCCGTCCTTCACATCGATGTCGCCTGGCTTCTGGACGTGCAAGACCTCGCTCTCGGCAACGAGGACGTGACGGTCTCCGACTACTCCGGGCTGGTGGCGGCTGTCGCGCGCCACAAGACGCGGATGCCGACCCTGGAAGCCTCCGACCCGGATGCCGCATGGCGTGCGGCCGCGCTCCTGCACACCATCGTCCGCCTGGAGCCGCTGCCGCACCGCAACAGCCTCTTCGCGGCCTTCGTCGCCGCCCAGTACATGGACCAGTCCGGCGAAGGCATCGACCCTCCCTACGGGACCCTGCCCGACCTCGTCCGCAAGATCCGCGACACCCGCCTGAGTGTCTACGCCGTCGCCGACCAGCTGCGCGCCTGGAGGGTCTGACCCGTCGGGCGCACGCCCGCCGCCCCGTGCTCCGCCTCACGAGACGGGCCACGGCCGCCGGGCCACCGCGGGACGCAGCACGGCAACCGCCCTGACGGCCGGCCTCCCGATCCGCCGCAGCGCACCGAGCCGTGCCCGGTATTCGGGAAGGTGCACGGCACTATCGGCACAGCCGGCGCCGAAGGCGGAGCGGTGTCGTCGAACAGGCCGGCCACCAAGCGGGCGCGCTCGTCGCGAGCCGGCTCGACCGGTGCAAGTCCGGACCGGAGCGGCCGCCATGGCCTGAAGCAGCGCCCGAGCGTTCCGGCGCGGGCTTTCGTCGTGCCACTCCACGGGAGGACGGGCGATCACACGCGACCAGAGGCAGCGCAGCGGCGGAGTGCGGGTACGCGGCGCTCCCGGTTCAGGGCCGGAATTGGTCTCCCTTGCCCTCGGTGTACACCCGGCCGGGCTCGATCTCGCGATAGCCGATGCTGAGATCGAGCGCCAGGGCCTGCTTGAGGTCCGCCACCCGGCCCCGATGGCCATGTCCGATGCTCAGAATCGGCCCGGCCCCGGCGTGGGGACGCCGACTCCACGCTTCTGATCCCTGCGGCGTGTCGGCGTGGTGCGCCGGAGGCGCCCGGGTCGCCCTGCACCCCGGTCGCGATCGGGGTGCAGGGCGAGCACGACGACCAGAGCGTGCCGTACGCCGCGCGGATCGCGGGGGTCGGGCATCTCCACCATTGCTCCAGCAGGCCCAGGGACGCCTGGAGCAAGGCCCGAGCGATGCTCCCGGAGTCGGTCAACGGCGGGCGGAGTCGGCGCTGACGCGTCGGCAGGCACGGTTCATTCGCCCACGGTTTCCTCGGCCTCCCAGCGCAGCAGGTCGCCCGGCTGGCACTTGAGCACCTCGCAGAGCGCGGCGAGTGTCGCGAAGCGCACGGCCTTGGCGCGGCCGTTCTTGAGTACGGCCAGGTTGGCGGGCGTGATCCCTACGCGGTCCGCGAGCTCGCCCACGGACATCTTCCGCCTGGCCAGCATGACGTCGATGTCGACGGCGATCGGCATCAGATCACCTCGTCCAATTCGGCCTGCATCTGCGCCGCTTCCACGTCGCGCGCGACGGCCTGGGCGAGCAGCATCCGCAGCACGAGCACGATGAGCGCGACCCCCAGGATGGCCACGCCGACCCCGGCCATGATGACGGTGACGCCCGGGTCGTCCCGCTGGCCCGGCGCATTGATGGCCGTGACCGCGAACCACAGGAGGGCGGCCGCCACGATCGCGCCGATCACGCCGTCCACGTACCGGAAGGCCGCGTGGGAGAACACGGTTCCGCGTCGCACCATCGTCACCAGCCGCCATACGCAGACCAGGGCGACCTGGGCCGCCACCATGCCCAGGATCGTGATCACGCGCAGCGGGGCCAGCGGGAGCGACCCGTCCTCCGGGTCGGTGGCAAACGCCCACACCATCAATGCCTGTACGAACACGGTGCCGGCGAGCACCACCACGAGCACGGCGCGCAACGCGCCCACTGTCAGCTTTCCCATGGCCCAACCTTCCATCGAGTCCCGATGGGAATCTATCGAGATTCGATAGGTGAAGCAAGGGCGGGGACGGCGATCGGACGGTGGTTTCATCCGCGAAACAGCCCAGGCCAGGCCCTCTCGGGCGCCGCCCCGCCCGGCCGGCCCACATGCACGGCTCGACAGATCCGGTGCCCGGTCGGCAGATCCAGTGCTCAGTCGCAGCCGGCTGAAGCGCCCAGTCACAGGTGTTGCGACTGAGCGCCATGGATGGCCCGTCCGGCCACGTACTCGCTCGATCCGCCGCCGAGGGGAACGTCGCCGTAGCCGCGTGGTCGAGCTTGCGCCGCTGGACGCGAGTGCGGGCTTGCGCCTGCCGGACCGTGACCGGGCCGACGAACCGACGGAGATGTCCCCGGCATCACAGCACTGTCTACTTCGGCGGCTGCGTCGCCGGCCAGGGTGTGGGCGATGCCTCGGTGAGAGCCATCCAGTGCCGGACGGTCTTCTGGTGGGAACCGGTCGCCGTGCCCTCGGCGACTGCCTCCGCGTCCGCGACGGAGCAGGGCGCTCCGGAGCGGGTCAGCAGGACGAGCGGCCACTCGGGACCTGTGCCGGGCCCCGCCGCGTCGAAGGCGGTCCAGTCCCAGGGGCCGTCGAACAGCCACGCCCGCCCGGCGGTGTCGGCGACCTCGTCGCCCGGCTGCAGAAAGGCGTACGGACGCATCAGCAGCTCAAAGGTGAAGGGGATCCCGTCGCCCGGGTGAAGGGTGTAACCCTCGCCGTTGAGATGGCTTCCGTCCGGAAACTCCCGGTACGACAGACCGCGGCGCAGCACGGCCACGGACAGCGTGGGGCGCGGTAGCCAGCCCGTCTCCAGTGGAGGATCGTGGTGGTCGACAGCAGTCACGTGGACCACGGTGGGCGGGACTCCGACCCGGCAGGCGTCTCCCGTCTTCAGCTGCTCCGGCGGCGGGTCGGTCCGGAACAGTTCCGCCTCGGTCTCCGGCGGGGCATGTCCGCCACTGTCCACACCCAGGGCAACGATCCCGTTCCAGTGAAAGAAGTCGCTGTCTGTGTCGATACGCCACCATGGCCACCGCACCGAAAGGTGGTTCCACTTCACACTGCGTTCGACCCTGGTCGGCGTGAACGGGCAGGTGACCGACAGCACGTCTCCGACCCGGAAGTCCCTGAGCTGTACTGAGATTTGTGGAGTCCCTGATGCCAGGGTTACCGTCCTGGCGAAGGAGAACCACCAGCACCATGGCAGCACCCCGTAAATACC
>NZ_JBEPDM010000104.1:0-7256 GCF_040300305.1 Streptomyces sp. NPDC000410
CGAGTACGAGCAAGCCTTCTGGCAGAGCCAGGAGCAAGTCCCGCAGTCCGCCTGAACCATCAAGATCGGACTCTACGAAACTCGGGGCAGCTCAATGTGCCCGCTCACGCCGTGCGGGCCGGGCGTGGCGAGGCGCAGGAGATGGCAGGTTTTGCCGGTCTTCCAGGTCAGGCGTAGGCCCTTGGAGGCGGCCAGGTCGATGATGCCGCGTGTATATGTGGTCAGTCCGAGGGGGGCGATGGGGACGTCGGCGCGGAGGGTTCTCAGTTCCACGGTGTCGCCATCGAGGGTGATCGTGAGTGTGTTGTTGCCGTCGTGCTGTGCCTTGATCAGGTCGGAGTGCAGGCATGCCCCGGTGTCCGGGTCGTGCAGCGGGAACGTGTCGATCAGGCGGTCGTCGCCGCCGAGGATGCCGGATGCGTCGTCACCGCTGGGACCGTACCCTTCGGCGAACGCGTCGCGGGGGCCTGGGCGGGTGGTGTTCCCGGTCAGGTAGGTGCCGCTGTGGTCCCGCACCCACCACAGGGCGGCGTGGACATCCTCCTCGTTCTGGCATTGGTCGTAGGTGGGGCGCAGTGTGTGGCGAGGGGCGAGCATCGAGTGGGTGGCGACGTCGATGACCTCGTTGAGGGCGAACTTCAGGGTGAGCATGGGGGTGGTGGCCTTCCGGTCTGGTCTGCGGCCGGGTTGCTTGGTGGGCTGCGGGGCCCCGGGGCGGGGCGTGGGCGGGGTTAGAACGGTGCGTCGGCGAGAGCGGCGGGGGTGGTGGTGGGGGTGGTGCCGTAGGGGTGGTGGAGGTGGTGCGGGAGTGTGTGGCGTAGGTGCCAGGCGAGTCGGGCGGTGTGGGCGGCGCGGCGTAGGGGGCCGGGTACGGCGGGTGCGGGATGTGCGGGGTGGGTGGGGTCGCATCCGTTGATGCCGGTGCGGCCGCAGTGCGGGCAGCGGTCGGTGCGGACGTCGGCCCACACGGTGGAGTCGATGGCCTGCCGGTAGCTGGCCAGCCCATCAGCGAGGCGGCGCAGCAGGCGCGGCATGCGGAGGCGGGGGTGGGGGTTCATCGGGGCTCGTTTCAGCGGGTGGGGCGCGGCCGGGCGGCGGAGCGACAGTGGGCGCGGGTGGAAGTGGGGTATGCCAGCTCGGTCCGGCAACGCGGCGCCACGCGGCGTTTCCTCACCCCGCCCCCTTGCGGTGCTCGAGTTGGGGCTGGGCGTCGGGTGCTGGGCGGGTGAATCGGCCTATGGCGGTGGGAGGTGGGCTCGGTGATGGTCGCGTCACTAGGGGGCGCGGGTGGCGGGGGTGGCCGGGCCGCCCCTGGGAGGGGTGGGGCGGGGCGGCCCGGCTGCCGGGGGCTCAACCGCACGGGGGGGTGCGGGAGCGTCCTTCCGGCGGGACCAACTCTGACCTGCGTGGGGTTAAGCCCGGCAACCCCGGCCCCGGCCTCCGGGCCCGGGCGGCCGGCCGCGACGCGGCGGGTGGGCCCGGGGGCTGGGTGCTTGATGCGGTCGGCGGTCGGCGGACGGGGGCGCGGACAGTGCCGGGCGCCCCGGCGAGTCCGTCCTCACGTGGTGGGCGGGAGGCCGGGGGCTGGGGGACGTGGAGAGGCCCGTCCCGCCATGGTGGCGGAACGGGCCGGGCAGCGGCGATGGCGCTGTCTGTCAGGTGGTGCGGGATGTTGCGCGGGTGCCGGTGAGGTCGGTGCGGACGGCGGGCGGGAGGATCTCGGAGAAGCCCACCGAGTCAACCGTGAGGTGCGTGGTGGTGCCGTCGGGCGCGGTGACGGCCAGGACATCGCCGACGGACAGCGAACGGACGTCGTCGGGCCAGTCCTGGCCGCGGTCGTCGCTGTTCTGACGGTTGCCGACGGCGAACGCGGCTTCAGCCGCCGTGTGGCTGTCGGTGACGCGGCTGGTGGTGAAGACCATGCGCAGCGGTGTGCCGTCGGTGGTGGTGACCTCGGCGACGGTGTGGCCGCTCTGGTAGCCGAAGAAAGAGAGCGGATCGACGTTCACGTGGGCGGTGATGGTGAACACGTCGCGCAGGCTGGTGGTGGGGTGGGGAATGCCGGTGCTGGTGTTGATGCGGGCGGTCACGGTCACGGGGCGCTGGACGTGCGTGGTCATGGAGGGTTCTCCTTCGAGGACGGGTGGCGCGTGCCGGTAAGGGGCCGGGCCGCACAGAGCGCGGCAAGGGGGCGGTTGCCTGCGCATGGCATGCGGCCCGGCATAGGCCGGTCGCTCACAGCACACGAGAGGAGGGGTTCGTGCGGGGCGTTCACCGGCCGAGCCCACCATCGGACACCAGATGGTTAGCGGCACAACCGCCCAACTGCACGGGCGGCGGACGGCCAGGCGCGGCCCCGGCCAGGCGCCGGGCACGGGCGGGGGCCGGGGAGCGGCCGGTGGCGGGGGCGGGTATGGAACGGTCTCCGCCACCACGGGGGGCGGGCGAGCGGGCCCGGGCATGGGCATGGGACGGCCCCCCGGGGCGCGGCAAGGTCGCTGCGCCCGGGGGGCCGGGGGGCGGGGTTGGGGGTGTTGGTCAGGCGTCGCCCGGCATGGCCTCGTGCGGGCCCCGGACGGCCGACAAAGGGGTGTCAGGGGCTCACGGGTGAATCGGGTGGGGGACCGCGGCGGGCTACTTGCGCGGCGCGGAGTCCTGGGAGGGCTTCGTATCCGGCTGCCGTCGCGCGGCCAGGTGCTCGCCGAGCGCGACGGCTGCGTACACGCCGATGAGCGCCACAACGATGCCCACCGCCCAGTAGAGGTGGGCCAGGCCGTACAGCAGGGCGCTGGGCGGGAGCGGCGCGGCGGCGGCGAGCCTCCAGCGGGGCGAGGGGTTGCGGCGGCTGACCAGTCCTGATCTCCTTCCACTGATCGGGGACGTGCTCGAAGAGGTCGCGGCCGTCGTCCTCGGCAACAGCGAGCGCGGCCGCCAGGTCCGGGGTCGCGGTCAGGAAGCGGGGGTCGCGGCGGCGTACGGCGGCTCTCACCGGGAGGAACGAGACGGGGGCGGCCGGGATCCGGTCGCCGGCCCGGGTGGTTTCCTCCTCGCCCGCGTGGAACTTGCCGAACATGATCCCGACGGGGCCGTAGAGGTTCTTCAGGACCCAGTGCGGCCAGGCCAGCAGGTCACGATGCCGGGCGCCGGGGACCTCGCCGAGGAGGACGATGTTCTCGCACCGCAGGCCGCCGTGCGGCCGGTTCAGCAGCGGGCGCAGCCACTCCGCGGCCTGGACACCCGCGTGAAACAGCTCCGCCTCCACCACCGGAGGCTCACCGTCGGCCCGATACACCGTCCAGGTCGTCAGCCCTTGCTGGAGGGACGGGGCCAGGAAGGGGCAGTGGGCGGTCATCTGCCGTACGTACGCCGCGATGTCGATGGTGGTCGGGGTGGTGGTGCTGGCTTCGACGAGGCGCAGCGCCCCGGCGTTGGGCCGGGGCGCTGCGATGGTGCGGCCGGTGGTCACCGGCGGGTGGTCTCCGGCTGGTCGGGCGCGATGTCGTCGCCGTCGCCGCCGGCGGGGCCGCAGTCCCACTCGGCGACCACGGTGCCGGTCTCGCGGTAGCGGGCCAAGGCCGGCTCGTCGACGGCGCCGTGGGCGTCGGTGAACCAGATCTCCGGCAGCGGCCCGTACGCGGCCTCGTAGGCCGCGACCCAGGCGATCGGGCCGCGGCCGTTGTTCGCGACGTGGCGGATCGGCTGGCCGGCGGTCTCCTGGCACAGGACGTCGTAGTCGGGGGTGCCGAGCATGTCGTGCCAGGCGGCGTCCACGGCCGGGGAGAACATCTCGGGCGCGGACTGGCCGTTCTTGAAGCGCTGGCCGGTGATGGTCAGGAAGCGGCGCAGCTCGAGGGTTGCGGTGGTCACGATGGTGCCCCTCTCGGTGTCGAGTGGTGCTCGCCCGGCCCGGTCGGGCCGGCCGTCGTGCTGTTCGACGCCGCGCACCCGAGGATCCCCAGGTCTCGTCCGGGCGCGCGGCGGGTTCAGACGGCCTTGGCGGGCGCGGATGCTGCGGCTTCGGTGAGGCGGTCGAGGCGCTCATAGAGGGCGCGGATGAGGCGGGCCCGTCCCTGGGCGCACCGCACCGTGCCGTCCGGCCCAGCGGACAGGCGCCGGTCGGTTTCGTCCAGGACGACGTCGGCCAGGGCGCGGGCGGCATGGTCGGCGGGCAGTCGGTCGGCGGCGCGGCGGACGTCGGCGGCGACCGCGCGGGCGGCGCCGGTCAGCTGCAGCGCGATCTGCAGGACGTCCGCTGGCCGTAGCCCGGTCTCGCCGGTCCAGCCGAGCACGGCCTCGGCCAGGCGCTCGTGGGTGCTTCGGTCGAGAGGGAGTTCACCTTCGAGGAGCCCTTCGGGGTCATGCAGGGCCAGGTGTCTGCTGCTCATCAAAGCCTCGTTGTGGCGGTCGCGGGGTGTGCGGCGGGGGCGGGCAGGGCCTCCCGTCGTGCTCTTGGTCCTCGGTCTGCTGGGCGAGGAAGCGGGCGTAGCCGCGGTCGGCGCGGGCGAGCAGCGCGGAGGACGGAACGCCGTACCGGGGCTTGGGAGCGGTGGTGCTGGTCGTCTGTGCGCGCATGAGGCACCGTCCCGTTCCGCTGGTGGTTCGTCCCGTCGGTGCTTCGACGCTACGGACGGCGCAGGCCGGGCCTCAAGAAGGTTGCGGATAGTTGCGCGGATTCACCCCAGGGCGTCGGCAGCGGCCTGGATAAGCGTGCGGGCGGCGTCGCCGTGGACGGCCATCTGCGCCAGGCCCTTGAAGGCTCTGGCGTAGTCGGCCAGTTCGCGGGGCTGACGGACGTTGATGCCGGCGGTGAGGGTCTCCACCACGGTGTGCCGGTCGTCGTAGAGGTAGAACGCCTCCAGCGGCCACACCGTGCGCGGGACCCCGAGCGGGATGACGCCCAGGGAGACCGACGGCAGCGGCATCACCGTGAGCAGGTGCTGCAGCTGGCCGGCCATCGTGGCGGGCGTGCCGATCCGAGTGCGCAGCACCCACTCCTCGATGAGAACAACGAAGCGGTGGTCGCCCTCGTAGAGGAAGCGGGAGCGGGCAAGGCGTGCGGCGACGGCCTCGGGGATGTCGTCGGGGGTGCCCTGGAAGTCGGTGATGGAACGCATCAGGGCTTCGGCGTAGTCGGCGGTCTGGAAGAAGCCGGGGATGACGTTGGAGACGTACGCGCGGCAGGTGCGGGCGGCGGCGTTGCGGGCGAGGACGTCTTCCTGGGCGCGGCGCATGCCGGCGCGGTGCTGGCGGCGCCACTCCATGTACATCGAGTCCACCGCGCGGGCGGTGGCTACGAGGTCCGCGGCCTGGTCCTCGGCGTTGCAGGCGGTGCACCAGGTGCGGATGTCGGCGTCGGAGGGGGCGGCCTTGGCGCCGAGGATGCGGGAGGTCTTGGCCTTGTCCCAGCCGCAGCGGCGGGAGAGCTCCCGCCCGTTGATGCCGGCGTCCCGCATGAGGTGGCCCAGGCGCACCGCGAGGGCTTCGCGGGCGGCCTGGGCGCTGGACGACGGGGAGACGGGCATGAGGCGCGGGAAGTCCTGTGGTTGGGGTGGTCTGGGTTACGGGGTGTACTTGGCGTGGGGGATGGCGCGCTCCCACACTTGCTCGAACGCGGTGCGGCACAGGGCGGCCGCTGCCGGGTCGGTGGTGCGTTCGCGGCCGTCCTTGGTCCAGTCGCCGGTGCCGGTGAAGTGGTGGAACTGCACCACCGTGTCGTCCAGGAGCCAGAAGTCGTTCCCGGGCAGCGCGATGGTGCTCGCCTCGCGGCGGGGCAGCCAGCGGACCTGCTCGCCGGCCTCGAGGTTGAGCGGCGTGATGGCGTGCTCGTAGCGGATGTAGTCGGTGACCGGCTCGGAGACGATCCGGGCGCGGCGCATCACCACCCCGCGGCCCACCGCCTCCCGCACGAGGGGCATCCACTGCGGCCAGAACGAGCGGGTCGGGACCAGGTTCGGGATACCGGTGCGCAGGAAGGTGGCGAAGTCGTCGGCTTCGTCGCCGACGGCGTAGGTGTCGCGCATCTCCAGATGGACGGCCGTGCGCTCGGTGGCGGCCAGGAGCTCAGCGAACGTCGCGTCGTGCAGCGCTTGCGCGTTCAGCGGCATCGCACGCCTCCCTCAGGATCGGCACCATCCGGGCCGGAATGCGGATCACCCGCTCGTGCGCGGGGATCCCCCTCTTGTGGCCGGCCACCCACTCGGTAGAGCCGACTAGGGCAGCGAGGAGCTCGTCGGCTGCCTCGCCCTGCAGGACCAGGTCCGCGGACTCCTCCTCGACCCACACCGTCGGCGATCCCTCACCTCCGGTGTTCGGGTCCATCCCGACGAACCGTAACTCCATGATGGTCTCCCCTGTCGAGCTGGTTGCGGATGATTGCGCACAACGACCGTCCCGCGCGGCGGTATTGGCGGTCAAGGCCGCCTGCTGCAGAGGCTTACCGCACGGCTGTTCTTGGCCTGCCGCTCTCTTGCGTCTCGGGTGCGGTGTGCCCGACCGTTTGGGGATCTGTTGTGCAGCTCGGGGGATGGGCTTGGGGGAACAACCGGGTGCGGCTCAGTGGCGGCGCGGCGTGGCAGACGGACTTCCGTCGCCGGACGACGGGCCGTGCTCCTCGGACTGCGATGGAGATCGCCACAGTCCGCCGCACGTTGAACCACACCCTGACAGAACTCAAGCGGGCCATCGACCGGTACGCGGTCGCGGTCGCCGCCGACCTGTACGCCCTGGCATGGCACCAGGCGGCAGGAGCTCCACCGAGCGAGACCCGCGAGCAGCGCGCGCAGCTGCAGGGCTTCAAGGAGATCCTGGGCTCCCGCCGTTGGCAGGAGGAAGAGCGGCGGCGTCAAGCAGCCACGAAGAAGCCCCCGCAGGCCGCCCTGCCACCTGCCAGAAGGGCAGTCTCCGACGCACCCAGGGTGCGGCCAGACGTCGGCCGATCCGATGACGGGGCCGTTGTCCGGCCTCCCCGTCAAAAGAGCACGCCGTCTACGGCACCTCGTCATTCCCCGGCGCCACCCCAGACCCCCGCCGCCCCGGCCCCGGCGCCGGTCCCGGCCAGGACCTCGGTGCCGGCACCGGTCGTGAAGACCCGCCCCGCCCGCTGGAGTCGGTTGCCCGGCCCTGGCTCATTGGCGGCATATGGCCAGCTCCCGTGGAGGGCTAAGAAGCCGTATCTCAACCGAACGTGATCCGTTGATTTCTGCTGGTCAGGCATGGTCTAGCTCGGGGTGAGGGAGGCATGCGGCGTCTTGTGTTCG
>NZ_JBEPDM010000105.1:0-6554 GCF_040300305.1 Streptomyces sp. NPDC000410
GGTATTTACGGGGTGCTGCCATGGTGCTGGTGGTTCTCCTTCGCCAGGACGGTAACCCTGGCATCAGGGACTCCACAAATCTCAGTACAGCTCACGGAGTTGGCCTGCGGGCGTGTTGGTGCTCCGGTGCGTTGAACGGTCTTGTCGGGGCCGGCCGGCTCGGTGGCGCGTTGCAGGGGGGCGGCCTTGGTGTCCGCTGTTGGCCTCACCAGGGCCGCCCCCCTTGCTTCCGGAGCGCGGAGGCCGGTCGCCCCCACCCCCACGAACTGCCTTCCTGGCCGGCCGTGAGGCCCAGGAGGCTGACGAGGGGGGGCAAGCAGGGGAATCTTGGCGGTGGGCAGAAGGGCGTCGGCTGGGGGTTGTGCGGCGTATGCCGGGAGTGTGGCTGCCCCGGCGAGGAGGAGGGTTGCCACGAGCGTGAGGATGGTGCGGCGCAAGCGGTTCATATCCGGGCTTCTCCGGTAGTCGTCTGCCACCGTGACGGATGCCCGGCGGCGGTACCCGTGGGAGCTGGGTGTGCCCGGGCCGGGGGCTGGAATCCTTGTCCATGACAAAGAGCCAGGCAATGACCGACACCAGCGCCCTGGCGCACTCGCATAGCCTTCGTGCCCCCGCAGAGCGGTCAGGTCTGCGGTCAGTCGATGCCGGAGTCGGCGAGGGCTGCGAGTTGGTTGGCGATCCACACTCCGCCTGCAGCGCTCGGTCCCGTCGGGGAGCTGCTCGACGTGCGCCCGGGCAGGCCGGTGAATGGGTGCGCTGGCGGCACCGTGTGGGCGTCAGCCGGGTCGAGTCAGTTGCTTCTGTTCTCACTCCGAAGCGGCTGTGATCATGGCTGCAACGGGGTGACCAAGCTGCTGCTGTCAGGCGCCAGTCGCGAGGATGGCCGACTGTCATGGGCGTGCCTGTGCACGACTCCGGTACGCACGGTCAGGGTTGTCGCAGCAGCTTGTTCAGGGCATCCACGACCTTCTTCCCCTCGGTCGCGGCGCGCGGGTTGCGGTAGCGGAACGCCCAGTCGACAACGAGCTTGCGCTCTCCGTCGTCATTGCACACCCACGTGTCGGCGGTGACGTCGTTGGATCCGGGGCGCAGGAGGGAGCTCGTGCCCTTGCATTCGCTCCCTCGCTGGCCTCGGCGCAGCCTTGGTCGTCGCCTTGCCCATGACGACCCTCGCGGCTGGCCCGGCTCAGGCCACGCCATGGCCGACCAGGTTCGGGGCCACCGATTGCCGGCAGAGCGACCTGGGACTCAAGACGACCCGCGTTCCCGACCCCAACGACGTCACGAAGTACTCCACCTGCAGCATGTGGTTCCAGGGGAAGAAGTCGTGCAAGCGCGGCAAGGTCTTCTCGCCGACGAAGCTGAAGTGCGTGAAGCCCCAGCCCGCAGAGTCTCCCAAGCCCGACAGCTCGCAGGTGGGTGCCACCGTCGGCAAGTAGGCGCCTCAAGGAAGGTGGCTGCGCCGCAGGGTTCCTCCTACGCCTCACCGGCCCATACGCCCTCCGACGCGAGGCCGTTCGGCGGCTGTGATGTCCGGGCGGGTCCTGCTCCCTCCGCAAGGGGGAGCGGGCCTCGCGTGACACGCGCCGTCAGTCCGCGGCGCCCTCGTGGCTCTGGCCCAGGGCAGCGACCTCGCCGATCCAGCGCCGGACCTCCTCCGTGAAGTCCACCCGGCCGACGTCGTGGTGGGCTGCGACGTAGCGAAGGGCCGGCGGCTTGTCGTCCCAGTGCCTCTTGTGCAGCGCGGCCCGGCGGAGGTAGATCTCGCAGCCGACGGAGTTGTTGTGGAAGGTCAGTTCCAGCTCCTGTGGCCCTTCGTGGCCGCTTTGCCGGGTGAGCAGGAAGCTCTGCCGCAGATAGATGGAGTACTCGGTGTCCGGGATGGTCGAGTCGACGATCCGTGAGGTCGTGCAGCCGTAGCCCTCGGCGGTGAAGGCGTCGAAGACGGCCGTGTGCAGGGGTAGCGCGGCGATGCGCAGGGGATCGGAGTCCGTCCGGGTGCTGATCCCCTCGGCCTCGACCTTGGTGTGCAGGGTCAGGGACACCCCGTGGAACCGCTGCCCGTTCACCTCGGACACCGGGCTTCCCCACCAGAGCCGTTGCCGGAAGGGTGACCGCCTCTCCTCGCCCTTCTTCAGGGTGAACCAGCCGCTCGCGGCGGTGGAGGTGAACGAGGGACCCTTGCTCTCGTCGCCGTCGTCCTTGTGGACGCCCGGCGTATCGACGAATGCCTCCAGGTGGATCGACTGCACCTCCACATCACGATCGGGTGCGCGCAGCACCACCTCACCGGTGAGCATCCCTCCCGGTTCGACGGGATCGGACAGGATGACGGTGTCCATCTCGAGCGGTATCCCGCCCTTGTCGCCCCACAGACGTCTGAAGACCATGTGCGCAGGCTAACGTCCCGCCCCGCCCCCGTAAGGATCTTTCCGCTCTCCCCCCGGGGAGGATTTCCGTCCGAGCCATGCCCCGGACGACCACTCGGCGCGAGGAACAGGCGCCGTGCGCCGATGGAGCCCAAGCCCCCAGGGCCACCAACAGGGCCTTGCGCATCCTGCGCTCGGTCGGCGGAGGGTGTGTATGCGGGCTGCGAAGGCGCGAACGCCGCGCAGTGTCCGGTCGTGTCGGACGAGCCCGGCGGCGATGGTGCGGACGGAGGAGCGGTGGACTTCTTGTGGTGCGGCTTGCTCGGCGGCGAGGAGCACGCGGTAGCGGCGGTCTGGTTTGCCCCACTGGTCGAAGGCACGGGCGATGTCGATGAAGTAGCAGCCTGGAGCTCCGGGTTGGGCAGCGCGGCAATGTGCGGGGCGGCCGGCCGGTGGTCTCAGACGCTTTCCGCAGCAGGCTCCGCAACCCTTCGCGCCATTCATTCCACCCGCCTCGGAATCATCAGCAGAGTTGTGTGCCGGGACCGGGTCCCCGGCTCGGATCACTGGGCGGAGATCTTGTGGACGGTGGTGTCGTCGGGGTTCAGTCGTCGCCCGTCCGCGGACAGCACTTCCAGTGCGCGGAGGCGATGTCCCTGTCGGCGGTCGACCAACTGTGAGTGTGGTTCGCCGGGGGCGTAGAAGTTCTGCTCGCCCCACTGCCGCAGTGCCACGATGACGGGGAAGAGCGCCTTGCCCTTCGGAGTCAGCACGTACTCGCGGTAGGCGCTGCCGTCCGAGGCGGGGACGGATTCGAGGACACCGCCGGCGACCAGGGTGCGCAGGCGCGCGGTGAGGATGTTCTTCGCCACGCCGAGGCTGCGCTGGAACTCCCCGAACCGTCGGCTTCCGTCGAAGGCGTCCCGCACGATCAGCAGGGACCACCAGTCGCCGATCGCGTCCACCGACCGGGCGACGGGGCATTCGCTGTTGTCGAAGCGCGTCCTGGTCACCATGGCGGTCCCTCACTCTCACGATGGTTGCAACATGCTACCAGAAAAGCTACCGTCACCATTGGTAGCAAGATGAAACCAGATTTGTGGGGGTGCTGATGCCCGGCAACGGCGAGGCTGTGACACGACGGACCGGGGCCCGAAGAGGGGAAGGCTCCGCGTTCGTCCTGTCCCGTGGCGTCCTCATGCTGTTCGCCGTCGCCTGCGGCGCCGCGGTGGCCAACGTCTATTTCTCCCAGCCGCTCCTGGTGACCATGGGTCACGACCTCGCCCTGAGCCCGGCACTTGTCGGCAGCGTGGTCACCCTCACGCATGTCGGATACGGGCTGGGACTCTTCTTCCTCGTGCCGCTGGGCGACATGGCCGACCGCAGACGGCTCATCGTGGCCCAATTGCTGCTCCTGGTGGTGGCACTGGCCGTCGTAGCCGCCGCCCACACGGCGGCGATCCTGCTCGTGGGCATGGCCGCGATGGGGCTTCTCGCGGTCGTCACGCAGACGCTGGTGGCCTTCGCCGCATCACTGGCTCCTCCCGCCGGGCGCGGACGGGCCGTCGGTCTGGTCACCAGCGGCGTGGTCATCGGAATCCTGCTCGCCCGCACCGCATCGGGTCTCATGGCCGATCTTGCGGGCTGGCGCTCCGTCTACCTCGCCTCGGCGTCGCTCACCGCTGTGCTCGCCCTGGTCCTGTACCGAGTGCTGCCGCGCCACAGTGACGCTCTGCCGACAGCCCTGCGTTACGGACAGCTCCTGCGCTCCACGATCACCCTGTTCGCACGGGAACGAGTGCTGCGGCTCCGGGCCCTGTTCGGTCTGCTGATCTTCGCCGCCTTCAGCACCCTGTGGAGCAGCGTCGCACTGCCGCTCAGCGAGGCCCCGCACTCCCTGCCCCACAGCGCGATCGGGGCGCTGGGGCTGATCGGTGTCGTCGGCGCCCTGGCCGCGACCGTGGCGGGCCGTCTGAACGACCGCGGACTGTCCCGGCGGACCACCGGCATCGCCTTGGCGCTGCTGGCCGCCTCGTGGTTGCCCTTGGCCTTCACCCGCAGCTCGCTCTGGGCCCTGGTCGTCGGGGTGATCCTCCTCGACCTCGCCGTGCAGGCGGTCCATGTCACCAACCAGACGCTGATCTACGCGCTGCACCCGGACGCGGGCAGCCGGCTGATCGGCGGATACATGGTCTTCTACTCGATCGGCAGCGCCACCGGCGCCATCGCCGCGACCTCCCTCTACAGGGTGGCCGGCTGGGGCGCCGTATGCGCACTGGGTGCCGCGTTCAGCTGCGGCGGGCTCGTGCTGTGGGCGTTCACGCGACACAGCACCCCGGACCCCGCCGCCAAGGCGACCTCTCCCAGTGTGCCGGGCGATCGCCCGGCGTGAGTGGCCTTGGGCGAGCATCTCCTGGCCCAGGGCGTGCGCGGCCTTCTTGCGCGCGGCCCGCCGGCCCTTTGTTCGTCTGTCCGTGCCGGGCGAGAGCCGTTGCGGACAGGCAGGACTCGACGAATTCCCGGACGGCTGGGTTGTCGTCGTCAGCCGGGGACCAGGCCACGGCGACCGTGCAGGGGGCGATGCCGGTGACGTGGCGCTGTGTGATGCCCGGGCGGGGGTAGTACCGGGCGGCGGACGAAGGGGCGAGGGCGATGCCGTAGCCGTTGGCGATGGCGTTCAGCCAGTCGTCGGGGTGGCGCGTCTCGGCGCCGATCCGGGGCGGGTGGCCCTCGCGGGCGTCGGTGGCCAGCCACCAGTCGCGCCATGCGCCCGCCTGCGACGGGGCGGCCACGAACGGCTCGTCCCACAGCTCCCGAAAGGCGATCGACTCACGGTCCGCCAGCCGGTGGCCGGCCGGCAGCAGCACGCAGCGCGGCTCGGTGAACAACTCGGCCACACGCCGGCGCTCCTGGCCGGGGAACGGCAGATACAGCAGAGCGGCATCGACCTCGCCATCGGCCAGCCCTGCCGTCGGGTCGGACCATACGCCCTGCCGCATCTCCACCCGCCAGCCCGACCGCCGCGCCCCGAACGAGGCGGTGATCGCCGGTGTCGCCTCATTGGCCCCGCTGCCCATGATCCCCACCCGCAGCACCCGGTCAGTCCTGCGGGAGGCGGCCTCGACCTCCCGTACCGCCTCATCGAGACCATCCAGCAGGGCAGGCACCCGCTCCGCCAGCGCCCGCCCCGGCTCGGTGAGCGCCATGCCCGCCCTGGAGCGGACGAACAGCCGCACCCCGAGTTTCGTCTCCAGCTGCTTGATCTGCTTGGTCAGCGACGGCTGCGCCACGTACAGCCGCTCCGCTGCGCGGGTGAGGTTGCCCTCCTCGGCCACGGTGGCGAAGTAGCGCAGCAATCGAGTGTCCACATCCATGCCGTCAGGCTATGGACGCAGGTATTGGACCGCCATCGCCGGGGTCCGCGAGGGTAGAGGTGATCCAGAGAGGACCCCGCCGTGTATGCCGTGTATCTCACCCTGACCTTGCTGACCGCTGCCGCGACGGGCGCCGGTGCGTACGTGGACTTCACCCGGCACCCGATGGTCGTCGCCATCGCGGAGCGACTTCAGGTGCCTGTGTCCTGGATGTACCCGCTCGGCGCCTGTCTGGGCACAGCCTCGCTGGGACTGCTGGCGGGCCTTGCCCTGCGGCCGCTCGGCGTCGCGGCCGCGGCCGGCCTGATCCTGTACTTCGCCGGCGCAGTGATCACCCACCTGCGGGTGCGCGACTACCAGCTGGGCAGCGCCCTGCTGTTCCTGGCTCTGTCCGCGGCCACGCTCGCCTCAGCGCTGACAGCGCCGCGTTGACCCGGAACGCGGTACGACCGTGGCCACGGCACCGACCTCATGAGCCGGCCCAGTTGGACCGTCTCCTGCATGGTTGTTGGTCGTTGAGCCGCTGATGGTGAGG
This sequence comes from Streptomyces sp. NPDC000410, assembly GCF_040300305.1. Lineage (NCBI taxonomy): Bacteria > Bacillati > Actinomycetota > Actinomycetes > Kitasatosporales > Streptomycetaceae > Streptomyces > Streptomyces sp. NPDC000410. The sequence continues at coordinate 6,279 of NZ_JBEPDM010000105.1, forward strand.
TGGTCCTAGTGACCTGGTTTTGAGGTGGTGGGTCGCCACGTGAGGCGTCCCCTGTTTCAGATTGCGGTGTTCGCCTGCGGCAGGCCGCCGGTTCGCGCTGTCCTGTGAGCATGGGCGATACCCGGCTGGAACCCGTCGTGCTGTCGCAGGCCGAGCGGCTGACGCTGGAGAACTGGGCCAAGCGCCGCTCGACCGCGCAGGGGCTGGCCGTTCGCGCCCGCATCGTGCTGGCGTGCGCGAACGGCTGGAACAACACCGTGGTCGCCGCGCGGCTCG
>NZ_JBEPDM010000106.1:0-6180 GCF_040300305.1 Streptomyces sp. NPDC000410
CCCCCAGGCCATGCGTTCGACAGGGGGAGAAAGTCATGCCAACTCCGGAGGCCGGGCGCCCCATTGCGGGACCACCAAGAAGGTAATGGGGGGGGGACCCCAGCGGGGCTCCTTTGCAGCCCGTCCGGCGTTTGAGGACACGGCCGAAGGCCGTACGGGGGTCTGGGGGCGAAGCCCCCAGTTATCGGGAAGGGGCGGGGCGGGGAGAAAGCCCCGCGCAGCGGCCCCATCCCCATCCTCCACCCCCTACCCGAGCATCCGCTTCAGCAGATCCCGCAGCATCCCCCGCTCCTCCTCCGACAGCCCCGCCAGCGGCTCCCGTGCGAACCCCAGCGACGACCGCAGGTGGGTCGCGGTCATGCGGCCCTCCTCCGTGGCGGCGGCGATCTTCACGCGGCGGTCGGACGGGTCCGGGCGGCGTTCCACGAGGCCGCGGGTCTCGAGCCGGTCCACGATTCCCGTGATGTTCGACGGCTCGCACTTCAGTTTCTGGGCGATCCGGCGCATGGGCGTGGGCTCCAGGGCCAGCAGCGCCAGGACCCGGGCCTGCGCGCCGGTGAGGGCATGCCGGGCCGCGGCGGACTCGTACTCCTCGTGGTAGCGGGCCACGACGGTGCCGATGAGTTCAACGACCTCAAGGGTCAGCGCGTCCGCGACGGGCACGGGCACGGGAGTGGGAACGGACACGGGCACGGACACAGGAGCGCTGCCGGGATCGTTTCGTGGGGCGGACATGCCCACCAGCATACCCAGATACTTGACAACCTGAAATATTCAGGCGCATGGTTGTTTCAGAACCTGAAGCTTTTCTAGGAAGGCAAGCCCATGTCCGCTCTCCCCTCCGCCGGCCGTGAATGGCACCTCGTCGCCCGCCCCCATGGCTGGCCCACTCCGGAGGACTTCGCCCTGCGCGAGGCCCCGGTCACCGAGCCGGGCGAGGGCCGGATCCTCGTCCGGAACCTGCACTTCTCGGTCGACCCGTACATGCGTGGCCGGATGAACGACGTGAAGTCGTACGTACCGCCCTTCCAGCTCGACCAGCCCATGGAAGGCGGCGCGGTCGGCGAGGTCATCGCTTCGAACGCGGAGGGGTTCGCGGTCGGTGACCACGTCCTGCACTTCCTCGGCTGGCGCGAGTACGCCGAGGTGGAGGCCGGGCACGCCACCAAGGTCGACGCCTCGCTCGCCCCGCTCTCCGCCTACCTCGGCGTCCTCGGCATGCCGGGGCTCACCGCCTACGCCGGCCTCCTGGAGACCGCCTCCTTCAAGGAGGGCGACGCGGTCTTCGTCTCCGGCGCCGCCGGTGCCGTCGGCAGCCAGGTCGGCCAGATCGCGAAGCTGAAGGGCGCCTCGCGGGTCATCGGCTCGGCCGGCTCGGACGAGAAGGTCAGGAAGCTCGTCGAGGAGTACGGCTTCGACGCGGCGTTCAACTACAAGAACGGCCCGGTCCTCGACCAGCTGCGGGCGGCCGCCCCCGACGGCATCGACGTCTACTTCGACAACGTCGGCGGCGACCACCTGGAGGCCGCGATCTCCGTGCTCAACCCGCACGGCCGCGCCACCCTCTGCGGCATGATCGCCGGCTACAACGACACCGTGCCGGTCCCCGGACCGCGCAACATGATGATGATCATCGGTAAGCGCCTGCGCCTCCAGGGCATGCTGGTCCGCGATCACGCCGCGCTCCAGTCCCAGTTCGTCCAGGAGGTCGGCGGCTGGCTGCGTTCCGGCGAGCTGAAGTACGACGAGACCGTGGTGAAGGGCATCGAGAGCGGCGTGGACGCCTTCCTCGGCATGCTGCGCGGTGAGAACACCGGAAAGATGATCGTTTCTCTCGATCAGCAGGGCGACCGGTAGTCTCGACCCACACCGCCGCGATCGTGGGCGCGAGTCGCGGCGCACCACAGGAGGAAACTCTTACATGCCTATCCAGCAGTCCGACGTCCTCTACACCGCCGTCGCCACCGCGGAGAACGGCCGTGACGGCCGCGTCGCCACCAACGACGGCCAGCTCGACGTCGTCGTCAACCCGCCGAAGGAGATGGGCGGTTCCGGCGCGGGCACCAACCCGGAGCAGCTCTTCGCCGCCGGCTACAGCGCCTGCTTCCAGGGTGCCCTCGGCGTCGTCGCCCGCCAGGAGAACGCCGACATCTCCGGCTCGACGGTCACCGCCGAGGTCGGCATCGGCAAGAACGACGAGGGCTTCGGCATCATCGTCAAGATCTCCGCGTCGATCCCGAACGTGGACGACGCCACGGCCAAGGACCTGATCGAGAAGGCCCACCAGGTGTGCCCGTACTCGAAGGCCACCCGCGGCAACATCACGGTCGACCTGGCCATCTGAGCCACGCACGACCGCGGCACGACCGCGGCACGACCGCGGCACGGCCGACGCCCGGCTGAGCGCCGACGCCCGGCCGAGCACGGCTGAACACCGCCGCCGTACGGCCGCCGCACGGCTGAGGGCCGCACCCCGACCGACCGGGGTGCGGCCCTCGGTTCATCCCGTCATCCCGTCACCGGGTCAGCAGTGCCCGCCCCACCTGCGCGAACACCCCCTTCGGGTGGTCCCGGAACAGCGGCTCCGTGCCGAACAGCACCACCGGAGCGCCCGTCGTCGCCCTGCCGCTGACGACCGCCGCCCGGCCCGCCGCGTCCTTCGGGCCGCCCGTGCCGTTCCCGTCCACGCGCCAGTGGCCCGACACGAGCGGGTTGCCGCCGCCGTACGACTGCTCGACGCGGACGCCCGCGCCGAGGCCCGTGAACCACAGCGGCGAGTAGACGAAGCTGTGCGCCGGGGCGCCGCCGGTCAGCGCGCCACCCGCGTTCGTGACCCGTACGACACCGTTGGCGTCGCCGTTGCCCGCCACCGCCTTCGCCGCGAGCAGCCCCGCCGCGGCGTTGAACGCCGCACCCTCGGGGCCGACCGCGACGACGCCCACACCGCTGGTCCGCAGCGCGGCGCGGGCGGCGGGCGTGAGCTCTCCGTACTCCAGCCCCGCCGACACGTACAGCGCCCGCACACCGGCCTTCGACCAGTCGAAGCCCCCGTTGAGCACCGCGGTCGACACGGGCACCACGTCGAAGCCCATCTCGCGCAGCGCGAACAGCTCGCCGGCGCTCAGCGCCGCCGCGACGCGGGTGCGCTTCAGCGGGGCGACCCCGCGCTCCTTCGTGGCCGCGAACACCACCCCGTACCGCTCCGCGAGCACCTCAGCCCGTGCCCGTGCCGAGCCCGGCACGATCGCCGCCCCGTCCGCCGTACGGCGCACCGCGACGCCCTGCGCGAGCAGCGCGTTCACGGCCGCCAGCTCCTTCGGGTCGTCCAGGCGCAGCCGCAGGTCGCCGTGGCGTGCCACGTACCCGGTCGGCGCGGCGGCGAGCACCGGCCGGCCGTCCACCCGCAGCTCACCCCGGGCGACCTTGTCGACCGTCGCGCCCCACAGCAGCCCGAGGCTCCACCCCGAGATGTCGTACATGGTCGACACGTCCGCGCTGATGTCCCGCCCCTCGGCCAGGATCACATTGGCGATACCGCGCTTGGGCTGGTGCATGTCGACGACGTACGAACCGGCCGGATACGCGCGCCCCGCGAGCCGGAATCCCGAGCGTGCCCGCTCGACCCGTACGTCGTTGGCGACCAGATGGTCCACCAGCCGGGCGGCGGCGACAGCGCTCTGCTGTCCCCGTCCCGCCGGGATGACGTACGCGCGCGGGAAGGTGGTCGTGTACACGTCCTCGGGGCCGATTCCGGGCACGCCCGGCACGGTCTGCTCCGAAACGGGCCGCTGCGCCTCGCCCGCCGCACTCCGCCGAAACGTTTCGATCTGGTCGGCGAGCACGGACGAACGGCGGCTGTACGTGTAGTCGAGGGCGGCCCGCATCGCCGCGCCCGCGATGTCCGTGTTGATCGCGGAGCGGCGGCGCAGCTCGGCGACCGGCAGGGAGTCGTACTCCTCGTTGTTCACCGCCATCGGGAACTCGATGGTGTGCGAGGCCACCGCGCCCTGGAACGGCATGTACTGCGGGGTGAAGACCGGCGGCCAGTCGTCCCAGCCCTCCTTCTCGTCCCGGAACGGGATGACGGCCGGACGGACCCCGTCCTTCGCCTCCGTGTATCCGAGTCCGTTGACCGCCTTCTCCATGCCCAGGGCGTTGGCGTAGGCGTTCTTGAGGAACAGGTCGTACTCGTAGTTCTCGCCGTGCGGCGGCGTCGTCGGCTCGATCAGGGTGCCGTTGACGTACCCGTGCAGATCGAGCATCACGGCGGGCTGCTTGTCGATGGCGATCTGCCGGATGGCGCGCGCCTCGGGCTGCGATCCGGTGATGAAGTCCCGGTTGAGGTCGAAGCCGTTGCCGTTGGCGCGGGTGCCGGCGATGCGGCCGTCCGGGTTCGCGGTCACGTTCAGATAGATCCGGTGCTTGGCGAGCAGATCGGCGGTGCGGGCGTCCTTCGCCTTCGCCAGCTCCTCGATGAGCTTCAGGGCGGCGTCCGTGCCCTCCCACTCATTTCCGTGGATGTTGTTGTTGATGAAGACCGGCGTCTTGTACGCGGCCTTCACGCGCGGGTCCTTGGCGGCCGTGGCCGGCCGGTTCTCGATGAGCTCGCGCATCCGCTCCTGGTCACCGGCCTGCCGGGCGCTCTCCGGGGCGGTCACGGTGACCAGATACAGCTCGTGGCCGCCGGCCGAGCGCCCGGCGACCTCGACGCTGACCCGGTCGCCGAGGCGCTGGAGGTCGTTCAGGCGGGGTGCCAGGGAGTGGTACGGGGCGAGGCCCAGCTTGATCGACTTGTCGGCGGGGTTGACGGGCGGCGGCGTCAGCGGCGTCCGCCGCGGATAGCCGCCCTCCTTGCGCAGCCCCGCTGTCGCGCCAGGTGTCGCGCCTTGTGCCGCACCCTCCCGGGCCTCGCCCGATGCCTGGGCAGGCGGCCCCGAGAACGGTGTGGTGTCCTTCCCGCCCTCCCGTACCGGCGGATGCGGGCTGCCCGGTCCGGGCGGGGCGCCGGCCGCGTGGGCGGGGACGGCGTGGGCGGGGGCGAGAAGGAGTGCGCCGAGGACGGCAGTGGTCGCGGTGGCGACCCATGCGGATCCGGTCTTTCCCATACGTACGTACCTCCGGTGGTTCGGAAGTGATCAATACGCAGGGTCTACCGGTTCAACACTCCCGCAACAAGGGGGTATTGGATGCGGCCACTCCGCCGGAGGGTCATGGTCCGGCGGCCCGATAGCATGTACGACATGCGTGATCTCAGGGTGGGCTTCGGCTATTTGGTGCAGGGCCAGCGGTGGGTCGGCCGGAACGGCCGGTCGTTCGGCTTCGGGCTGCTGCCCGGACTGGTCACCCTCGTGCTGTACGCGGGCGCTCTCATCGGGCTCGCCTACGGCGCCGACGACCTGGTGGCCTGGGCCACACCGTTCGCCGACGACTGGTCCTCGTGGCTGCTGGGCGTCTTCCGGGGCTTCCTCACCGTGCTGGTCTTCGTCTTCGGCCTGTTCCTCGCCGTGATCACCTTCACCGCCGTCACCCTGCTGATCGGCCAGCCGTTCTACGAGTCGCTCTCCGAGCAGGTCGACCGCAGCGAGGGCGGGGACGTGCCCGAGTCCGGGCTGCCGCTCTGGCGTGAGCTGTGGATCTCCGCGCGGGACAGTCTGCGGATCGTGCTGCGCGTCGCGCTGTACGGTGTGCTGCTCTTCGCGCTCGGGTTCATCCCGGTCATCGGGCAGACCGTGATCCCCGTCCTCGGGTTCTGTGTCTCCGGCTTCTTCCTGGCCGAGGAGCTCACCGCCGTGGCGCTCCAGCGGCGCGGCGTCGAGCTCAAGCAGCGCCTCGCGCTGCTGCGCGGCCGCCGCATGCTCACGCTCGGCTTCGGTGTGCCGCTCGCCCTCGCCTTCCTCGTCCCCGTGGTCGCGGTCTTCCTCATGCCGGGCGCGGTGGCGGGCGCGACGCTGCTCGTACGCGACCTGACGGCACCTCAGGGCGGGCCCGCGCCCGTGCCCGCGGCCGGCCGCCCCGCCTTCGACAAGCCGGCCACCTGGTAGTCCGCGCCCTGAGGTCCTGTCCGGCCTGATCCACCGGACAGGCCCTAGTAGGGCTTGGTCAGGTCGGGTGTGGTTGAGCGTGTCCTTCTGGTTCGGTGTTGCGTTGAGAGGGCGTGACTCCGGACGAGATTGCGGCTGT
>NZ_JBEPDM010000107.1:0-6115 GCF_040300305.1 Streptomyces sp. NPDC000410
CCCGGCGAGGGTTCGGTGCCGATCGGTCGGCCGATCACGAACACCAAGACGTTCGTGCTGGACGGTGCGCTTCAGCCGGTGCCGGTGGGTGTGGTCGGTGAGCTGTATCTGTCGGGTGTGCAGCTGGCACGTGGCTATGCCGGGCGCCCGGGGCTGACGGCGGAGCGGTTCGTGGCGAATCCGTACACGGGCACCGGTGAGCGGATGTATCGCACCGGGGACCTGGTGCGGTGGAGTGCGGATGGTGCGCTGGAGTATCTGGGTCGGACGGACGACCAGGTGAAGATCCGGGGGTTCCGGATCGAGCCGGGTGAGGTCCAGGCCGTGGTCGCCGGTCATCCGCAGGTTGCGCAGGCGGCGGTCGTCGCTCGCGAGGACGCCCAGGGTGATACCCGCCTCGTCGCCTACGTCGTACCGGAAGCCGACAGTGACAACGGTGAACTGGTTGAGTCTGTCAGGCAGTTCACGTCGATACGGTTGCCGGAGTATATGGTCCCGTCCGCCGTGGTCGTACTCGATGCGCTGCCGTTGACGGTGAACGGGAAGCTGGACCGCAGGGCGCTGCCCGCCCCGGAGTACGTGTCCGGTGGGGGTCGGGGCCCGGCCGACGCGCGCGAGGAGATCCTGTGCGCCGCGTTCGCCGAGGTGCTCGGCCTGGAGCAGGTGGGGGTCGATGACGACTTCTTCAGGCTCGGTGGGCATTCGCTGCTGGCGGTGTCGCTGGTGGAGTGGCTGCGGGTGCGTGGCGTGTCCATATCGGTGCGGGCGCTGTTCCAGACGGCGACTCCGGCGGGTCTTGCCGCTGCGGCGGGTGCGGAGACGGTCGTGGTGCCGGCGAATCTGATCCCTGCGGACGCCGTGGAGATCACGCCGGAGATGCTGCCGCTGGTGGAGCTGTCCGCCGAGGAGATCGAACGCGTCGTCGCGGGCGTGGACGGCGGCGCGGCGAACGTCGCCGACATCTACCCGCTCGCCCCGCTGCAGGAGGGACTGCTCTTCCACCACCTGCTCGCCGACGGTGGCGAGGACGCGTACGTGATGCCGCGGGTGTTGAAGTTCGACTCCCGGGCCCGCTTGGACGCGTTCCTGGGCGCGTTGCAGCGGGTGGTGGACCGGCATGACGTGTTCCGTACCGGTGTGGTGTGGGAGGGACTCCGCGAGCCGGTTCAGGTGGTGTGGCGCCACGCCGTACTGCCGGTCGACGAAGTGACGCTGGATCCGCAGACGACCGACCCGGTGGCCGAACTCATGGCGATCGGCGGCCGGTCGATGGACCTGGGCCGGGCACCACTGCTGGATCTCCATGTGGCTGCCGAGCCGGGTGCGGACGGATGGCTGGCACTGGTGAGGGCTCACCACATAGTGCAGGACCACATGGCGATCGGCGTGGTGCTGGACGAGGTGCGGGCCTTCCTGGAGGGACGCGGTGACGAGCTGGCGGAACCCTTGCCGTTCCGGGACTTCGTCGCGCAGGCGCGTGGCGGTGTGGATCGCTCCGAGCACGAGCGGTTCTTCGCGGAACTGCTCGGGGACGTCAGCGAGCCGACGGCACCGTTCGGGCTGGCGGACGTGCGGGGCGACGGGGCGGATGCGGTTCAGGCGCGGGTGAGCGTGGAGCCGCCGCTGGCTGGGCGGCTGCGGGAGGTGTCCCGTCGTGTGGGCGCCAGTCCGGCGGCGGTGCTGCATGTGGCGTGGGCCCGGACGCTGGCGGCGGTCAGTGGTCGTGACGATGTGGTGTTCGGGACCGTGCTCGTCGGGCGGATGAACGGCGGGGCCGGGGCGAGCCGGGTGCCGGGTCCGTTCATGAATACGTTGCCGGTGCGCACACGGGTGGACGAGGTGGGTGTGCTGACGGCGGTTGCTGCCATGCGCGCGCAGTTGGCGGGTCTGCTTCAGCATGAACACGCGCCGCTGGCGGTTGCCCAGCAGGCCAGCGGCGTTCCGGCGGATGCCCCACTGTTCACCTCGATCCTCAACTACCGGCACAACATCGGCGGCGGCCGGGTGGACGACGCTGCTCTGGACGGCATCGCGGTGCTGCCCGCGCGGGAGCGTACCAACTACCCGCTGACCGTGGACGTCGACGATGACGGGAACCGGTTCGAGCTGATCGTGGACGCGCTGGTCCCGATCGACCCGGCCTCGGTGGGCGCGCTCCTGCGCGCCACGACGGAGCACCTGGTCGCGGCGTTGGAGCGGGTGGTGGACGGCGGGCAGGACCTTCCGCTGGCGTCGGTGCAGGTGCTTGACGAGGCGGCGCGGCGACGGGTCCTCACCGAGTGGAACGACACGGCGGTCGAGCTGCCGGACCAGTCGGTGGTGGCATCGTTCGAGGCGCAGGCGGCGCGGAACCCGGACGTGGTGGCGGTCGCGTACGAAGGCGTGGATGTTTCGTATGCGGAGCTCAACGCCCGTGCGAACCGGCTTGCCCGGTTGCTGGTCGGTCGCGGAGTGGGGACGGAGTCCGTGGTCGCCGTGGTCCTGGAGCGCGGCGCCGACCTGATGGCGGCGGTGCTGGGTGTGCTCAAGGCCGGCGGCGCGTATCTCTCCGTCGATCCGGAGTACCCGGCGGAACGTATCGCCTACATGCTGGAGGACGCGGCTCCGGCAGTGGTCCTGACCGGGGCGGATACGGCCGGGTCGGCGCCGGATTCGGATGTGCCGGTGATCGTCCTCGACTCGCCGGACGTGGCCGAGGAACTGGCGGGCCTGGGCGCCGGTGACCTGAGTGAGGCCGAACGGGAGCAGCTGCTGCCCGAGCATCCGGCGTACGTCCTCTACACCTCGGGATCCACCGGCCGGCCCAAGGGCGTGGTCGTGACGCACGCGGGATTCGCCAACACGGCGGCGGCCCTGGCCCGGAGATACCCCGCAGGGGTCGGGCCGGGCTCCAGGGTTCTGCAGTTCGCGTCGATGAGCTTCGACATGTTCTGCTCGGAACTGGCCCTCACTCTCCTGTCCGGCGCGACGCTGGTGGTGGTACCGCTCGGCCGTCGCCTGGGTGCCGAACTGGCGGAGTTCATCGCGCGGGAGCGGGTGACACACGCGGCGTTCCCCCCTGCGGTGCTGGCGAGCATGGAGGACGGGGCCATCGCCACGGACGTCGTCATCGACGTGGGCGGCGAGGCCTGCCCGCCGGAACTGGTCGCGCGCTGGGCCCCCGGCCGGGCGATGTTCAACTCGTACGGGCCGACGGAGACCACCATCGACGCGGCGGTGTGGGAGTGCCGTGCGGGGGTGGACGAGGTGCCGATCGGTACGCCGATCGTCAACACCCGTGCGTACGTGGTGGACGGGGCGCTTCAGCCGGTCCCGGTCGGTGTCGCGGGGGAGCTGTACGTCGCGGGTGTGGGGCTCGCGCGGGGTTACCTGCGGCGGGCGGGGCTGACCGCGGAGCGGTTCGTGGCCGACCCCTTCGGCCCGGCGGGCTCGCGCCTGTACCGGACCGGTGACCTGGTCCGGTGGCAGTCGGACGGGAACCTGGAGTACATCGGCCGTGTCGACGAGCAGGTGAAGGTGCGGGGGTTCCGCATCGAGCCGGGCGAGATCGAGGCCGTCCTCACGGCCCATTCCCTCATCTCCCAGGCAACGGTGGTCGCGAACGAGGACACGGTCGCAGGCCGGCGTCTGGTGGCGTACGTCGTTCCCTCCGATGGTGCGCGTGTATCCGATGCCGTGCTGTCGGCGGAGGTGCTCGAGCTGGTGGCCGAGCGGCTGCCGGGCTACATGGTGCCGTCCGCCGTGGTGGTACTCGACGCGCTGCCGTTGACGGTGAACGGGAAGCTGGACCGCAGGGCGTTGCCTGCCCCGGACTACACGATGGGAGTGACGGCAGCCGGCCGGGAGCCGTCCGATCTGCGGGAAGAGCTCCTCTGCGGGGTGTTCGCGCAGGTGCTCGGGTTGTCCGCCGTAGGCGTGGACGACGACTTCTTCGCGCTGGGCGGTCACTCGCTGCTGGCGACGCGTCTGGTGAGCCGGATCCGGGCCGTCCTGGGCGTCGAGCTGCCGATGCGGACGCTGTTCGAGACGCCGACCGTGGCCGGGCTCGCGACCCGGCTGGCGGACGCGGGCCGGGCGAGGGCCGAGCTGGTGCGTGGAGAACGCCCGGAGCTGGTGCCGTTGTCGTTCCCGCAGCGACGCCTCTGGTTCGTCGGCCAGCTGGACGGACCCAGCGCGACGTACAACGTTCCGGCGGCGCTGCGCCTGTCGGGTCCGCTCGACTCCACGGCGCTCGGTGCGGCGTTGCGGGATGTCATGGGCCGGCACGAGGTGCTGCGGACGGTGTTCGCGGTGGCCGACGGGGAGCCGTACCAGAAGGTGCTCGATGTCGAGGACCTGGCCTGGCAGCTTCCGGTGGAGGCCGTGGCGTCGGAGGGGCTGTCCGATGCGGTGGCGCGGGCAGCGGCCTATGCGTTCGATCTGTCGACGGAGGTCCCGTTCCGGGCCTGGCTGTTCGAGGTCGGGCCGGATGAGCACGTCCTGGTGATCGTCATGCATCACATTGCGGGTGACGGCTGGTCGATGGCGCCGTTGGCGCGTGATGTGTCGGTGGCGTACGAGGCGCGGGTCGCGGGTCGGGCTCCGGTGTGGGCGGATCTTCCGGTGCAGTACGCGGACTACGCGCTGTGGCAGCGGGAGCTGCTGGGTGACGAGCAGGACCCAGAGAGTCTGATCTCACGTCAGGTTCCCTACTGGGCTGCGGCGTTGGAGGGTGCGCCGGAGGAGCTGGCGCTGCCGTTCGACCATGTCCGTCCGGCGGTGGCGAGTTATCGGGGTCACAGTGTGCCGCTGGAGATTCCGGCGGAGCTGCATGCGCGGCTGATCGATCTGGCGCGGGCCGAGGGTGTGACCCTCTTTATGGTGTTGCAGGGTGCGCTGGCGGTGCTGCTGTCGCGGCTGGGTGCGGGGACGGATGTGCCGATCGGGTCGACGTTCGCCGGCCGTACGGATGAGGCGCTGGACGACCTGGTCGGGTTCTTCGTCAACACCCTGGTACTGAGGACGGATCTGTCGGGTGATCCGACGTTCCGCGAGCTGTTGGCGCGGGTTCGGGAGACCGGCCTGGAGGCGTACGAGCATCAGGATGTGCCGTTCGAGCGCCTGGTGGAGGAGCTGGCGCCGACCCGTTCGCTGGCCCGGCACGCGCTGTTCCAGGTGATCCTCACGCTGCAGAACATCGACGAGGCCGTGCTGGATCTTCCTGGTCTCACGTCTGAGGAGATCCCGGCGGGAGAGACGGCGGCGAAGTTCGATCTGGATGTGATCTTGGGGGAGGGTTTCGATGCGGAGGGTGTGCCTGCGGGGGTGCGGGGTGCGGTGACGGTGGCGGCGGATCTGTTCCGTCCGGAGGCTGCGGGGCGTATCGCTGAGCAGTGGGTGCGGGTGCTGGAGCTGGTGGTGGGCGCTCCGCAGACGCGGTTGAGTGCGGTGGATGTGCTTGATGCGGATGAGCGTCGTCGGGTGTTGGTGGAGTGGAACGACACCGGGGTTGAGGTGCCGGTTTCGACGATTTCTGGGTTGTTCGAGGCGGGGGTGGCGCGGACGCCGGATGCGGTGGCGGTCGTGTCGGGTGGTGTCGAGGTGTCGTATGCGGAGCTGGATGCGCGGGCGAATCGTTTGGCGCGGTTGTTGATCGGGCGTGGGGTCGGTCCGGAGTCCGTGGTGGGGGTGGTGCTGGAGCGTGGTGTGGATCTGATGGTGGCGCTGCTCGGTGTGCTGAAGGCGGGCGGCGCGTATCTGCCGGTGGATCCGGAGTATCCGGCGGAGCGGATCGCGTTCATGCTCGCCGACGCGGGGGCGGTGCTGGTTCTGGCCGGTGAAGCCACGGTAGGAGCGCTGCCGGATCCGGCTGCGTCGGTGGTGGTCGGCTCGCCCGGCCTGGCACGGGAGTTGTCTGGACTGTCGTCGGGCGTGGTGTCCGATGGTGAGCGGCTTGCGCCGTTGTCGGTGTCGCATCCGGCGTATGTGATTTATACGTCGGGGTCGACGGGTGTGCCGAAGGGTGTGCTGGTGTCGCACGCCGGGTTCGCGAGTTTTGCGGCGGGTCATGCTCGGTGGCTGGGTGTGGGGTCGGGGGATCGGGTGGGGCAGTTCGCGTCGGCGGGGTTTGACACGT
>NZ_JBEPDM010000108.1:0-5781 GCF_040300305.1 Streptomyces sp. NPDC000410
CGACGCCGCCCGCGCCCGCCGAAGGCCCAGCTCACGATCACCGGAAGTGCGCAGCTGGGTGCCGAGGCCGGCCGGGTTGGCGAAGCGGGTCGCGTGCCGGGTGACGTCGTGGTTGGAGAGCACCCATGTCGTGGGGGCACCGACGGGGCGCATCGCGGCCAGCGAGCCGTCGATGACCTCCCGCAGCTCCGTGGCGTCCCAATGGGTGCTCAGATACTGGAAGTTGAAGGCCTGGTGCATCTCGTCCGGGCGTACGTACATCGCCGTACGCTCGACGGTCGGCGTCCAGGCCTCGGCGACGAGGACGCGCTCGCCCTCGTACTCGTCGAGGATCCGCCGCCAGGAGCGGTAGATGTCGTGCACCCCGTCCTGGTCGAAGAACGGCATGACGTCGTTGCCGAGCAGCTTGAGCTGGTCGCCGGAACCGATGTCGGGCAGCCCGGCGGCCTTGACCAGCCCGTGGGCCACGTCGACGCGGAAGCCGTCGACGCCCAGGTCCAGCCAGAAGCGCAGGATCGAGCGGAACTCGTCCTGGACGGCCGGGTGCTCCCAGTTGAAGTCGGGCTGCTCGGGCGCGAACAGGTGCAGATACCACTCTCCCCCAGCCTCCGGCCGGGAGGTGCCCCCATCGCCTGTCGGCGCCTCGACCCAAGTCCAGGCCGGTCCGCCGAAGATGGACTCCCAGTCGTTCGGGGGCAGTTCGCCGTCGGCGCCCTTGCCCTTCCGGAAGTGGAAGCGCTCGCGCAGCCGGGAGCCGGGGCCCTCGCGCAGCGCCTGGCGGAACCAGTCGTGCCGGTCGGAGCAGTGGTTGGGTACGAGGTCGACGATGACGCGCAGCCCCAGCTCGTGGGCGCCGCGGATGAGCGCGTCGGCGTCGTGGAGGGTGCCGAACATGGGGTCGATGGCCCGGTAGTCGGCGACGTCGTATCCGGCGTCGGCCTGCGGCGACGCGTAGAACGGGCTGAGCCAGACCGCGTCGACGCCGAGCTCCTTGAGGTACGGGAGCCGGCCGCGTATGCCCGCGAGATCGCCCATGCCGTCACCGTTGCCGTCGGCGAAGCTGCGCGGATAGACCTGGTAGATCACCGCGTCCCGCCACCAGCCGGTACCGGTGGGGTGCGGGCCACTGGTCGGGTGGTGGGCGGTGGCGGCGAGGTGCTGGGTCATTTCATCCCTGGGTGTCGTCGGATGCGGAAGGTGCGCAGGGGATGCGCACGGTGCGTACGTGAGTGAGGTGCGGGCTCAGCCCTTGACGGCACCGGCCGATACGCCGGCCACCAGGTGCCGCTGCGCGAAGAGGAACACGATCGCGGCGGGGACGGCGATGAGCACGGAGGCCGCGGTCATCGGGCCCCACTGGGCGCCGTACTGGTTGACGAACTTCTGCAGTCCGCCCGCCAGCGTCATGTTCTCGTCGCCGACCATGAAGGCGGAGGCGTAGGCCACCTCTCCCCAGGCCGTGATGAACGAGTAGAAGGCCGTCACCGCGATGCCGGGCCGGGCGAGCGGCAGGATGAGCCGCCAGAAGGTGCCGAACGGGGTGAGTCCGTCGACCTGCCCCGACTCGTCGATCTCCCTCGGGATGGTGTCGAAGAAGCCCTTCATCATCCAGGCGCAGAACGGGACGGCGATGGTCAGGTACGTGATGACCAGTCCGGCCGGTTCGTTGAGGAGGCCCATGCCCGCCATGAGGTTGTAGATCGGCACGATGAGGACCGCGACCGGGAACATCTGGGTGATCAGCAGGGTCCACATCAGTCCGCGCTTGCCGGGGAAGCGGAAGCGGCTGACGGCGTAGCCGGTGGTGGCGGCCACGAAGACGCCGATGATCGTGGTGAGGCCCGCGACGAGGAGCGAGTTGGCGAACCAGGTGAGGAACGGGGTGTCGTTCAGCAGCCCGGTGTAGTTGGCCAGGGTCGTCTCTTTGAAGAAGTCGGTGGTCGTCGCGTACTGCGCCGGCTTGAGCGAGGTCAGCAGGACCCACAGCACCGGGAAGACGGCGATGACCGACGCCACCACGAGCGTCAGGTGCAGGCCGAGGGAGGCCAGCGGGGAACGGCGGCCGCGCACCGCCGGATGGGTCGAGGTCACCAGGTTTCTCCCTGCTTGCGAAGGACGCGCTGGTAGACAGCGGCGAAGAGCATCAGGAGGACGAGAATCAGCACGCCCCAGGTGGAGGACTGAGCGAAGTCGCGCGGGTTGATCTCGAAGGAGAACTTGTACGCCTGGGTGACCAGGATCTGGGTGGCCTCACCCGGACCGCCCCGGGTGAGCAGGAAGATCACCGGGAACATGTTGAAGGTCCAGATGGTGCTCAGCAGGATGACGGTGGTGGACACCGACCGCAGGCCCGGCATCGTGATGTGGCGGAAGCGCTGCCACGCGTTCGCGCCGTCCATCTCCGCGGCCTCGTAGAGCTCGCCGGGGATGGACTGCAGTCCGCCGAGCAGGGCCACCATCATGAACGGCACGCCGAGCCAGACGTTGACGGCGATCACCGAGAACTTGGCCCAGGTGGGGTCGTTCAGCCACGGCACGGCGTCGATGCCGAGGCCGCCGCCCGCGAGGAGCTTGTTGAGCAGGCCGTTGTCCTCGTTGTAGAGGAAGCGCCAGGCGAAGACGGAGACGAAGCCGGGCACGGCCCAGGGCAGGACCAGCATCATCCGGTAGAACGACCGGCCGGCGATCCTGCGGTTGAGGATGTTGGCGAGCGCGAGGCCCAGGCCGAAGGTGGCGGCCACGCAGGAGACCGTCCACACCAGCGTCCACCCGAGGGTGTCGAGGAACTGGCTGCCGGTGAGGGCGTCGGCGTAGTTGTCGAGGCCGACGAATTCGTAGGTCGCGGGGAGGTGGTTGACCCCGATCGACCGCTCGACGTTGCGCTCGTTGGCGTTGGTCAGCGACAGATACATGCCGCGTACGAGCGGATAGCCGATGATCACCCCGATCACGATCACCACGGGGGCGACCATGGTCCAGGCGTACCAGTGGGTGGTGAGCGCGCGGCGGAGGGGACCCCCCGCGGGTGCGGAGTCGCGGCGAGGGCCGCGGGCGCTGTGCGCGCCCGCGGCCTTCGTCACCGACCGGCCGCTGGTGTGGACAGCCACTGTCGGTCTCTCTTCCCTTACTTCCAGTCCTTGAGGAGCTTGCGGTAGGCGTCGCCCGTCGCCTTGGCTCCCTTTTCCGGGGTGGTCTGGCCGGTGAGGACCTTGGTGTATTCGACCTTCAGCGGCTCGAAGAGGCTGCCCGTCTCGGGGATCCAGGGGCGCTCGACGGCCTTGTCGACGACCGGCTTGAAGAAGCCGACGATCTCGTTCGACGCGACCTGCGGGTCCTTGTAGATGGAGGAGCGGGTCGGCAGGAGGTTGAGCTCCTTGGCGACCTGGGTCTGGGTCTGGGCCGAGGTCATGTACTCGACGAAGGCCTGGGAGGCCGCGAGGTTCGGGGAGCCCGCGTAGACGGCGAGGTTGTGGCCGCCCTGCGGGGCGCCCTGGCCGGCCGAGCCGGCGGGCACGGGGGCGACACCGAGGTTGGCCTTGTCCTTGAACTCGGCGCCCGCGTAGGTGTCGGCGACGGCCCAGGGGCCGTTGATCATCATGGCGACCTTGCCGTCCTTGAAGGCCGACTGCATGTTGTTCCAGCCGTCGGTGGCATCGGTCTTGGCGGCGCCCGAGTCGACCAGGTCCTTGACGACCTTCATGGCGTTGACGCCGGCCGGGTTGTCGACCGTGACCTGCTTCTTCTCTGCGTCGACCAGGTTGCCGCCCTCGCCGTAGAGGAAGGACAGCAGCCAGTACGCGTCGTCTCCGCGCAGGTACATCCCGGTCTTGCCGGTCTTGTCCTTGATGGCCTTGGCGGCGGTCTTCAGCTCGGCGATGGTGCGGGGGACCTCGACGCCCGCCGCCTCGAAGATCTTCTTGTTGTAGAAGACGCCCATGGAGTCGATGACCTGCGGGACGGCGTAGGTCTTGTCGTTGTACTTCGTGGAGGCGGCGGCCTGCGGCAGGAAGTCCTTCTCGTCCTTCAGGGCGGCGGTGCCGTCGAGGGGGGCGAGCAGTCCGAGGTCGGCGAACTCGGGGGTCCAGGCGACCTCGGAGCGGATCACGTCGGGGGCGCCGGAGCCGGCGGACGCCGCGTTCTTGAACTTGTTCTGCGCCTCACCGAAGGGCACGTTCACATACTTGATCTTGACGTCGGGGTGCTGCTTGGTGAAGCCCTCGGCGATCTTCTTGAAGACCTTGTCCTCGCTGCCGACGGTCGACGTGTCCCACCAGGTGACGGTGCCGGACAGCTTGCCGCCCGAGCTGCTCTTCGCGCCCTCGCCGTCGTCGCCGCCGCACGCGGTCGCCGTGAGCGCCAGGCTCGCGACCAGAGCGGTGGCCGCTATGCCACGTCGCATGTGAACTCCTTCGATGGGGCCGTCCTGTCACGGCGCCGATTCGTCGAGGAACGTAACAAGGTTGAAAGAAGACCGAAAGACCTTGCGAGAGATTTCCGCAAGGGGCGACGATCGTTACATCCGCGTGTCCTGGCGGTAGCGGGAAAGACCCCTGTCAGCGCAGCCCTGGGCCGTGCGGCCCGCCCGGACAGTGCACGAAACCGCTTCCGCAAGAGATTGCAGCGCTGTTACCTTCGAGAGAGGCAGGCGTTGAACCGGTAGATCCGGAACATCCCGAATCAGGCATCCGCAGGATCCGAAGGGGACCGTCCATGACGCAGGAGCTTGAGCCGACCATCCCGCCGCACGCCGCCCGCCGCGCGCGGGACTGGTGGCGTGACGCCGTCATCTACCAGGTGTACGTGCGGTCGTTCGCCGACAGCGACGGCGACGGCATCGGTGATCTGCGCGGCGTCCGGGCCCGGCTCCCCCACCTCGCCGCACTCGGCGTCGACGCCGTCTGGCTGACCCCCTTCTACGCGTCCCCGCAGGCCGACGGCGGCTACGACGTGGCCGACTACCGCGCCGTCGACCCCCTCTTCGGGGATCTCTCCGACGCCAGCGACCTCGTACGCGAAGCCCACCTCCTCGGCCTGCGGGTGATCGTCGACATCGTCCCGAACCACACGTCCGACCGGCACGACTGGTTCCGCTCGGCGCTCGCCGGCGGACCGGAGCGGGCGTACTACCACTTCCGTAAGGGGAAGGGCACGGGCGGTGAACTGCCGCCGAACGACTGGGAGTCGGTCTTCGGCGGCCCGGCCTGGACCCGGGTCGAGGACGGCCAGTGGTATCTGCACCTGTTCGCGCCCGAGCAGCCCGACCTCAACTGGGAGCACCCGGCCGTGCGCGAGGAGTTCGACGCGGTCCTGCGCTTCTGGCTCGACCTCGGCGTCGACGGCTTCCGGATCGACGTGGCCCACGGCATGGTCAAGGCCGACGGCCTGCCCGACATCGGACTGCGCGAGCAGGCCAAGATGATCGGCGCGCAGGTGCTGCCGTTCTTCGACCAGGACGGCGTCCACGAGATCCACCGCGGCTGGCGCCGGCTGCTGGACGCCTACGACAACGAGCGCATCGGCGTCGCCGAGGCCTGGGCGCCGACCCCGGAGCGGCTCGCGCTGTACGTCCGCCCGGACGAGCTGCACCAGGCCTTCAACTTCCAGTTCCTGCGCTGCCCCTGGGAGCCCGCCCCGATGCGGGAGGTCATCGACGCCTCACTCGCGGCGACCGCCTCCGTCGGGGCCCCCACCACATGGGTGCTCTCCAACCACGACGTCGTACGCCACCCGACCCGCTACGGCGACGGTCCCCTCGGGCTGCGGCGGGCACGCGCCGCGGCC
>NZ_JBEPDM010000109.1:0-5774 GCF_040300305.1 Streptomyces sp. NPDC000410
CTTCTACGGCGACCGCGTCATCGACAACCAGTAGCACCCGAACAATCCCAAGAAGCGTCAACACCAGGGCTTACACGAAAAATAAGACACTCCCGGGCCGGGTAACCCGGAAGCCCGCCGACGCTGGACGAGGACCGGACCACCAGGGCTTGGGTGCCCGGCACGTGGCGTACCAAGCTGGTGATCAAGACGCGGAGTATCGAGTCGGGCAGCACGGTGGTGCGTACGAGGTGCTGGAGTTTGGCACACAGCGCGTCGACATCCTGAGTCCGTTCGCGCTGCAGGGCTGTCTGGAGCATTCCCATGAGCTGCTGAATCTCTGCCGAGCCAACAAAGAAGTCTCGCTGGACCGCCAAGGGGACAGCGATGCCTTCGGGCGCCGACACATGGCTGCGTAGGAAGCTCCCTGCCAGCGCCGCAAGTTGATCGGCGGTGCTGGCGCGCGGTGCGCCGAGGCGGTCCGCGAGGCGACCGAGCAGATGCGGACGTGGCGGACGGGCGGCAGCGTAGTAGCGGGAGAGGTGCGTCGAACCATGGCATAGAACGTGGTGGAGCTCGCCCAGGTTGGCGGCCTCGATGCCGTACGCCATCTCGTCAGTGACGCGCAGCTGGGACAGCGGGACGATGAGGGAAGGCTCTCGTCGGGGCGCGGCGAGAGCCAAGGGCGCATGGTGACGAACCGGTTCGACGAACCCTGAGGGCGGCTCGGCCAGATCGAAGCCGATGCCGTCGGCGGGGACCATGCAGGACTTCAATGCGGCCTGCTGATCGTGATTGGCCGGCTTGACGTAGAGGGACATGCCCGGGTCCACGCGAGCACGTACGGCGGCATGGAACTCGATCAGCAGGGCGGCCCCCATGGTGTCGGCCGCGGACGTCTCCAGGACCATGCACGCACCACCCGCGCGGTGGTGCATCGACAGGACGCCGAGGAGGAACCGGCGGTCCGGGTCCCGGTACACGCTGTGCTGGAAGTCCTCGATGCCGGCATGCAGAACGTCCCTGTCCATCTTGAGAAGCCGGTCCGCGATGAAGTGCAGATGAAAGGCGTGCTGGGTCCGGTCCAGAACGTGCACGTCGCGCGTCTGCCGGTCCACCACGACCTGTACGTAGCCCTGGCCCAGGAGAATTCCGGTGAATTCCTCGAAGGCTCCGACATCGGTGCTGGTCATCGCACTGCTACCCATGAGCGCGGGCAGCGCGTCGACGATCCGGCCGCAGTCACGCAGAACGGTGTTCGCGTCACGACCGATGACGAAGCAGACCGTCATACGGTCGCCGTCACCGCGGTCGCCCGCCTCAGCGTGCGCTCCATCCCGCCGAGAGAGACCCGGCACGACCTGGATGCTCGACTCCGGAGCAAGGACGGCTCGCCAGTCAACCGCAGTGAAGTCCCACGCGCGCGGCCCTGGCGGGACCTCACCAGCCTCGGCAACCTGCGGAACCACCAGCGAGGCGGCGGCGCCCTGGCCCTTGGTGAGCATGCGCCGCGGGTAGGCGACCGGGCGCCCGAGCAACTGACACACCAGCATGCCGATCATGTCGAGGCCGTACACCTCCTCGGCCTGTCGGGCCAGCGGAACGCCGCCGAACCGGAGAGCCGTGCCCATGACCCACAGCCGACCGCCCGCCCCGAGCCGGACGCAGGTGTGTGTGGCGCACGTGCCGAGATCCAGCGCCTCGACAGCCTCGCGCACGACCCGTTCGATCCGGCGCTGCAGCAGAACAGGCATCGCCACCGGTGTCACACTGCCCCTCTCGAGGAAGGGCAACGCGGTCGGCAACCGGCCACTGATGCACAGGGCCTGGTAGACGCCCCCCGCAACGATGCCCTCGACGCTCACGATGTCGCCCCAGCCGGGCTTCTCGAACCACCCGTCCGTACTGCCGCTGACAATCTCCTCCATGAGGAATCCGCCCTCGGAATGCGGATCATCGAGATCACCGGACCGCTCACCTGCCATGGAACGCATCGCGTGAGCCCCCCTCCAGGCGGAGACGGCCTCACGCACCGTGCACAGCGCGGCCCCGCCCGTCACCGCGCCTCCCCGCACGGACGTCAGCCGGAGCGGAGGCCGCAGTCGGACGAAGGCCTTCCTGATGTCCTGTTCGTCGCTCACGGGCATGGAGAGCGGCGCGGGTACGCCGGCCCTCCGCCAGATGCTGCGCACCGCGTGTCTGTCGCCGGGCAGCGCCGCGTTCGGGCCGACGCCCGCCAGTCCGAGGTCCTCGCAGGCACGCGCCACGGCAACGACGGCGCGCTCCGAGAGGGTGAGCACCACCTCGGCTCCGACCTCGGCTGCCCGTCCCTTGATGCGCTCGACCACTTCCGTACGCGTGTCGCCCTCGGCGCGCTCGCTCACCGAGGCGCACAACGGATGCCAGAGCCCTCGACGCGCCGTCGGCAGTGGCGCCAGCGCGAGGACATGCACGTCGGCGTGGGCGGCCACCCTCGGCACCGCGTACTCCAGCGGTGGACCGCCCACATCATGCACCAGAAGCACACAGCTCAAGCCACAACTCCCGCGTTCATCAAAGTAGATGGGTTAGGCGGCCCCCACCGCCGGAATCCCAACCCAAGCACCCCGCACCATCGCTTTTCTGCCAGATGGCGCGCGCCTGTTGGGCATACGCCAAGCTGCGCCGTGAGCGGCACAGGGGTCGGCGGTACGGGCCGTTCCGCGGTGTTACGGAGATCACTGAACCTGCCTGCCTCTGCTCCGTATCAACCAGCAAGCCGAGCCGTTCAAGGCGCGGCCGACGCTCACACACCTAGGAGGAACTCCATGCTCAACAGGTGGTTCAGACGTTCGCTGGTGGCATTCGCCGCCCTGATGGCGGCGTTGTTCGTGCTCCCGAGCCAGGCGTCAGCCTCGGCCGATGGGTGCAAATCGGGAGGCGGGAGCCATGCCGTGGCCTGCCTGACGATCAGCGGCGGCGGAACTTACGTCGAATGGATGTACGCCAAGGGGTACAGCTATGAATACCCCAGCCACATCCAGCTGTACGGCCCTCCCGGAAGCATCGGCAACGGCTCCGAGGTGCCCGCAAACCAACTGTCGGTGTTCGAGTGGGCCCCATGGTCGAACGTCCCTGGTGGTGACTACTGCTCTCGCGTTTGGGTCCGTACTTCAGGCACCTACTACAGCGTCATAACCAAGTGTTGGACGGTCTGGTAGTCACCTAGGACTCCGGTGGGGGAGGCCATACCGCTCCCTCACCGGCCCCGACACCTGGCGCCTACCCTCCCCAACAGACAGACTCGGAGCCCCTAGTGCAGACTTCACGACTCGCAGCTCTCGGGCTGCTCATCGTCCTCACTGGTTGCAGCACCGGCACCGGCACCGGCACCGGCACCGGCAACGGCAACGGTGAGGGTGCCGTACGCCCGACATGGACCAAGGAGCTCGCGAGGGACGGCGAATACTTCGCAAAGGTGTGCGCCGATTCCCAGGAGAAGGTCCTTCCCGGTGGTTCAGTGCAGCTCTCCCTCCCCAGCAGATCACAGACGCTCGCCGGGGAAGCGCGCAGTCACGGCGGTGACGGCAAACCGTGGTCCGATCTCCCTCAGGACACGATCCTGGCCATGTGTGCCTACAGCGGCGGCGCCACACCACCCAAGCCCACTGGCCCGACTCCGAGCTGCCCACCCGGTGAGGTGCCGGTCGCGAAGGGACCATCACCAAAGATCTACATCATCGCAGCGGACGGAACGGCAACGCCGTACCCGTACCCTCTCCCGGCAATGCACCAGCCCCCCAACTGCATTCCCAAGGCCCAGCGCGCTCCCACTGCCACGCCCACAGGCCCACGACCGCCCTCGCCTCCGGCCGTCGCATCCTCAGGCTGAGCCCAAACTCAGCGCGGACAGGTCCGCTGGTTGCCTCGCGGCGGCTCAATCTCAGCCAGGGGATGCCGCGAGCTGGGGCGGAACCCGGTTGCGCGTGAGTGCGTGGCCGGGTTCGCCGCACAGTGCCCATCGGTGGTGTCCAACCCCTGGGAGCGTAGAGACCTTCCTTGTGCGGCCAAGTCCTCCTGATGGCGGCTGGCGCGTGCTTCGCTGGTGATCCGTTCGGACTCGACGGGCGGTGGGCCCCCGGCCGCAGAGTGCCTGCGGCGCGTGTTGGAGCGCTGCCGCGATCGCTCTGAAAGATCACGCCGTCCACGGCGCCACCGCACGCGTGGCGGTCGCCATCCAGCGACGCGGCGACCAGGGAGGCGTCGTGGTGGGCGCCCATTGCACAGCCCAGCAGTCGGCGCGAGAACGCGTCGATGACCGTGGCCAGGTACAACTTCCCTTCCCCGGTATCGACTTCGGTCGTATCGCCCACCCAGAGCACGTTCGGCGAGACCGCGTCGAAGTGCCGGCTGACCAGGTCACGGGCAGCCCTGCGCCTGCCCTGCCGGGTCGACGAGCGGCGCCGGCGCGGGGGGTACGGCCCCGCAGCCCCAGGTCGGCCGTGATCCCCGGCGACCGTGTCCACGAAGACCTTCCAGCCCTCGGCCCACAGGTCGAGCGTGATTCTCGGCGAGCCGTAGGTGTCGCCCGGCCGGCGGAAGATGTACGTGATCCTCTCTTCCAGTCGCGCGCCGCTGACTTCGCGGATCGTCGGCTCGGCCGATCGGCGGCGCCACTTGTAGAACCACGCCCCGGAGACGCCGAGCGCGCGGCAGGAGACGGAGTGCGGGACGTTGTGCGCGGTCCTCTGGTCGCTGATCACCCCGACGAGAGCCGCCGGGTCCGTCACCGCTGCTTCACCCACAGGACCATGCAGCGTTTGAGGACATCACGCTCCATGACCAGCTCTCCTTGTTATCCCGGGTCAGCGCCGCGCCTGCGCAGCCGCTCCGACTCCTCCTGGGCGCCCTCGCCCCGCCCGCCGGCAGTGGCGCCGGAGCGCCGGGCCCGGGAGACCCAGCCGGCCGGCGTGGTGTCATCGATCCCAAACTCCCTCGCGACCCGCGCGATCGGCTTGCCGGTCTCTGCCACGATCCGGACAGCCCCCTCACGGAACTCCGCCTCGAACTTCCACCTCCTCTCCGCCATGACTCCCAGCTTCCCCTGCAGTCACGGCCTCTACGCTACGAGGGGATGCTCAGCCTCGACGGCACGGGCAACAGCAGCATGCCTGGCACAGAGGATTTGCTGGACTTCAACACCCTGTTCCCGGTGCAGGCCAACAACACCCCGATGGGCGTGCCCTGTAGTCGCGAGGACGGGCCCGGCACGGACCGAAGCGGTGACGTCCGGGGCGACCGGCGTCTGCAGTCTCCGGACCGAGACAGCGGTCGCAAGCCGCCCAGGACCCGGTTCAGCGGATGTCGCTCCTGCCTGACGCCTCTGCCGCTACATCAGCGAGGGATCGCAAGCCGGCTCCGCTGGGGCGTCGCTGCGGACCCAGCTGAGTCCAACACGCTGAGGGTGTCCGCCGAGACTGCGAAATGCCCCTCGTCGAGTACGCGCCCGGCCCGTGTTGGCCTGGGGGCGCCCGTTGCTGCGGTGGCCGCTCTCGTCGTGTGGCGTGCCCGGAAGCGGGTTGCGTGGTGGCGTGGGCTGGCTTGGCTATGTGCTCCAAGGCGGCAGGTGGCCGTTCCCTGGAAGCGGAGTGGTCGGCCCGTTCTGGGTGCCGTCGTGGGTTTCGATTTCGGTCTCGATATCCATCGGTTCAAGGGGCAGGTTGAGCTGCCCCGAGTTTCGTAGAGTCCGATCTTGATTGGTTCAGGCGGACTGCGGGGTTTGCTCCTGGCTCTGCCAGAAGGCTTCCTCGTACTCG
>NZ_JBEPDM010000110.1:0-5169 GCF_040300305.1 Streptomyces sp. NPDC000410
GGCAGCCAGCCACCGCCACACCGCACGCTCCCGCACCCCCAACACGTCCGCCGCAGACCTCACCCGCGTGGTGGTGAGCTTCCCCTCCCGCCGCAAAGCCAGCAGACGACGCACCGCCGGCCCCCGCAACGCCCGAACCGACACAGCCGGCAAAACCCCACTCGCGTCCGGGTCCTGCTCTCCCTGATCCACACCCCCGAGCACACCAACACCCACCGGCCAACGGATCAGAACTCACGAAACTGAGACAGCATCACCCCTCACGCGATAACGCTCCACGACAGCGATGCCCCGTGGAACTCTCACGCCCAGGACAGTGACCCCACACCCCGAAACCTCCACCGACCAGCAACGACAGACCCCCCAGACCCCACTGTCTCCCACCCCACTGTCACAAAACCGAGAGATCGCAGCGACGACGCGGCGCAGGACCTCGACGATGCCGATCCCGACGTCGGCCACGGTACGCACGTCGTCGGCGTCGATCGTCCAGTCCCAGGCGCGCCGGGCGTAGCCGCTGACCGCGTCCGCGAGGTCACGGGTCGGTGCCGCGTAGCCGGTGTCCGACCGGTCGACGGCCTCGTGAAGGGCCTTGGCGACCGGGGCCGCCAGCGGGAAGTCCATCTCCGCGACCGGGAGCGGGAGGACGTCGTCCGGGAAGGTCCGCCATTTGGCGCTCTGGCGCTTCCTCAGCTCTGCGAGAGGGGGGATCGAGTCTGCCGTCACCCCTCGATGATCGGCGCCGCGGGAGCTGTCCCGCTTCCGTTAAAGTGCCAAACAATGCCGGAAATCCGCCACACGCCGCACGCGACGACAGGCCTGCGCCCCCTGCCCGCCGGTACCGGAATCGACGCCCACCGGCACGACGAGCACCAGATCGTCTACGCGGGCCGCGGCATGCTGTCGGTCACCACCGAGGCGGGCAGCTGGATCGCGCCCGCCACCCGGGCGATCTGGATCCCGGCCGGAACGGTCCACGAGCACCGCGCCTACGGTGACACCGACCTCCACCTGGTGGGACTGCCGGTGCGGGACAACCCGCTGGGCCTGGACCGGCCCACGGTCATCGGCGTCGGCCCGCTGCTGCGCGAGCTGATCATCGCCTACACGGAGCGTCCCGCCGACCTCACCGCCGAACGCCGCCGCCTGCGGGCCGTCCTGCTCGACCAGCTGCGGCACTCGGCCGAGCAGCCCGTGCACGTACCCGCCGCCAAGGACCCGCGCCTGGTCGCCGTCTGCGCCGTCCTCCGCGAGAACCCGGCCGACAACCGGACCCTGGCGCAACTCGGCGCGGTGGCCGGCGTCAGCGACCGCACCCTGACCCGGCTGTGCAGAGCCGAACTCGGCATGACCTTCCCGCAATGGCGCACCCAGCTGCGCCTGCACCACGCCCTGCGCCTGCTGGCCGAGGACACCCCGGTCACGGTCGTCGCCCACCGGTGCGGCTGGGCATCCAGCAGCGCCTTCATCGACGTCTTCCGCCGCTCCTTCGGGCACACCCCCGGCGCGCACCACCGAGCCGACCTCGCCCCCGGTGGCGCCGGAGGCCTCGTCGTCCGCTCCAACAGGCGCTCCCCGAAAGGCGCTTGATGGCCTATCGAAGGCCTCCTGATACGCGTTTGGATTGTCGATCGTGAAGACCGACTTCTGCCGGCCGAGCACGGCCTGTTCTTCAGCGGAGAGACCATAGTAGTGCTTGGTCAGGTCGGTTGTGGTGGTGCGTGTCCTCTGGGCCTGGTGTGACGTTGGGAGTGTGTGACGCCGGACGAGATTGGTTTGTTGCGTGGTGAGTTGGAGGCATTTGCGGCGGAGGTGTTCGAGCCGTTCGCGCGCAAGGACCAGCGCCGGTGGGGGCAGGTTTACCTGCGGGGATTGCTGACCGACGGGCGGCGCAAGTCCATCGAGCCGATGGCCGCCCGGCTCGGGGCTGACGGCAACCGTCAGGCCCTGGCCAATTTCATCACCACCAGCCCCTGGGACCCGGCTCATATCCGGGCTCAGCTGGCCTGGCGGATGGAGGTGGCGATCAGGCCGAAGGTCGTGGTCTTCGACGACACCGGCTTCCTGAAGGACGGGACGGCCTCGGCGTGCGTGTCGCGGCAGTACACCGGCACCGCGGGCAAGGTCACCAATTGCCAGGTGGGTGTCTCACTGCACTTGGCCTCGGACCACGCCTCGACGGCGGTCAACTGGCGGCTGTTCCTGCCTCAGACCTGGGACCCGGCCTCACCGAAAGCCGACCCCGACAAGGTCGCCCGTCGCGCCGCCTGCGGCATCCCCGACGACGTCGGTCATGTCGAGAAGTGGCAGCTGGCCCTGGACATGCTCGATGAGACCCGCTCCTGGGGGATCGAGGTGCCGCTGGCCGTCGCGGAGGCCGGATGCGGTGACTGCGCGGCCTTCCGGCACGGGCTGCAGGTCCGCGGCCTGAATTACGTGGTGGGGATCTCTACCACCACGTCGGCCCAGCCCGCTGACGCAGTCCCGGTGCGCGAGCCGTACTCGGGCCATGGACGCCCGCCGGTGGCGAAGTATCCCGACCCTGCCTAGTCGGTGAAAGAGCTGGTCATCGCGGCGGGCAAGAAGGCCGCACGGCCGGTGCAGTGGCGGGAGGGCTCCCGGCCGGGCACCGGCCGCCGCGGGGTCAAGCGGATGTACTCCCGCTTCGTGGCCCTGCGGGTCCGGCCCGCCGGCCGCGAGATCCGCCAAGCCGCCGACGGCCCGGAACTGCCCGAGTGCTGGCTGCTGGCCGAATGGCCCGCAAGCGAGCCGGTCCAGTTCTGGCTGTCCGACCTGCCCGAGGACACCGCGCTGACCACACTGGTCCGGTTGGCCAAGCTTCGCTGGCGGATCGAGCACGACTACCGGGAGATGAAGCAGGCCCTGGGCCTGGCCCACTTCGAAGGCCGCACCTGGGGCGGCTGGCACCACCACGTCACCCTCGTCTCCGTCGCGCATGCCTTCTGCACCCTGCAGCGACTGACCCGGGCCCCAAAAGAAGCGGCGCCGGCCTGAGCCTCTACCAGGTCGTCCGCGAACTGCAGACCCTCCTCGCCACCTGGACCGGCGCCTGCCCCACCTGCCACCGCGACATACCCACACCGATACCAACCTGACCAAGCACTAATAGGAACGTGCCAGTACTTCACCGGATTCATCGATGGGCGGCGGGTTCGCGATGACGGGCAGGGTCCCCTCGGAGCAGCAGTGCGGTGTCAGCGGCAGTGCGCCTGTTGCGAGAGGCTGTGCTCCGAACACGAGGTCGCTGTGGGGATGCCGAGAACGCATTCCCACAGCGACCTCAGCTTGTGCTACCAAACGGTCCAGCACTTGGTGACCTGGGCCTGGTAACCCCCGCCGATGTGGGCCCACTCGCGGGCGCAGTAGTTACCGCCTAGAACGTTCTTGTAGGCGCCCCAGTCAAAGCGGGACCACCGGCCGCTCCCCTCCGTGTTCCCGTTGCCGAGGTGGCCGGGAGGGCCGTAGAGCTGAACGTGATGCTGGCTCCCCTCCTGGTATCCCTGGGCGATCATGTAATTGACCCAGAGGCCGCCGCCGTTGATCTCCAGGCAGGCTTGGGTTTTGTGGTTGCCGCCACTGACCCATTCGGTCTTGCAGCCGTATGCGGAAGCGGACGCTGAAGTCGGAACGAGTGTGACGGTCAGTGCGGCAGCGCAGGCGACCGCAAAGGCCTGAAGCCATTTCTTGACCATGGTGCTCTTCTTTCGGGGTGTGACCAGGCCCCCAGCGGGGTCTGCTGTTGTCTGGGGATACGCGGCAGAGCCTGTGAGGTTCGACAATCGGGGAAGTTTCTTGAGGGAAACTTGACGGTTATTCCGGACAATCCGGATCGGATGGGTGCGTGCGTGCCATGGAGGGGGAAGGCGCGGGCCACGCTGCCTCGACGCCGGCCCTGTCCCTGGCGCGGAGCCGTACCGGTGTCCGGCGTTCAGGGCGACCTCGGCCCCCGGCGGCGCCCGAAGCCTCGTCGTCCGTCCCAACAGGCGCTCTGCGAAAGGCGCTTGATGGACTGTCGGAGGCCTCCTGTCCTGCGGAGATCGCGTATCGCGAACGATCGACAGGGAGAACGCCTTGGCCGAGGCCGCGCCCGGGAGACTCCCCGGCGACGACATACTCCAGGCAGTCGAACGGCATCTGTCCGGTCGTGGCACCCCGACCTCCCTCAGCGCCCCCGGCGCCGCGCGGATCACCTGGCACTCGATCCTCGACGGCGAGATCGTCCGGTCGCTGGAGACGCGTAGCGAGGGGCTCCGGGAGAAACCTGGCAGGTTCGACCTCTCCGGCCGCCCGGAGTACACCAGCCTGGCGGGGCACCGCATCCCCCGCCGTCCGACCCGGGCCGACGGGAGACGCTGGAGCTGGTACACCGGGGCTCGGCGCGCGAGCAGACCTGTGAATGCGGCAACGGCAGATGGCGCTGCCAGCTGTGCCAGGGGAGCAAGCGGCGCACCTGCGAACCCACCAGGCCGTGCGCGGCCTGCCGGGGCACCGACCCGTGCATCCGCTGCCACGGCACCGGCCGCCCACGGGGCCACCCGTACGCGGGCCGCAGCGCGCCCGGCGCCGATGAGCGCGTCGACTGCGTGCGGTGCGGCAAGGCACGCGCGGCGTGCCCCGAGTGCGCGGGGCGCGGGACGACGAAGTGCGCCGACTGCCAGGGGAACGGGGTCGTCGACTGCGAGGACTGCGGAGGGAAGGGCACGGTCCAGCACGCGGTGTGCAGGGGCACCGGGCGCCTCACCACCTGGACCGGGGCGGTCATCGAGCGTCGCGGCGACACGGACCGGGTGAGGCTGCCCGAGGAGCGGCCGCCGTTCCTCGTACGGCAGCGGGCGGAGGGCTCCGGCCGGTGGCGCGAAGCCGTCCTGGACGAGGGCGGGAAGCTGCCGGCCGATCTGGACCCGGCGCACGTCAAAGCCATCGTTCCCCGGCTCGGCAGGCGGGAGGGCGAGTTCGCGAGGCGGGTGGTCCTGCGGCATCTGCCGCTGGCCCGCGTCGAGGTGCCCGCCGATCCGGACCGGGTCTTCTACGTCTTTCCCGGGACGTCCGAGATTGAACCGTTCCGGGTTCGGTGGAGACTTGATTCCGTGAAAGGATCGAGTCATGGCACGCCCTTCCTCCTATCCCCCTGAGCTGCGCAAACGAGCG
>NZ_JBEPDM010000111.1:0-5096 GCF_040300305.1 Streptomyces sp. NPDC000410
GTCCGCGCCACCCACCCCTCGAACAACTCCACCACCGACACCGCCGACACCTCAGCCACCGTGTCATTCCACTCCACCAACACCCGACGCCGCTCCACCTCACCCAACACATCCACCGCACCCACCCGCACCAACGGATCAGCAGTCACCGCATCCACCACCAACGCCAAACGCTCAGCCAACCGCCCAGCACTCCCCAGATCAAACAGATCCGCCGCAACAATCACCACACCCCGCAGCCCCGCCGGCCGCCCCTCCGCGTCGAACACCTCCCCCAAAGAGATGTCCAGGTCGAACTTGGCCGTCGTCCCGCCGGAGGACAGCGTCTCGGCGCCCAGCCCCGGCAGGTCCAGGACCGCGTCGGCGTTGTTCTGCACGGTGAGCATCACCTGGAACAGCGGGTGGCGCGACAGCGAGCGCGTCGGGGCAAGCTCCTCCACCAGCCGCTCGAACGGCACATCCTGGTGGGCGAACGCCCCGAGCCCGGCCTCCCGAACCCGTCCCAGCACCTCGCGGAACGTGGGATCGCCCGACAGGTCGGCGCGTACCACCAAGGTGTTGATGAAGAACCCGACCAGGTCGTCCAGCGCCTCATCGGTACGACCGGCGACCGCCGACCCGATCGGAATGTCGTTCCCCGCACCCAGCCGGGACAGCAGCACCGCGAGCGCGGCCTGCAACACCATGAACACCGTCACGCCCTCGGCACGCGCCATCTCCGCCAGCCGCGCGTGCAGCTCCGCCGGGATCTCCAGCGGCACACTGTGCCCGTGGAGACTGGCCACCGCAGGACGCGTGCGGTCGAACGGCAGCTCCAGCTCCTCGGGAGCCCCGGCCAACGCCTGGCGCCAGTAGTCGACTTGGCGGGACAGCAGGCTCTCCGGGTCGTCCTCCGAGCCCAGCAGCTCACGCTGCCACAACGTGTAGTCCGCGTACTGCACGGGCAGCGGCTCCCACCCGGGGACCCCGCCCGCGCATCGCGCCGCGTAGGCGACGGAGACGTCCCTGGCCAGCGGCCCCCGGGACCAGCCGTCACCGGCGATGTGATGGGTCACCACGACCAGTACCTGCTCGTCCGGTCCAGCCGTGAACAGCCAGGCCCGGATCGGCACCTCCTCCGACAGGTCGAAGGCATACCCCTGCGCAGCGGCGACCGCACCGGCCAGCTCCTCCGGCGCCACCTCCACCGTCCGCAGCTCCCACTCCAGGTCCTGGGCAGCCACAACACGCTGATACGGCTCACCGTCAGCCACCGCGAACACCGTCCGCAGCACCTCGTGCCTGCCGATCACGTCCCGCAGCGCGGCGCCGAGCGCGTCCCGGTCGACATCTCCGCTCAGTCGCAGTGCGACGGGGACGTTGTAGGTGGCGCTGGGGCCTTCCAGCCGGCCGAGGAACCACAGGCGGCGCTGCGCGAACGACAGCGGCACCCGCTCCGGGCGTACGCCTGCCGTCAGCGCGAGGCGGGCCTCGCCGGCGGCTCCGAGCCCGGCTGCGAGCCCGGCCACCGTCGGGGTGTCGAACAGGGCACGGATCTCGACCTCGATGCCCAGCACCGCCCGGATCCGGCTGATGAGCCGCACCGCGAGGAGGGAGTGCCCGCCCAGTTCGAAGAAGTCGTCGTCCACTCCCACGCCGGGCAGCCCCAGGACCTCGGCGAACGCCCCGCACAGAAGCTCCTCCTGGAGCGTGGCGGGACCCCGGCCGGCACCCGTTGCGGCGGCGTTGGCCGGGGCGGGCAGGGCCTTGCGGTCCAGCTTCCCGTTCGACGACAGCGGCATGGCCTCCAGGACCACCACCGCGGACGGCACCATGTAGTCCGGCAGCCGCTGCCCGACGAATCGCCGCACCGCTTCCGGCAACGCGTCATCGGTCTCTTCGGGGTCGGCGGGTACGACGTACGCGATCAGCCGGACATCGCCGGGGGTGTCCTCACGGGTGACGACCACCGCCTGAGTGACCTCCGGATGTGCTACGAGCACGGTCTGCACCTCGCCCGGCTCGATCCGGAACCCGCGGATCTTCACCTGGTCGTCCGCCCGGCCCAGGAATACGAGCCGGCCGTCGGCGCTCCACCGCGCCCGGTCGCCCGTGCGGTACATCCGCTCGCCCGCACCTGCGAACGGGCAGGCCACGAACCGTTCCGCCGTGAGTCCCGCGCGGCCGACGTAGCCGCGCGCCACCTGCGCACCGGCTATGTACAGTTCGCCGGCCACACCGGCGGGCACCGGGGTGAGCGTGTCGTCCAGTACGTAGAAGCGCGTGTTCGCGACCGGTGTGCCGACCGGGACGACGCCGTCGTCCAGCGTCTGTCCGGTGAGGCGTGTGGTCGCCGCGCCGATGGTGGCCTCGGTCGGCCCGTAGTGGTTGAACACCTCCCGCGTACCGGCGGCCGCCACCAGCTCCCGGACCCATGTGGGTGAGGCCGCCTCGCCACCGAGAACCAGTGACTTGGCCGGCAGCACGCCCTCCAGGCCACCGTCGGCGCCCAGCGCCGACAGATGCGACGGCACCGCCTTCAGGTAGTCGATCCGGTGTTCCGCGAAATACGCCGTCACCGCGGCCGGGTCGGTGACCGCCTCCGCGTCGAGGATGTGCAACTGCCCACCCGTGGCCAGACTCGCGAACACCAACGTGTTGCCCAGGTCGGTGGCCTGCGCCTGCAACAGCGCGTACCGACCACCCTCCTCACCCAGCCCGACACGCCCCGGCACCGACGACACATAGTTCGCGAGCGACCCATGGGTGACAGCCACACCCTTCGGCCGCCCCGTCGAACCCGACGTATAGATCACATAGGCCAACCCACCCGGCACCACCGACACCCCGGGAACGGTGACCGGGAGCATGGCGAGCTGGGCCACCGTCATCGGGTCGTCGAGTGCCACCATCCGTACCCGGCCTGCCGGCAGCTCGTCCAGGATCTCCTCGGTGGTCAGCAGCAGCACCGCTCCGCTGTCCGCCAGCATGAATCCGATCCGCTCGGCCGGCTGCTGCGTATCGAGCGGCAGGTAGCCGGCTCCGGCCTTCCACACGGCCAGGATCGCCACGATCATCTCGGCGCCGCGCTCCAGCCCCAGACCGACCACCGACTCGGCGCCCACACCCTGCTTGGTCAGGTAGTGCGCGAGCCGGTTGGCCCGGGCGTCCAGCTGCGCGTACGAGATCTCGGTCCCGTCGGCGACGATCGCGATCGCGTCCGGGGTCCGTGCCGCCTGCGCCTCGAACAACCCCACCACCGACGTGTCCGCCGACGGCGCTTCGGTGTCGTTCCACTCCGTGAGCACCAGGCGTCGCTCCGCCTCGCCCAGGACGTCCACCGCGCTGAGCCGCAGCCCGGGATCGCCGGCCACGGCATCGAGCACCCGTCCCCAGCGCCCGGCGATGCGCGTGGCCGTCTCGGGGTCGAACAGGTCGGCGGCCACGGTCAGCGTGCCCCGCAGCCCGGCCGGCCCGCCATCGGCGTCGTACGCCTCCCCGACCAGCACGTCCAGATCGAACTTGGCCGCCGACGTGCCGGACGCCACCGCGCTCAGGTTCACACCGGGCAGGTCCAGTACGGCTTCGATGGTGTCCTGCTTGGTGAACACGACCTGGAACAGCGGGTGCCTGGCCAGCGACCGGGCCGGGGCCAGCTCCTCCACCAGTCGCTCGAACGGCACGTCCTGATGCGCGAGCGCCGAAAGACCGGTCTCCCGCACGCGCGCCAGGACCTCGCGGAACGTGGGGTCGCCCGACAGGTCGGTCCTCAGCACCAGCGTGTTGACGAAGCAGCCGACCAGACCGTCGAGGGCCTCGTCGGTGCGTCCCGCGATCGCCGATCCGAGGGGAATGTCGTTGCCCGCGCCCAGCCGGGACAGCAGCACCGCGAGCGCGGCCTGCAACACCATGAACACGGTGACGCCCTCGGCACGCGCCAGCTCGACCAGCCGCGCATGCAGCTCCGCCGGGGCCTCCAGCGGCACGGTGTGCCCGCTGTGGCTGGCCACGGCCGGCCGCGGGCGGTCGAAGGGCAGCGCAAGCTCCTCGGGCGATCCGGCCAATGTGGAGCGCCAGTAGGCGATCTGCCGCGATATCACGCTGTCGGGGTCCTGCTCGTCCCCCAGCAGCTCCTGTTGCCAGAGCGCGTAGTCGGCGTACTGCACCGGGAGTTCGGTCCACTGCGGAGCACGGCCGCCCGTGCTACGGGCCGCGTAGGCGAGGGAGATGTCCCGTGCCAGCGGCGCCCGGGACCAGCCGTCGCTCGCGATGTGGTGCATCACGACGACCAGCACCTGCTCCTCCGGTCCTGCGGTGAACAGCCAGGCTCGGAAGGGCACATCCACGGCGAAGTCGAATGTGTGGCCGACGGCCCCTGCGACGGAGTCGGCCATGTCCGCCGGGCTCACATCGACGACCGCCAGCTCCCAGGCGAGCTCCTCCATGTCGAGGACCTTCTGGTACGGCTCACCGTCGGCAACGGCGAACACCGTCCGCAGCGCCTCGTGCCGTGCGAGTACGTCCCGCAGGGCCGCGCCCAGCGCGACCGGATCCACCTGTCCGGAGAGCCGTAGCGCGACCGGCATGTTGTAGGTCGCGCTGGGCCCTTCGAGCTGGCCGAGGAACCACAGGCGGCGCTGCGCGAACGAGAGCGGCACCCGCTCCGGGCGCGCCCCTGCCAGCAGCGGCAGGCGAGCCTGGTCGGCATCGGAGAGCCTGGCCGCGACACCGGCCGCCGTGCGGGCCTCGAACAGCGTCCGCAGGGAGAGTTCGACGCCGAACACCGCCCGGATCCGGCTGAGCAGCCGCACGGCAAGCAGCGAGTGGCCGCCCCATGCGAAGAAGTCGTCGTCGACGCCTACGCTGTCCACACCGAGGACCTCGGCGAACGCGCCGCAGAGGATCTCCTCCTGCGCGTTGGCCGGCCCTCGGCCCTCGCCTGCCTCGTACGCGGGGACGGGGAGCGCCTTGCGGTCGAGCTTCCCGTTGCGTGTGAGCGGGAGCTCGTCGAGGACCACGACTGCCGACGGCACCATGTACTCCGGCAGGCGCGCCGCCACGAACTCCCGCAACACCCCCGACACCTCGCCCCGAACAACACCGGCGAGCACGACATA
>NZ_JBEPDM010000112.1:0-5082 GCF_040300305.1 Streptomyces sp. NPDC000410
GGGAAAGCCCTCTCGGCTTTCCCACAGCGACTCTTCGTTTCCGTTCACAGATTGCCGCAACATGCTCAAGCGCGGGAGCACCCGGTCGCGGACATCGTTCGCATCGTGGCCTTAGCCCGGCGCAGTCCAGCTGTCTTGATCCGCCCTTTCGCCCTTTGGCGGTCCCGGTCGTCGTGCTCAGACTTGGTCGGTCCCCACCTTCCGGCTGTGTCACAGGAACGTGGCGGACCGACCGCCGCTCCCCAGTCGCCCGGCATCAGGCATCGCCTCCGACAAAGCCGGTCTGGATGATCGCGACCCCGCGTCGACGGTTCGTGAACTGCGCGCGGCCCGGCGGGAGTAGTTGCGGACGCATGTCCGGAGACAGGAAAGCTCCTTCGTCCCGGCTACAGGAGAGCAGTACGCCCGGAGCGCCGGTCTCCCATATCCGTCGGATGACGGGGTCCATCATGGCCCGGCTCGCCCCGGAAGCCGAGCGGGCTACGACGAGGTGGAGGCCGATGTCGGCACCGGAGGGGATCATGTCGAGGAGCGGGGCGAGCGGGCTCGAGTGCCCGCTGCTGCCGCCGACCAGGTCGTAGTCGTCGATCAGGATGAAGAGCCGGGGGCCGCTCCACCAGTCCTTGAGTGCGAGCCGGTCCGGGGTGATCTCGGGGCCGGGGAGCCGCTCCCGCAGGACTGCGGCCGCCTCCTCGACCATCTGGCCCAGGCTCAGACCGGACACGGCGTAGCCGAGCTGACGTTCCTTCGGAATGGAGGAGTACAGGCCGCGGCGGTAGTCCGCGACCATGATGCGTGCCTCGTCGTTGCTGAACCTCTGCTCGACCGCCTGGGCGACCAGGCGCAGGAAGTTGGTCTTACCGGTCTCGTTCTCTCCGAATACGAGGATGTGCGGCTGCTGTCCGAAGTCGTGCCAGACAGGGTTGAGGCCTGCCTGGTCGAGCCCGATCACGAACTTCATGTCGCCTTCGGCCGGAGGGAGCTCGGTGGCCGGCAGGACTCCGGGCAGCATGCGGACGGGTGGGGCCTTGGGCCCGAACCAGCTGTCGGCGGAGGACTGGATGAGCTCGCGGGTGGCGTCGGCGAGATCGTCGTTGCTGAGGCCACCGTCGATGCGTGGCACTGCCGTGAGGAAGTGCAGCCCCTTCTTCGTGAGTCCGCGGCCTGGAACTGCGGGCACGAGTGCGGCGGCGCGCGCGTTGACCTCGGATTCCACGGCGTCGCCGAGATGCAGTTCGAACCGGGTGCCGAGCAGGTCTCGGAGCCAGGGCCTGATCTCCGACCAGCGCGTCGCCGAGACCATCAGGTGGATGCCGAAGCTGAGCCCGCGGTTGGCCAGGTCAGACATTGCCGACTCGAGTGGCTCGAAGTCCTGCCGCATGGTGAACCAGCCGTCCACCACGAGGAAGACGTCGCCGTACGGGTCCTGCTGGGCCCATGGCTCGTTGACCCGCTTGCGGTAGTCGTCCATGGAGGCGACACCGTGGGCGGCGAACAGCCGTTCACGCAGTGCCAGCAGTCCGACCAGCTCGGCCAGGGTCCGGGTGACCCGGTCCGGGTCGAGACGCCCGCAGATGGATCCGACGTGCGGCAGGTCGCCGAGGACGGACATGCTGCCGCCGCCGAAGTCGAGGATGTAGAACTGTACGTCCCGAGGCGAGTGGCTGAGCGCCAGAGCGGTGATCACGGTGCGCAGGACCGTACTCTTGCCCATCTTGGGTGCACCGACCACTCCGATGTGTCCGCCGCCGCCGGTCAGGTCCGCGACAAGAAGGTCGCGCACGCCTTCGTACGGCTTGTCCACGATGCCGACCGGAACGGTGAGGGGCTCCTGGGCAGCCCAGCTCTCGACAATGAGCCCCTTGTCCGGGTCGGGGAAGAGCGGTGGGAGCAGTTCGTCCAGGGTCGGTGCCTCGGAGAGCGGGGGGAGCCATACCTGGTGCGCGGGCGGGCCCTGACCCTTGATGCGGTCGATGATCACCCTCATCAGCGTCTCTTTGCCGTCGGTCCCACCTGCCGGAACCTCGGGGGCCGATTCCGGCTCGTCGGTGGCCCCGCCCGGTTCGCCGACGGGTTCGGCAGGCTCAGGTCCGGCCGGCTCACGTGCGATCGTCTCCGCATCGGGATCAGGCTGGCCGGCTTCGAGTCCCGGTGAGCCCGGCGGAGGGGTGATGACGTTGGTGTCAGGGGCCAGACCTTCGGGTCCCGAGGTGGCCTCGTCGGCGCCGGCCGGTTCGACGGCGGCAGGCTCACGGTACTCCGTGTCGAAGGGCACGATCTGCTGGCGTACCACGGCCTCGCTGCGCTGCACGCGCTGCCTGCCCTTGTAGACACCTGAGACGTACGCCGCCTTGAAGCGCACCAGTGGGTTCGTGCCGGTCTTCAGATAGCCGGAGCCGGGAGTGGGCGGAAGGGAGTAGGCGTCCGGCACGCCGAGGACGCTCCGGCTCTCTGTGGCGGAGAAGGTACGCAGTCCGATCCGGTACGAGAGGTGGGACTCCAGTTGGTGGACGCGCCCCTCGTCCAGGCGCTGCGAGGCCAGAAGCAGGTGGACACCGAGGGAGCGTCCGAGTCGCCCGATCATGACGAAGAGGTCGATCATCTCCCGGCGCATGCTGAGCATTTCGCTGAACTCGTCGACGACGACAAGAAGGGTCGGCAGCGGGTCGAGCCGGGTCCCCTGGACCCGCGCCTTCTCGTAGTCGGCGAGCGAGCTGTAACCGGCCTTGCGCAACAACTCCTGCCGGCGCATGAGTTCGCCCTGGATCGCATCCTCCATACGGTCGACAAGCGGTAGCTCGTCGGCCAGGTTTGTGATCACGGCGGAGGTGTGCGGCAGTTCGTCGAGGCCGAGGAACGTCGCGCCGCCCTTGAAGTCGACCAGGACCATGTTGAGCACTTCGGAGGAGTGGGTCATGGCGAGACCCAGGACTAGGGTGCGCAGCAGTTCACTCTTGCCCGAGCCGGTGGCACCGATAAGCATGCCGTGCGGGCCCATGCCGCCCTGTGCGGCTTCCTTGATGTCGAGCTCGATGACCTCGCCGTCCTGGGACACGGCGATCGGGACCCGAAGCCGGTCCCACGGGGAGCGACTGGCCCAGAGCGCCAGCGGGTCGAAGTCGCGGGCGTCACCGGCTCCGAGCAGGGAGACGAGGTCGAGGTCGGTCGCGAGAGGATCGGCCGCCACGGCGTCGGTGCCGAGCCGACGGGGGGAAATGATTTTGGCCAGCGAGGTGGCGAGCACCGTGTCGAGCCCGTCGGGGCGCGCGACCTCGCTGACGGTCTCCCGGCCCGCCTGGTCCGAGGTGACCGAGCTGATCTTGTCAGCGGTGACTTCCAGGCGAAGGGTGCCCCGGTCGCTCTTCCAGCGCATGGCGCCGGAGATGTCGATGGCCACGGCGTTTTGGAAGCCCGAGTCGGCGATGCGTGAGCCCGAGGGGACGGCCGCGCCGTCGAGCAGCACGATGATGAACGGCTCTTCTGGAGAGGGCCGCGCGGCACCCTCGAAGCGGGGCCGTTCGCCGAACTCGTCGCCGAGGAGTCGCTCCAGCTCGCTGTAGCTGTCGGTGACCAGGCGCACTGCGCCGGCGGCGTCCGTCTTGCTCAGATGCTGGGCGTGCGGCAGCCATTTGACCCAGTCCCATGCGGCCCGGCGATCGGCACTCGCGCAGATCGCGATCCGCAGCTCCTCGGGCGAGTGGAAGGTGGCCAGCTGAGCGATGAGCGACCGGGCCAGTCCCCTCACGGTCTCCTCGTCTCCCCGGAGCAGCACCCGGGAGAAGGAACGGAGCAGAACCGCCGTGGGCAGTTCGGGCAGGACGTTGTACGTACGGATGAAGCGACGCAGCGCGTTGGCGCAGAGCGGTTCGAGGTCCTCGACCGGCTTGGACTGCGGAGGCCTCAGCCGGACCGCGAGTCGCTGCTCACCGATCCCGATGCGTACCTCGCCGAAGTCCTCGTCACTGCCTCGGCGTTCCCACAGGCGGTTGGAGAGGGCGATGGACCACAAGGTGACCGGGTCGGGATGCCGCCATACGATCGACTTGCGCTGCTGTTCGGCATGACGGCGCACTTGGCGCCGGATCTGCGAGAGATAGCGCAGATAGTCACGACGCTCACTGTTGAGCTTGCGCTTGCGGTCCTGGCCGCTGCGCATCATAGTCCCGGCCAGCATGGCCACGGCCCCGACGGCCATCAGGATCAGGGCACCGTATCCCATGGCACGGCTGCCGTTGCCCATGAACATCATCATCATGCCGGCGGAGCCGGCCATCATCGGCAGTGTCATCAGCACCGCGCTGATCCCCGCGGGGATCGACTCGGGCAGCGGCGGCGGCTCCTGCAGGCTGACTTCTCCGCGCGGCATGTCCGGCCCCGGGCGGCGGGGCGGCCGGTCGTACGTCTCGGTGCTCACAGGAATCCCCTCGTGATCCACTGCTGCGGTCGTGCGTACCGCTGGGACCTTCGTGGATACGGGGGAGTAGGGCAGCGGGTTCGATCCCTGGGCGCCTTGCCCGAAGAGGA
Organism: Streptomyces sp. NPDC000410; assembly: GCF_040300305.1. NCBI lineage: Bacteria > Bacillati > Actinomycetota > Actinomycetes > Kitasatosporales > Streptomycetaceae > Streptomyces > Streptomyces sp. NPDC000410. The sequence goes on from NZ_JBEPDM010000112.1 coordinate 4,525, forward strand.
GTTGCGCTCCTGCACGCGCCGCTCCCGCCGATGGATTCGTTCACAAGAGCGGACTCTCGCATAGCTTCTGGGCTCTGTCGCCATTGGTTCGCGGTCGCGCCGCATGCCGTTGGCCAGAGTCCGGAGTGCGCGTTGACCGTCGAGGCGGACGTCCGCGGTCCAGGCTTCGAGGGCCAGGTGTTCGCTGCGTCGATTGCGGACCATGAGTGCCAGGCGGCGGGCGTACTCGACGGTCGTCTCCAGCCCGGGGTTTCGATCGCGCAGTTCCTCGAGCCGCTTTCGCTTGACGTCTGTGAGGTGTTCGGGCCGACGCGTGATCCGCCGCCGGTTGCCCAGCGGACGGTCAGGTGGGGCTTGGGGGCAGTGGGTCTTGACCCGGAATCTTGGACACGGCCTATGCGGCTTGGGCCAGGGTTGGTGATGCTGTGTCGAGTGCTGTCTCGTAGGCGATGGGACTCCATTGTGAACCGTTCCGGGTTCGGTGGAGACTTGATTCCGTGAAAGGATCGAGTCATGGCACGCCCTTCCTCCTATCCCCCTGAGCTGCGCAAACGAGCG
>NZ_JBEPDM010000113.1:0-3957 GCF_040300305.1 Streptomyces sp. NPDC000410
GCAGGGTTCTTCGTCATCAGCCCGGCCGCCGCGGCCGTCCCTGTCGTGGCATGAGACCAGCCGAAGGCACTCGCCCGAGCTCGCCTCGCCGTCGGGGCCGGCCTGTCGACCTGGGCCCTGACCGGCACCATGATCGGCATATTCCTGTTCATCCCAGCAGCTCTGGGGCTGTTCGTCACAGCGTTCGCGACCGGCCACGAACCAGCCTCTTCGGCGGGCCACGCAGCACCCAACCCGCAGCTGGAGACCGACGACCAACCGATGCGTGAAGGGATGCTGATGCAGCAACACAGTCAATCGGCCAGTCCGGGCATGCGCAGGGTCTCGGCGCGAATCGGGCGTTGCGTCCTGACGTACGTGCTCCTGTACGCGGCGGCCTGGGTCTCCATGGCTCTGGTCAACCCCGAGGGGGATCCCTACGGCGTGCATGCGCAGGTTGCTCTCGGAGTATTCGTGCTGATCGGCGTTCCGACGTTGCTCCTCGCGGTCATCGCGGGACTGGCGCACAGGCGGATGGATGCAGCTCTGTTCCGGGTCCTGCTCGTGCTGCCGATGCTGTTCCTCGGCGGCTGGCCGCTCATCATGGCCAGCACAGCCACACCGATGATCCTCCAGCTGATGGCCCAGCTCGCGTTCGTCTTCCTCATGCCGGCGCCACTCATACCCGAGAAATGGAAGGGAACGCCGTAGCAAGCCGAAGAGCGAACGGTGCCCCGGCAAGGTTCCCGCCGGGGCACCGGCACTTTGCACATGACCCGGGCGGCCGGCCGACTACGCACACTGCGATCCGCGGAGTGGGTCAGCGCACCGCGATCTCCACAGACCGCATCGCCAGTGAACTGGGCTTCGACGCAAGCATGGCGCGGCCCGGCAAGAACGACAGAGCATAGACGGGCAACTGATGCGTGAAGGGATGCTGATGTCAGACGGCGACGCAGAGGCGGCTGGCCCTGGGATGCGCCGTGTCCTGGGACGGATCGGGCAATGCCTCCTGACGTATGTGCTCATCCACACCGTGGCATGGATCGTCATCGCCGTGACTGTCCCGTGGGAGGACCCCTTCGCCGAGACCATGTGGACCGGGCTCTTCCTGCTGGCCTTCACTGGCGTGCCGTCGATGCTCCTGGCGATCTCGGTGGGCCTGGCACACACACGGATGGACGTCACCCAGTACCGGGCCCTGATGACGCCGCCGATGCTGGTGTTCGCCTTCCCGGCCCGGGGATTCAGCACAATGGAGCCTGTGCTGCTACAGCTCATGGCGCAGCTTGCCTTCCCATGGCTGATGCCGGCGCCACTTGTCCCTGAGAACTGGAAACAAGAGCCCGCATAGGCAGATGCAGGACCGGTGCCCCGGCGGGAAACCCCGCCGGGGCTTCCCCGTTCACTGCCATGGCCTCAACGTCCGCGTACCAACGTGCTGGCTGGCTACGTAGGTGAGAACGGGCTCTGGCTCACTTTCCGTGAACTGGTCACGGTGGGTCATGCGACGCGGGTCAAAGGCCCGTGCTTAGGGGTGCGTCTGTGGCGAGAAAGTCCTGCGCTGCGGAGGTGACCTCGTCGATGTGCTGCTGTTCCAGAGACCGGTCGTTCAGCAGGTCGATTCTTCTCGCCAGAGCGACCATGGGTTGCAGCGCATCGGGGTAGTCGAGTTCGGTTGCAGCTTCCTGATAGATCAGCTTTGCTCCCTGTACGGGATCGAGCCGACGCGCCACGATCTGGGCCGCCCACCAACGGGCCGCGATCCATCGCGCCTTGGCTAGATCTTCCGAGGTCAGCGGGAGTAGACCCAATTCTTCCACCACAAGGCCGAACAGCTCGCGGACCTGGGGGTACTCACCGCGCGCGAGCCCAGCCAGCGGGGGAAGCGAGGGAGCCTCGACATCGGCCATCAAGGCGTCCAGCCCCATCTGGACCAGATAGGCGTCCGAGGGGCGCTGCCAGGGCGCCATCGACAGGTCTGCAGCGGCCATGCGGATCAAGCTGATCGCCACTACTGAGTCCACGCTTTGTCTCGCCCCCACATCATCGTTCCGTGAAGGAATTCCTATCATCGAGAGTCAGGCAGTTGACTAGGTGGCCAGCAATACGCGCTTGCGTAGCAGCCTGAAGCCGGCTCGGCCGAACATCTGGCCCTTGAGCATCTTGATGCGGTTGACGTGCCCTTCGACGACACCGGAGTTCCAGGGCAGGGTGAGGCCGGCGATCACAGCCTCGCGGTCGCGGTCGATGCCCGCGGCAAGGGTGTGGAGGCTGGGCAGGTCGTCATGGCGGACGGCGTCGAGCCAGTCGGGGAGTCGATCGCCCTGGCGTTCGGTGCGCATCTGCGCAAAGGACCGGACGTGGTCGGTGTTCAAGCGCCAGATGTACGGACGAGCCGGCTTCAATCTTCTGCGCAAGCGAGTCCTGTTGGCGGCCTGAGCTCCGGTCACATGCTGATCCAGCAGTACAGCCGGTGGCCGCGAACGGTCGCCTTTTTCGCAAGAGCAGCGAGATCTTCCAGGAAGCCAGTGAGCCCGGTCGGGTCCGACTCGGCGTTGAAGACACCCGACGCAGACCAACCGTGAGCCACTTCGCCCAGCTGCTTCAGGTCGACACGGGCGAGGGAGTCACAGAAGGAATCCGTGAGTGACAGCGTGACGACTCCTCCGTCACCCACCATCCCGACCAAGTGCCCATGCCGCGGATCAGCCTGGATGGCATCGGCCGTTCGCCCCGTAACGAGTACCTCGGCCGGCAGCAGCTCGACCACCGGATCGATGCCCTTCACGGTGAACGAGTCGTACCCCGTTCCTATCGGCTGCCCATCCTCACGGACCACGGCCCGAACGGCGTCTTCGTCATCAGCAGCGGCGTAGTAGCCGAAGAGTGCTCCCATGCAACCCATCATGGATTACCACGCAGCGTCACCGACCACAGAATGTGTGCCAGAACCTTTCAAGCGAGAGCACTTGTCGGTGGGTTTCGGCATCACGCCGTGAACGAAGAGCGCGTGAATGTTGGTGAGAAGTAAGAGCACCCCGAGTGGCGGGGAGCTCGATCGTGCGTGCGGAGCCAGCCTCGTTCGTGGCAGGATGACGGCATGTTGATCAGAAAGGGCGATGCCGCGTAGGCGCCCGAAGGCCGTCCGTGCTGAGCTGTGGCGGCCTCGCAGACACGTTGCAGTTCGGCGGATCCGGGGCGTTTCCGCGAAGACTCGTGCAGCTGTCCGCCGCGTCGAGGATGAGCGGATGTGGCCTGGTGCAGTTGCTGACGCGCTCTCCCGTTTCGAGTGGGCGTTCAGGCAACCCGGCCGTTATCTGACGGCATCCCAGGTCTGGCAGCCCGGACTGGAGGTGGAGTATGCCCGCGATGATCTGGAAGAGGTCATGCTTCACCTCCCTCGCGGTGCCCGGCGCGATCTCGGCCGGCTGGTTGCTCGTATCGACGATGAGTTCGAGCGTCGCACTCTGCCGAATCCTGGGCCGGTGAACACCTTCACGGTGGGCGGCTGGTGGTGGTCAAGGATCCGTGAGCACTGAGGATGCTCACGAAGCCTCGTGACGGAAGGACTCCAGTGCGGGGGCACAAGGCCAGGTCAGCGGCACCCAACTGTTCCTGGAGATTCAGGCCCGCGGCTACCGGGGCAGTCGCCAGGTCGTCCGCAAACACCTCGCCGCGGGCGGGCACCACCGATCCGGTCCAGGCCGACATCCCTCGGCCCCCGCAAGATCACCTCGTGGATCATGTGGCCCCACGAGACGCTCAAGGACAGATCCCTACCAAGGTTGCCGCGAACTGGTCCTTGTCGTGGAGACCCGCTTGGGGAGGTTTTGTCGGCACATGGGTACACAGCAGGGCGCGGGCGGCGTCAGAAGCATTTCCGCGCCGAAATCGGAGTGCCGGGGGTGCCGTCGCCTTGTGATACTGCTCCGATGATCAACCTGCCTACCGCTGCGCTGGACTCGCTGTCCGGGC
>NZ_JBEPDM010000114.1:0-3246 GCF_040300305.1 Streptomyces sp. NPDC000410
GCTCCGCCCCGAGCAGGCCGCCTACATCGGCGTCGAGGTCGAGGGCCCGTACAAGCCCGACCACTACCGCTACTGACGCACCCCCGCAGGCCCCCCGTCCCCAGGGCGCGGGGGCCTGCGGCCGTCCCCGCCCTGGGGGCGCGAACGCATCGCAAGGACCCCGCCCCATGCCCCGCGGCCGCTATTCGCTCCATGATCCGCACGATCACACCCCCCTCGGTGAAGAGCACTTCCACTGCGCACCAGGCCCCTCCGGCTGGCGCTACGTCTCCCAGCTGACCACCCCCTCCGGAGACCACGCGGGCTCCGTCGATCTGGCCCTCGACGAGCTCGGCCGTCCCATCCGCCTCGAACTCCACGCCGCGAGCTGGCAGGTCCGTGGCGCCGCCCTCGACGGCGTCACCTGGGTCCGGACCGACCCCACCGGCACTCACGCCACCGAAGGCAATGTCCGCGCGCACGCCTTCACCGGCACTTCCCCCGCTTTCCTCATCGCAACGGCCCGACTGCTCCGCCTCGCCCCCGGCGCACCCGCGACCCGCGTCCGCCTCGTCGCCTTCACGGACCCCGTCCTCGCCCCGCGCACCGTCGACCAGTCCTGGGCCCTGATGAAGAGTGAAGCGCACGCCACTGACAATGGCCTGCTGACCGTGGACGAATACCAGGTCAGTGCCCTGGACACGGGCGAGCAGCACACGGTCCACATCTCCGGCGACGTGGTCCTCGCGGCCCCCGGCATCGAGCTCGAAGACCTCGAAACCCCACCCTCCGTCTTCCCCTGATCCACGCGGCGATCGACGCGGGGCTACGCGGGCGGCGCGAACCCCTTCGACGTCGGCACGCGATCCTCGCCCGCCCCACCGGCTGCCCCCGGCACAGGCGGCACAGGAGCTGAAGGAACGGCCCCCGGTGACGCCGGGGCCGTCACGGCCACAGACGCTGACGGGCCCTGCGCTGCCGGGGAGAGCGTCGCCGCTGTCGCTGTCGTCGCGACGTACGCACGCCGAGCATCCCGCGCCTGCCGTTCACTCACCACACCGGCCAGATACGCGGCAGCCGGCACTCCCTGCGGCACGGGCGTCCCGGTCCGGGCCACCAGATCACCGGTCAGCCGTTCCGCCAACGATCGGCTCACCTCCGGGTCGAGCTGACGCATGCGCGTCAGGTACTGCCGTACAGCCAGCCAGAGATCGTCCGGCACACCGGACAGATCCAGTTCCGCGAACCGCCCCACCAGCCATGGAGGCGGCGGAGGCACCGCCGTGGACCGCGCCGCCGGTACCCGCTCCCGTATGACCAGAGTCCCCGCGAACACATCGCCGATCCGCCGCCCTCGCGCCGACACCAGCGAAGCGATGCACGCGATCGCCCCGAACGTCATCAGGATCTCCACCACCCCGATCGACCCACGCACCAGCGCGTGCCGGAACCGGATCGGCCCCCCGTCGTCCCGGACCACCCTCAGCCCGCAGGCCAGCTTCCCCAGCGAACGACCATGGCTCAGCGTCTCCACGGCGATCGGCCCGCCCACCAGCACCAGCACGAACGCGGCGATCGACACCGCCATGACAGCCGCGTCGTCGAGCGCCGCCGTCGCGGCGAACAGGCCGAGGGACATCAGGAGATACACCGTCCACACCACGACGAGGTCGATCGCGATCGCGAGCGCCCGGCTGGGCAGCCTCGCCGGCCGAAGCCCCAGTACGACCGCGTCCCCCGTGACAACTCCGCTCACCAGCGCCCACCCCTCTCATCGGCTTTCATCGACCTTCCAGCCCCCTCAAGTCGCCAGTCTGCCAAGCTGAGCCGAAGTGCGCGCCGCAGTACGGACCCGGACCAGTGCCTGGAGCAGCAGTCGACCATGGACCTTGACGTCTTCGTGATGACCCACCGCGCGGAATGGGACCGCCTGGACTACCTCCTGCGCCGCGGACGCCATCTCACCGGCGCCGAGGCCGACGAACTCGTCGCCCTCTACCAGCGCACCGCGACCCATCTCTCCCTCATACAGTCGAGCGCGCCGGATCCCATGGTCACGGCCCGCCTCACCCAGCTCGTGGCCCGTGCCCGCGCCACGGTCACCGGCACCCGCCGCGCCTCGTGGCGCGACGCCGCCCGATTCCTGACCGTCGGGTTCCCCGCCGCGGTCTATCGCTCCCGCCACTGGTGGATTCCCACGGCCGTCCTCTCCACGCTCCTCGCAGTGATCATCGGCTGGTGGATCGGCACGCACCCCGAGATCCAGTCGGCCATCGCAGCCCCTGACGAGCTGCGCCGGCTCACTCGCCCCGGCGGCGAGTACGAGACGTACTACTCGAGCCACCCGGCGGCCTCCTTCGCAGCCCAGGTCTGGACGAACAACGCCCGAGCCGCCGCCATGTGCCTGGTCCTCGGTGCCTTCCTCTGCGTCCCGGTGCTCTGGATCCTCCTGCTCAACATGCTCAATCTCGGCGTCGGCATCGGCCTGATGTCCTCCGCCGGACGTCTCGACGTCTTCCTCGGCCTCGTCCTCCCGCACGGCCTGCTCGAGCTCACCGCCGTCTTCGTCGCGGCCGGCACCGGCCTCCGGCTCGGCTGGACCCTCATCGACCCGGGCCCTCAGTCCCGTCGCACAGCTCTCGCCCAGCAGGGCCGCGCAGCCATCGGAATGGCCATCGGACTCGCCCTGGTCCTCTTCATATCCGGGGTGATCGAAGGATTCGTGACCCCCTCCGGCCTGCCGACCTGGGCGCGCATCACCATTGGAATCGCCGCTGAACTGGCCTTCCTCGTGTACGTGTACGTCCTCGGCGGCCGGGCGTCCCGCGCGGGCGAGACGGGAGACATCGACGCCACGGACCGGAGCGCGGAGCTCCCGGTGGCCGCCTGATGTGCGACAGGCCCTGTGACCTGCTAGTCTTCTCTTCGCCCGCAAAGGCTGTTGACACAGTCGCAGCGGGGAGGTAGATTCTAACGGTTGCCTCGGACTGGACATGTTCGAGTGTCACGACTAGCATCTCTCTCGCTCCCACTGGAAATTGAGTTTCCATGGAGCCACTCGAATCCTTATCCGGATCACGAGGCCGATTAGATCGGCCGAAAAGACTCTGATAAAGTCGAGATCGCCGAAAGGCAAAAGGCCCTCCAACGGCCACCGGAAACTAAATCCGAACCGGAAACGGAACGGAAAAGAGTCTGGTAAGGTTGGAAACACCGAAGGGAAGCGCCCGGAGGAAAGCCCCAGAGAATGTTCTGCGGGTGAGTACG
>NZ_JBEPDM010000115.1:0-2783 GCF_040300305.1 Streptomyces sp. NPDC000410
GCAGGGTTCTTCGTCATCAGCCCGGCCGCCGCGGCCGTCCCTGTCGTGGCATGAGACCAGCCGAAGGCACTCGCCCGAGCTCGCCTCGCCGTCGGTACGACTTGACTTCCTGGCGCTCAACCCGGCCCTGCCCCGGACGGCGACGCCAAGGCCTGAATCCGCATGTGCACGCGACTTCGAGCGACCTGGAGCGGTGGGCCACCGGCACCGCGGACTGACCGGTTGCAGCGGCCCGTGCAGCAGACGAACGCCCGTTTGCTGCACGGGCCGCTGCACGTGTGCAGCAGGGCCTGCTACCCGAGCAGCAGCCGTGTGGCGCTTGGGGCCAGCCTTCGAATGTCATCGCTCTCCGGCGCCAGGAACCACCCGCAGCAGCACCTCGTGCAGCAGACACAGCAGTGCCCCGGGCCCGACCAGGTCCGGGGCGCTGCTACATGTCGATCAGGCTTCGACGTACGCCACGATCGTGATCGTCTTCAGGGCGGTGACGTAGTAGATCACGCGGACTCCGTCGATCTCGTCCGCGTAGTCGCGCAGCAGGGTGCCGGGCACCTCGGTGCCCAGCTCCGGGTTGACGCTGATCGCGACGATCGCTCGGTCCAGACGGTGCGTCTCGGACGCGGTGAACTTGGCGAGCTGGGTGAGCGCGGGCTCCACCATGATGACGCGAGAGCGGCGCGCGCCGTGCTCAGGCGACACGCGGCTGCTCGTCCGCGAGGCGGGCGAGGTGGGCGTCGCGGGCGATCTCCCACGGCACGCCGGACTCGGGCGAGGGGTAGCCGTTGGCGGCGATGTCCTCCAGGACCGAAGCGAGGACGTCGACCTTCGCGCGCTGGTCGGCCGCGTACGCGCGGGCCGATTCGGCGGCGTGCTCATCGAGGGGCTGACGGGCGGGCGCGGGGGCCGGCTGCTGACTCATCCGAGGCTCCTGGACGGTTGCTCTGGCATGTGTCCTCACGGTAGCGCCGGGGCGGGGTGCTCCGGGCGGTACGCGCGAAACCTGGCACTGTCGCCAACCTATGGCCTCGCAGTCTATGGCTACTGCGAGTAACGGAGTACATCGCCTACTCGGGCTGCTGATGAGGAAGTTCCCCGAGCCCGCCAGTGGCCAAGCCACTCGCCAAGTTCCGCAGCCGTGTAGAGGTGACCTTACCCATCGCTGCTGCGGGGAAGCGGGATGCCACGTTGCTGGGAGCGCAGCAGGTACTGCCGCATCGTGGCTGGCTTCCAGGGCACCAGCCCAGCGCTATAGGCCTCCGCAAGCGAGTAGACGGACTCGCTCGAACCGGCAGGCGCTCCAGATTCAACATCGGAGAGGACGGAAGGAGCGCTGCTGCCCTTGATCCCGAGCAACTCCCAGATCGGACGGTCGCCCGTGATCCAGTCCTCCAGTAGGAGGCGGTCGACGATGTCGAGCTTCTGGGACTTGGCGAAGCCGCGGGCCCGCTTGCTGACTGCTCCATTAGTCACCAATACGACGACGTTGCCTTTGTGCACTGGGCGGCCGGTCCCGTTGAGGACCTGGAACTCTTGAACCCCGACCAACTGCCCGCCCAGTCCCTGCTTGCGATGCTTGCACTGAATGATCCAGAGCTGACCGGCAGGATCCGTTGCCACGACATCTGCCCCGTTGTCTCCTGCTCCACCGACTCTCCGCACCTTGGTTGCGCCATCGCGGATCATCAGATCGCGAACGAGGTACTCGAACTCTCGGTGGTCGAGCCCATCAACGCGTGCAGGGGAGCAGCACGAACGCTGGCACTGGATGACTGGGGACTGCTGGCGTCTTTGATGTTGCGTTGCGCTAAGAGCATGAGCGGCAGGAACCATACGAAGGCTGGGGCAGCGAAGACGGCATACATGCCGACACGGTCTCAGGTGTGACTGACACTGCCAGTGAGCTCCCGGAGGGTCTGCACTTCAGGCCCACTGAGTCGGCCAGCGCCTGGAGCTGACCGCGCCGCCGGCGAGCAGATCCTCGTAGTGGTGGCCGACCGTGCTGTGCTCGCTCCAACTGGCCACCACCTCGTCAGTCGCGCTCACGCCGTGCCGCCCTTCACCGCCGGCCGCCTTGTCGAGCCACGAGGCGAGTGCGGTCGTGGCGGCGGGGCCTGGCCTGGGCGAGACGCCCGACGAACTCGAGGTAGCCGTCGACCGGAGCGCCGGTGTGGGCGAGGGCGGCGAGCAGCGCGGCACGGTCCAGGAGGTCGCGGGCGGCTTCGTCCCCGGCCCGGCTCGGCACGCTGCGATGGAGTTGGGGTGGCCCCGCCCAACCGGGCGAGTTCTTCGGCCCGGGCGGCTACCCGCTGCTGCTCCTGGCGGCGCTGCTGCTCGGCTTCCTCCCGGCGCCGGTCTTCGGCGAGCTCCTCCCGGACGACCGCGTCGGCGTCCGGGTCGTACGGGCCGCCGGTCGCGGCGAGCAGCTGCACGATGCGCTGCCACTCCGCGAGCTCCGCTGCACGGCGGCCGCCGTCGTCGGCCGCTGCTTCGTCGCGGCGGTCCAGGTGCGCGTGCAGGTCGGCCTCTTCGAACGCTGCCGCTGCCTCGCTGGGTGTCATGCCCTGCGCGCGGCGGCGTGCCGAGGACCGGCCGACCTTCGCGTAGTCGATCGGTGTGCGCGGGGCGTCGGCGCGGCCGCGGGCGTCGGGGACGCGGCCGCGCCGCCACCCTTCGTCGGACGTGTTCATCAGAGCTCGTAACACGATCTTGTTGAGCAGCCCTGGTCGGCCGTGACCGGTGTGATGATTCGGCTGTTTGGGATGGTGTGACTACCCGGCCATGGA
>NZ_JBEPDM010000116.1:0-2727 GCF_040300305.1 Streptomyces sp. NPDC000410
GATGGTCAGTTGGTGTTTGTGGGGCGTGTGGATGATCAGGTGAAGATTCGGGGGTTCCGGATCGAGCCTGGTGAGGTTCAGGCGGTGGTGGCCGGTCATCCGCGGGTTGCGCAGGCGGCGGTCGTCGCCCGCGAGGACACCCCGGGAGACACCCGACTGATCGCCTACGTCGTCCCGGAGGAACCCCATCCCGCAGATGACGCGGACCTGCCCGAGTCCGTACGCCGGTTCGTGAACGGACGCCTCCCGGGGCACATGGCGGTCGCGGCCGTGATCACGCTGGACGCGCTGCCGTTGACGGTCAACGGGAAGCTGGACCGCAAGGCCCTGCCCACACCGGAGTTCACCGCCGGTACCGGCAGGGCGCCGGCCACGGAGCAGGAGAAAGCCCTGTGCGCCGCCTTCGCGGAAGTACTGGGGCTGGAAAACGTAGGAGTCGACGACGACTTCTTCAGGTTGGGGGGCCACTCCCTGCTCGCGGTCCGGCTGATCAGCCGGATTCGCACCGTGCTGGGCGTGGAGGTCGAGATCCGTGCGCTGTTCGAGGCTCGGACTGTCGCAAAGCTTGCAAGTCAGGTCGGAAACCAGAAAACAGCTAGGCCGGCATTGCGGCCGATGCGCAAGCAGGAGGAGTCCTGATGCTTCCGTTGTCGTTCGCACAGCGCCGGTTGTGGTTCATCGAGCAGCTCGAAGGCCCCACCGCCACGTACAACATCCCTGTCGCGTTGCGCCTGTCCGGGGACGTGAACCGGACAGCCCTGGCCGAGGCCCTGCGTGATGTGATCGGGCGCCACGAGGTGCTGCGCACGGTCATTCCCGTGGCCGACGGCGAGCCGTACCAGCACATCCTGAGCCTTGACGAGCTGGACTGGGAACTCCAGGTGGTGGACGTGCCCGCCGCCGGCGGCCGCCTCGCCGACAGCCCCGTCGAGCTGACCGACGCCGTCGCCGAGGCGGCGGGATACGTATTCGACCTTGCGACCGAGGCACCGATCCGCGCGTGGCTGTTCACGGCCGGGCCGGACGAGCATGTGCTGGTCGTGGTGGTGCACCACATCGCCAGTGACGGCTGGTCGATGGGGCCGCTGGCCCGCGACATCTCCACCGCTTACGCGGCGCGCTGTGAGGGGCGGGCTCCGCAGTGGGAGCCGTTGCCGGTGCAGTACGCCGACTACACCCTCTGGCAGCGTGAGCTGCTCGGTGACGCGGAGAACCCGGACAGTGTGTTCTCTCGCCAGGTCGCCCATTGGCGTGAGGCTCTGTCCGGTGCCCCGGAGGAGCTGGAGCTGCCGTTCGACCGGCCGCGTCCCGCAGAGGTCAGCCACCGCGGACACAGCCTGGCGCTGGAGGTTCCGGCCGAGGTCCATGCCCGGTTCGCGGATCTGGCACAGGCCGAAGGCGTGACGGCGTTCATGCTGTTGCAGGCTTCCCTGGCGATGCTGCTGTCCCGGCTGGGCGCGGGCACGGACATTCCGATCGGGTCGGCGGTTGCCGGTCGTACGGATGAGGCGCTGGACGATCTGGTCGGGTTCTTCGTGAACACGATCGTGGTACGCACGGACCTGTCCGGGGATCCGACGTTCCGCGAGCTGCTGGCGCGGGTGCGGGACGCGGGGCTTTCGGCGTTCGCGCATCAGGATGTGCCGTTCGAGCGCCTGGTGGAGGAGCTGGCGCCTGAGCGCTCGCTGTCGCGGCATCCGCTGTTCCAGGTGATGCTCACGGTGCAGAACAGCGACCGGGCCGCGGTGGAACTGCCGGGCGCGCAGACGGCCGCGAAGATGCCGACCGGAGCGCAGGCGTCGAGGTTCGACCTGGACTTCAGCGTCGGGGAGGTGTTCGACGCCGAGGGGCGGCCGGCCGGTCTGCGCGGTGCGCTCATCGCGGCGGAGGACCTGTTCGACGCGGACACCGCCGGGCTGATCGTGGACCGGTGGGTGCGCGTGCTGAACCAGCTCGCGGCCGACCCGGACGTCCGGCTCAGTGCGGTGGATGTGCTTGATGCCGATGAGCGGCGTCGGGTGTTGGTGGAGTGGAACGACACGGCGGCCGAGGTGCCGGCGGAGTCGGTGCTGGAGCTGTTCGAGGGGTGGGTGGCGCGGACGCCGGATGCGGTGGCGGTCGCGTGTGACGGGGTGGAGGTCTCGTACGCGGAGCTGGACGCGCGGGCGAACCGGCTGGCGCGGTATCTGGTCGGTCAGGGTGTGGGGTTGGAGTCGGTGGTTGGTCTGTGTCTGCCGCGTGGGGTGGAGATGCTGGTGGCGGTGTTGGGGGTGTGGAAGGCGGGGGCCGGGTATTTGCCGGTGGATCCGGAGTATCCGGCCGAGCGGGTGTCGTTTGTGTTGGGTGACAGCGGGGTGTCGTTGTTGTTGACGACGGAGGAGGTTCTGGATGAGTTGCCGGCGGGTCGGGTGCGGATGGTGGCGCTTGATGATCCGTCGGTGGTGGCGCAGTTGGGGATGGTTGGGGATTCGGCTCCGGAGGCGAGGGCGGGGTCGGATGGGTTGGCGTATGTGATTTATACGTCGGGGTCGACGGGGTTGCCGAAGGGTGTGGCGGTGACTCATGGGGGTCTGGCGAATTATGTGGTGTGGGGTGTGGGTGCGTATGGGGTGGGTGGTGCTGGTGGTGCTGGTGGTGCTGGTGGTGGTGCGGTGTTGCATTCGTCGCTTGCGTTTGATTTGACGGTGACGAGTGTGTTGTTGCCGTTGGTGTCGGGTTCGCGGGTGG
>NZ_JBEPDM010000117.1:0-2680 GCF_040300305.1 Streptomyces sp. NPDC000410
GCGGACCCTGATGAGGGTGACACGGGTGGCGACGGGATCGTGCTGGTCCAGCCGGGGGTCGAGGCCGACACCCTTCCCACCCTGCAAGGCGTCGAACCGGGCAAGGGCCTCACCCTCGAGCTGTCCCTGACATATGGACAGCCGTCGGACGAGACAGAGGCCGCGCTGAGGTCGATCGCCCGGGAGATCGCGCAGAAGGCCGTCTGGCAGAAGTCCAAGACGGAGCGTCTACCCGCGATCGATATCGCCGTTCAGACGAGTGCCATGACCGGTCCTCCGTACGAGGAGGCCGCGGCGTTTGGAACGGTGACGGCGAGGAGACTGCGGGCGTATGTGTTCGACGAGCTCACCGCCCAGACCCAGCTGCGGACACCTCTACCAGAGGTCAGGCACCTTAGGTTCAACATCAACCCCGTGATGGGCGATGACACGAACAACGTCCACATCACTGTGCGGCCGGCCTCTGAACCGGTGGTTCTTGGCAAGAACCGGTTCTTCCTGCCGGCGGCGAAGGATTTGGCCGCTGATGCGTTGATCCGTGAGGGTGTGAAGACGCTTCCGGCGCTGGAGAACGCCGTGGTGGTGGCCGGGCACGGCAGCCGGGGGCGTTTGAATCTCGAGGGCCGCGAGGTGAACCCCGAGGGGCTCCTGGCCTACCTCGAGCGGCAGGGGATTCTCACCTTCACGCTGGGCACCGACGGGGCGAAGCGGTATGACGTCGAGTATCTGGTGCTGGAGGCTTGCGAGAAAATCGGCGGTGAACATGGCACGTTCGCCCAGGAGTTGGCGGAGCTGACGGGTCTGGGTGTGGTGACTCCGTCGGGTGTGGTGTCCGGTATGGGGCCGTTCACGGGTCAGTTCCTGTCGACGCAGACACATGTGATGGCGGACGGGAAGATCGTGCCCGCGTTGCCGGCCGAGGTGAAGCCGTGGACGCTGCACCGCAGGGGCCAGGATCCGCAGGCGTTGAAGAACGATCTGGTCGAATCGCTGCGCGAGCTGAACCTGAAGCCGGTGGTCGCCAAGCAGCCGTTCAAGAGCGCCGACCACAACCAGATCATCAACTTCGCCAAGACCGAAGCCGCCACCGACTCCTCGGTGGAACCCTCGGGCACCGAGCAGGCGCAGGACCAACAGTCGGACATCACACCCGCACTGACCAAGGACCAGGTCGTCGGCGGCATTGTGAGCGATGTGCGCGGCTTCCGGAGTGCTCTCGGTGACATGGAGCGTGGAGCAAGGCTGAGACTGCGGGAGCCGCTCACGTCGGGCAAGCTGCCCTTCGATGCGATCGCCAACGTCACACGTGAGCTCGAGAAGGCCGGGATCAGCCGCCATTTGTCGGAGGTGGAGTTGGCCCGGTTGGCCTGGGTAGCGGCTGAGATCGGGCACGTAGAAAACCTCGATGCGGCCTTGCGCTATGTCACGAGCATGACCCACGGCCTTGATTCGCTGAAGGCTTGGACGTGGCGATTCCCTGCTCGGATCGGGGCGTCGTACGACGTGCTGGCGAAGCACAATCCGTCGGCCCTGAAGCACGGGAGCCCGGAGGAGATCCGCTCCAAGGTTCTGGCGCTGGCCTCTGTCTGGGTGCTCAGTTCCGACCGGGGTATTGAGGACGCGATCGCGCTTGCCAAACGCTGGGAGTCGTCGACGGTGGACGTGGGCTCGGCGGGCCGGGACACGTTCCTTCGCTGGGCGTCGCCGACGGCCACGGACCATGCATCCGTCCTAGGCCTCTACCCCGACGACGAGATGAAGAGCTGGGAGAAGCACAACGCCGACAAGAAGGGAACCTGGCGATTCTGTCAGCAGCCACCACTCGTGATCAGCCCAAGTGGTGAGATCGAGGATCAGCTTCCCGGCGCCCTTCCGGTACCGGTCGGTGCTGAGCAGCCGCTGAAATGGGCGGGGGACCTGACCCTCTACGTGACAGCTCACGCCAGCCCTCGTGTGTTCAACCTGCCTTTGGCTGACCCGACGCGTGTCAGGAACCACGAAGGCCGGGTGAGCGTGTCGCCGAAGCACCACGCGGAACTGATCGCGTCGGATCCGGCGTTCCAGCACATGCTGGATCTGGCCGTGCTGGACGAGGCTCGGCGCACGGCGGGTGAGGATGTTCGTCCGTTCTCGGTGGTGCTCGATTCCTGCATGGTCGTGCAGGACGTGGGGCAGGTCCGTTTTTCGGCGGACGTGGTTGCTTCGCATCTGGCCGAGCGCGTGGCTGCGATGCGGGAGAAGGAATTCGAGGACGCTGCGCGGGAGTTGGCGAGGGAGGTCGGGTTCGCTGACTGGGATGGCGCGAAGTTCGGGAAGTCGGTGCGGGAGTTCGTGGCCGCGAGCTCTCGACTGCCGCTTACGGACGCGTCGGCGCATGCCCAGGAGATGGCGCGCGAGTTCGCCGCGGGGCTGGGTAAGTCGTCCGCCGGCATCGATCCGAAGGTGGCGGTGACCTTCGCGGAGGGGCTGGCGAAGGCTCAGAAGCCGATCCCGGAGGGCATGCGGCTCTTCGCCTCGCCTTACAAGGTATGGCTCTATACCAACGGAGTCTTTGCTGTTGAGGCTCCTCCTGGCACGGCGGATGGGTGGTTGGAGTTCCCGGTGGGGTTGCCGGTGCGGGGGCGGGTTGTGCCTCGTGCTGGGGTGGGTGTGGCGGGGGTGGTGTCGTTCCAGCCGGGGG
>NZ_JBEPDM010000118.1:0-2638 GCF_040300305.1 Streptomyces sp. NPDC000410
CACCCACCCCAGCACGAGGCACAACCCGCCCCCGCACCGGCAACCCCACCGGGAACTCCAACCACGCATCCGCCGTGCCAGGAGGAGCCTCAACAATAAGGACCCCATTCGGGTTCGTGCCCGCAAGGTAAGGCGTGGCGAAGAGCCGCATGCCCTCCGGAATCGGCTGCTGCGTCTTCGCCAACGCCTCGGCGAACGACTCCGCCAACTCCGGATCAATCGCCGCCGTCGGCTTACCCAGCCCCTCTGTAAACCTTCGTGCCACCTCCTGCGCACGCGCCGACGCGTCCGCAAGCGGCAACCGGGAACTCGCGGCCACGAACTCCCGCACCAACTTCACGAACTTCGCAGCATCCCAGTCAGCGAACCCGACCTCCCTCGCCAACTCCCGCGCAGCGTCCTCGAACTCCTTCCCACGCTTCACGGTGACACGCTCGGCCAGATGCGAAGCAACCACCTCCGCCGAGAAGCGGGCCTGACCAACATCCTTCACGACATTGCAGGAATTCAGCACCACCGAGAACGCGCGAGCCTTGGCACCTGCAGGACGACACGCCGCCTCCGCCTCGGCCCAGTCCAGCATGTCCCAGAACACTCGATCCGAGGCGATGAGTTCTGCGTAGTGCTTCGGGGACGTCGGCACCAGGTCGTTCTTGTGGCTGACAAGTGTCGGGGCGGCCATTGTCGGCGCGAACTCCACGGAGTTCGCATGGGACATCGCATACAGGATCACGTCACCCGCCCATGGCAGCGGCTGCGCCTCTCCGACATGCACCATCGCAGGCTGATCGGCCTGGGGTGTCCTGTTCGGGTTCTTCCAGCGGTAGCGCCACGTGCCGGCCTTGCCGGCATCGTGGTTGCGGCACCAAGCCTCTATGTGCCCCGTCGCGTTGGCGCGGACGGACAAGACGGCGGCATCCCCCCTGGACAACCTGCCGGTCCATCGGAAGAACTTGCTCATCCCCGCCGAGCCCACGTCCACCGTGGACTGCTCCCAGCTCTTGGCAAGCGCGATCGTCCGCCCGTCCCCCACATGCAAGTTGTTCACGCTGCTCGAGGCCAGCGCCAGCACCTTGGCCTTGATCTGGTCCAGACTCTCGTACTTCAGCGCCGACGGGTTGTACTCCGCCAGGATGTCGAACGACTCACTGACCCGACCATGCATGCGCCTCAGCTGGACGGACTGTACGTCCAGGCCGTGGGCCATGCTCGTGACATAGCGTTCTGCCGCTTCGAAGCCCTTGCGGTGCCCGATCTCAGCTGCCACCCAGGCCAACTGAGACAGCTCCGTCGGCGACAAGTGCTGGACGATCTCGGCCGTGGCGAGCTCCCCTACGACCGCCTTGATGTCGTCCGGCGTCACCTTGTCCGAGCTCAGTGCATCCCGCAGCCCCTCCTTGGCCTTGCGCTCCATCTCACCGAGATCACGACGGAAGCCGAGCACATCACTCACGATCCCCTGGACCAACTGGTCCCTGGTCAGTGCGGGTGTGATGTCCGACTGTTGGTCCTGCGCCTCCTCGGTGCCCGAGGGTTCCACCGAGGAGTCGGTGGCGGCTTCGGTCTTGGCGAAGTTGATGATCTGGTTGTGGTCGGCGCTCTTGAACGGCTGCTTGGCGACCACCGGCTTCAGGTTCAGCTCGCGCAGCGATTCGACCAGATCGTTCTTCAACGCCTGCGGATCCTGGCCCCTGCGGTGCAGCGTCCACGGCTTCACCTCGGTCAGCAACGCGGGCACGATCTTCCCGTCCGCCATCACATGCGTCTGCGTCGACAGGAACTGACCCGTGAACGGCCCCATACCGGACACCACACCCGACGGAGTCACCACACCCAGACCCGTCAGCTCCGCCAACTCCTGTGCCAACGTGCCATGTTCACCGCCGAGCTTCCCGCAACCCTCCAACACCAGATACTCGACGTCATACCGCTTCACCCTGTCCGTGCCCACGGTGAAGGTGAGGATTCCCTGCTGCTCGAGGTACGCCAGGAGCCCCTCGGCATTCGCCTCGGTGCCTTCGACCTCCATGCGTCCGCGAGTGCCGTGCCCCGCCACCACCACGGCGTTCTCAAGAACCGGAAGCGTCTCCACACCCTCACGGATCAACGCATCAGCGGCCAGATCCTTCACCGAGGGAAGGAAGAACCGCCCCTCGCCAAGAACCACCGGTTCCAGGGCCGGCCGCATCGTGATGTTCACGTCCCCTGTGTCATCACCGTTCACGACGTTGATCTTGAACCAAACGGCGTCGGCGTCCGGTACGGGTGTCTTCAGGCCTGCCTGAGTGGTCAGCTCGTCGGTCACGTACGCGCGCAACCTGTTCGTCGCCATGAGGCTGCGCATCACTGCTTGCACGTACGGGCGACCGGTCATGACACTCGCATGAACGGTCACGTCGATCACGGGGTGACGCTTGCTGTTCAGCTGGCGCCAGAGGATCTTCTGCGCCGCTTCCCGGGCGATCGACTTCAGCGCCGCATCGGATTCGGCAGACAGCTTGCCGGGATCCCCCACCCCCGCGAGGGTGAGGCCCTTGCCCGGCTCGACGCCTTGCAGGGTGGGAAGGGTGTCGGCCTCGACCCCCGGCTGGACCAGCACGATCCCGTCGCCACCCGTGTCACCCTCATCAGGGTCCGC
>NZ_JBEPDM010000119.1:0-2588 GCF_040300305.1 Streptomyces sp. NPDC000410
GGTGACCGTCGTCGCCCTCCATGGCGTCTGCGACGACGGCCCCGCGGTGGACGTGCTGGAAACAGGCGGAAGCGTCGTACTGTCGGCCTCCGTCCCAGACCGGAAAGACAGCGGCAACTGCACCAAGCAGGCGAAGTTGCAGCAGGTGACGGTGAAACTGGAGAACCCCGTGGGTGACCGCGTCCTGCTCGACGCACACACCGGCCAGCCAGTCCTCTACAAGGGGCTGAACGGGATTTCTCCGAGCGGGAGCTGAGTCTGTCGGATCGGGTTCCCCTCTGGTCTGCGTCCGCTGATCGGTGGAATCGGGCTCAACGACACTGCAGGGCTTATCGGGGACCGGCCATTGGCATGCGCTTTGCCCACCGCATGCCGATCTTGGACAGTTGTTCCATCCGTTCCGGTGACAAGGTGGCGGCTCTGCTCCGCTGGTTCCCGACCCATGCACCGAGCCTCAGCGTGACGTTCCGATGCTCCTGGTCCTCGCTGCCGTCCCCGCCGCCGAAGGTGATTGTCTCGACGTGCTTGCGCGGGACTTTCAGGTGTCCCTCGCGCTCGAAGTACTGCCGGGCGGCGGCGAGGTGCAGCGCCCACTTCTGTGCCTGGCTCGTACGGGGCTTGGGCTTCTCGTTCTCGGTCGCGGGTGTGATCCCGAGGACGTGTTCGCACATCCATTGCTGAACGGTGGTGAGCTTGTCCCAGCTCAGCCGTTGCGCCTGTACCCATCGTCCGAGGTCTTCGCCGCGGTGTACGACGATGCCCGGTTCGGTGGGCAGTTCGCCGCCGGCCTCTTCGAGGTGGAGGCGGGTGAGGTGGAAGGCGCGTTGCCATTCCACTGGCCAGATGGGGCACCAGGACGGGTCGATGTCCTCCAGCTGCTCGCGCCGCTCGGTCGACAGGGCGCCGGACCACGACTCGATCGGGAGCCCTTCGGCCTGGCGCTGTGACGGAGCAGTGATCTTCAGGGGGCTGGGCTGCTTTGGTCTGGTGTCCCGTCTTTTGGTTGGGAGTTGGAGCTGGGGTAGTGGCCGTGTTCGGGTGTGATTGGCGTGGCACTGGAGTCGCGTTCGGTTTGGTTGTTCGGGTGGCTGGCCTGCGGTCCGGTAGTTGTGTGGGAATGATCTTTGTTTTCCCGTCGATGTAGTGGTGCGTCTATAGGCGGCTGCGCTTTCTCCGGGCTTCGGAGTCTGGAGTGTGCTGGTCAGTGGCGTGTGTGGGTGAGGAAGACGCGGAGCGGGTCGTGTCCGTTGGGGGTCAGGCGGGTGAGGCCGAGTTGACAGGCGATGAGGGTGAGGGTGTCGTCAGTGCGATGTGGCCGGTTCGGCAGGGTGGTGAGGGTGCGGGCGAGGGTGATGGTTTCGGGGTAGGTGACCAGGTCGCGGGTCAGGAGTGCGGGGGAGGCGCTGCCTGTGGTGGCCAGGTGGGGGTTGGACTTGTAGAGCTGGTTGAGGCGGGTGTGCCAGCGGTGGGTGAGGTGTTGCTGGTGGTCGTACCAGCGGGTGGTGATGGCGCGTGCTGTGGTCCAGGCGGTGGCGGCACGGGGGTTTCGTAGGAGTCGCTGGTGTGCGTGGTGCGCGGCGACAAGCTCCGGCGTGGCCCAGGTGTGGACGGTGGAAGTGAGCCGTGGGTCGGGGGCTGCTTGCTGGTGGCGTGGGCACACCATCCGGTACGGCGGTGGGTGTACCCAGGCGGTGTCGGTTGTGCCGTGGCTGTGGTGGAGGGTGCACAGCGTGCAGGCAAGGACTGGCTGCTCTGCTTCGAGCTGCTTCCAGCGCCCGGCGGCCTCGGTGTTGTGGGCGTCGTCGCTGTGGGCGAGGCGGGGCAGGGCGCGCGTCAGGTGGGGGAGTGGAATGCGGGCCAGGGCAGCGAGGTGACGGCACGCGTTGTGGTTGAGGTGGAGTTCTGCCGATGGCGGTGTGCCGTGGCCGTGGAGGGTGATGCCGGCGCCATCGAGGAGCTGGGGCAGCGTCAGCTGGTAGACGTCAGCGAGGCGCTGGGCGTATGAGGCGGTCGCTTCGGCGGGCAGCGGCCGTACTCGGAACACGCCCGGCGCGGCTGACGGGATCCGAAGCCATGTCCTTGCGCTGACGACACTGCGCCGTGCGGGGACGGCTGCGGCCGCATCACCGGCCGCGACGCCTGTCAGGCTCACGGGGCGCTGGTGCTGCGGCTCCGCGGCCGTGTGTGGGGGCGGTAGTGCTGTTCGGCGAGGTGGTCCAGGCGGATGGCTTCGAGGGTGGTTTTGGTGATGCGTTCGGTGCCGTCGGTGAGGGCGGTGATGGCGGCCTGGCGGATGAGGCGGGCGAGGCTGCCGATGCGGCCGGCGGTGCGCTCGTGCAGGTAAGAGGCCAGCTGGGGGAGGGTGCCGGGCCGGTGGTGGCGCAGGTCGAGGGCGGTCTCCATTGCTTTGACGAGGTCACGGAAGGGTTCACTCTCGCCGAGGCGGGCGGGGAAGGCGGCGCAGTCGATGAGGGAGGCGCGCCCGGCGAGCTGGGTGCGATCTCTCGGTTTCGGCACAGCGGGGTGGGAGACAGTGGGGTTTGGGTCTGTTGTTGCTGGTCGGTGGCGGTTCCGGGGCTGTGAGGTCA
>NZ_JBEPDM010000120.1:0-2513 GCF_040300305.1 Streptomyces sp. NPDC000410
AAAAAAGGTGCGCCACGAACGCGGGAGGCCGCAATGGGTAGTTGAGTGGCTGAACGCGATGCTGTGCGAGTGATGAAGGTAGGCCCTTCGGAGCCGCCCTGCGGGGGGAGGCTTCAAACCGCCACATGCTGCGGAAGCGGTGACGCGACCGTGGTGAGCGATGTGGAAAAGGCGTCCAAGAGGCGTCAGGTAGGGACCAGGAAGACGGAGCGCAAATCCCCGCAAGGGGGACGCTGTTGACGCGTCGTTAAGGATTGAAACGGCATCAAAACCGGGGGTTACTTTTTGCCCCGGGATGAGCCTGGCGGATACCCGATCTACTGGCCAGGTGGTGCCCGGCGTGGAGGCGACGTGATCCTGGTCTGCTGCGCTCGCAGGGAACGTGGGAAGGCACGAACTGATGCTGCGGTTACCCGTTTTGGATGATTCCGCGTAAGGGAGGACCTCAAGCGGAGAACCCGTAAGAGGCAGAGTACCGATGCAGTTCGTGTTGGCGGACCGGTCCGTAGTAGTGGTGAAGCCTTTGCTGAGCGCGGTGGGAGTGGAGCGAAGGGGCCGGATTGTCCGTGGTTCGTTTGTTTGGTCAACCGGGCTCTGTCCGGGAGGAGCTGCGTGAGCGAGCTGAAGTCGTCAGGAAAGCCGTTTGAGATTTCGAAGAGAGAAGTCTGGGATGCGTACCTGAAGGTGAGGGAGAATCAGGGTGCTGCGGGGGTGGATGGCTGCACTATTGAAGAGTTCGAGAAGGACTTGCAGGGGAATCTCTACAAGATCTGGAATCGCATGTCTTCGGGCAGCTATTTTCCGCCTCCCGTAAAAGGTGTGGAGATTCCCAAGCCGCACGGCGGCGGGGTCCGGCTCCTCGGTGTGCCTACCGTGTCGGACAGGATTGCCCAGACGGTGGTGGCCGTTCACATGGAGAAGCGGGTGGAGCCTGTATTCCACCCCGACTCCTTCGGCTACCGGCCAGGCAGGTCGGCCCTGGATGCGGTGGCAACATGCCGGCGGCGATGCTGGAAGAAGAAGTGGGCGGTCGAGTTCGACATTGCCAAGTTCTTCGACAGTGTCCGCTGGGACCTGATCGTCAAGGCGGTCGAAGCTCATACCGATGCCGCTTGGGTGATTCTGTACGTGAAGCGGTGGCTTGCCGCCCCCGTACTGATGCCCAACGGCGCCTTGCGGCAACGAGATCGGGGAACTCCGCAAGGGTCCTCGGTCTCACCCGTACTGGCCAACCTGTTCCTGCACTACGCGTTCGACATGTGGCTCACCCGGACTTTCCCGGGCGTCCAGTTCGAACGCTATGCGGATGACGCGGTAATTCATTGCTCATCCGAGCGTCAGGCCCGACAGGTCCTGGAGCAGTTGGGGCTGAGGATGGCACAGGTGGGACTGGAGTTGCACCCGGACAAGACCCGGATCGTGTACTGCGGGAAGATGAAGCAGGGCGGCGAAGCCGCCACCTCCTTCACTTTTCTCGGTTTCACTTTCCGAAACCGTCCGGCGGTCGACCGGAATGGAGAGGTGTTCACATCCTTCCTTCCGGCGGTCAGCAAGGACGCCTTGAAGAGGATGAGCATGGAAGTCCGCTCGTGGCGGATTCACATGAACGTCACCTATTCCTTCGGGGAGTTCGCGAAATGGTTGAACCCCATCATTCGCGGATGGATGCAGTACTACGGGGCGTTCTATCAAACCGAACTGTATCCCCTCCTGCAGCGCATCAATTACTACCTGTTGCGCTGGGTCCGGAAGAAGCACAAACGACTCAAGACCTACAAGAAGGCCACGAGGAGATGGGATCAGGTCGTAGCGGCCTACCCCTCATTCTTCGCGCACTGGAAATGGGTCAACGTCACCTGACGAAGAGGGCGATAGGAGCCCGGTGACGGGAGACTGTCACGCCGGGATCTGTGGGAGCCCGGGGGTGCGATTCCCCCGGGCCACCCGACCGACAGCCTTCTTCGTGAAGGAGAACGACCGGTGAGCGAGCTGTACCGGTTGGTTCATGCGGAGAAGGCGACGTACCCGATCGTCCTGCTGTGCCGGGTGCTGAAGGTCGCCCGCTCCTCCTACTACGCCTGGCGCGAGGGCGAGGCCGCCCGCCGTAAGCGGCGGGTCGCCGACGACGCGCTCGCACACGAGATCACCGTGCTGCACATCGCCTCCCGCCGCACCTACGGTGTCCCGCGCATCCACGCCGAACTGCGCCGCCTGGGCCGGCGGGTGAACCGCAAGCGCGTCGCCCGCCTGATGCGTGAGCGCGACATCCGCGGCATCACCCGGCGCAAGCACCGCTCGCTGACCCGGCCGGACAAGAAGGCGAAGCCAGCCCCGGACCTCATCGGCCGCGACTTCCATGCCGAGCGCCCCGGGACCAAGCTGGTCGGCGACATCACCTACCTGCCCACCGCCGAGGGCTGGCTCTACCTCGCCTGCTGGCTGGACCTGGCCACCCGCGAGGTCGTCGGCTACACCATGGCCGACCACCACCGCGCCGAGCTCGTCGTCGATGC
>NZ_JBEPDM010000121.1:0-2495 GCF_040300305.1 Streptomyces sp. NPDC000410
TCTCGTGACTGCGTGCCTTTTGAAGAATGAGCCTGCGAGTTAGCGGTGTGTAGCGAGGTTAACCCGTGTGGGGAAGCCGTAGCGAAAGCGAGTCCGAATAGGGCGTTTGAGTTGCACGCTCTAGACCCGAAGCGGAGTGATCTAGCCATGGGCAGGTTGAAGCGGAGGTAAGACTTCGTGGAGGACCGAACCCACCAGGGTTGAAAACCTGGGGGATGACCTGTGGTTAGGGGTGAAAGGCCAATCAAACTCCGTGATAGCTGGTTCTCCCCGAAATGCATTTAGGTGCAGCGTCGTGTGTTTCTTGCCGGAGGTAGAGCACTGGATAGGCGATGGGCCCTACCGGGTTACTGACCTTAGCCAAACTCCGAATGCCGGTAAGTGAGAGCGCGGCAGTGAGACTGTGGGGGATAAGCTCCATGGTCGAGAGGGAAACAGCCCAGAGCATCGACTAAGGCCCCTAAGCGTACGCTAAGTGGGAAAGGATGTGGAGTCGCAGAGACAACCAGGAGGTTGGCTTAGAAGCAGCCACCCTTGAAAGAGTGCGTAATAGCTCACTGGTCAAGTGATTCCGCGCCGACAATGTAGCGGGGCTCAAGCGTACCGCCGAAGTCGTGTCATTGCAGCATAAGGGCCAACGCCTGCTGTGATGGGTAGGGGAGCGTCGTGTGCCGGGTGAAGCAGCCGCGGAAGCGAGTTGTGGACGGTTCACGAGTGAGAATGCAGGCATGAGTAGCGATACACACGTGAGAAACGTGTGCGCCGATTGACTAAGGGTTCCTGGGTCAAGCTGATCTGCCCAGGGTAAGTCGGGACCTAAGGCGAGGCCGACAGGCGTAGTCGATGGACAACCGGTTGATATTCCGGTACCCGCTTTGAAACGCCCAATATCGAGCCCATTAATGCTAAGCCCGTGAAGCCGTTCCGGACCCTTCGGGGAATGGAAAGTGGTGGAGCCGGCGATCCAAGGTGGTAGTAGGTAAGCGATGGGGTGACGCAGGAAGGTAGTCCAGCCCGGGCGGTGGTTGTCCCGGGGTAAGGGTGTAGGACGCACGGTAGGCAAATCCGTCGTGCATATAAGTCTGAGACCTGATGCCGAGCCGATTGTGGTGAAGTGGATGATCCTATGCTGTCGAGAAAAGCCTCTAGCGAGTTTCATGGCGGCCCGTACCCTAAACCGACTCAGGTGGTCAGGTAGAGAATACCGAGGCGTTCGGGTGAACTATGGTTAAGGAACTCGGCAAAATGCCCCCGTAACTTCGGGAGAAGGGGGGCCATCACCGGTGATCACTCTTGCAGTGTGAGCTGGGGGTGGCCGCAGAGACCAGCGAGAAGCGACTGTTTACTAAAAACACAGGTCCGTGCGAAGCCGTAAGGCGATGTATACGGACTGACGCCTGCCCGGTGCTGGAACGTTAAGGGGACCGGTTAGCTCTGTTTCGACAGGGCGAAGCTGAGAACTTAAGCGCCAGTAAACGGCGGTGGTAACTATAACCATCCTAAGGTAGCGAAATTCCTTGTCGGGTAAGTTCCGACCTGCACGAATGGCGTAACGACTTCTCGACTGTCTCAACCATAGGCCCGGTGAAATTGCACTACGAGTAAAGATGCTCGTTTCGCGCAGCAGGACGGAAAGACCCCGGGACCTTTACTACAGTTTGATATTGGTGTTCGGTTCGGCTTGTGTAGGATAGGTGGGAGACTGTGAAGCTTGGACGCCAGTTCAGGTGGAGTCGTCGTTGAAATACCACTCTGGTCGTGCTGGATGTCTAACCTCGGTCCGTGATCCGGATCAGGGACAGTGTCTGATGGGTAGTTTAACTGGGGCGGTTGCCTCCCAAAGGGTAACGGAGGCGCCCAAAGGTTCCCTCAGCCTGGTTGGCAATCAGGTGTTGAGTGTAAGTGCACAAGGGAGCTTGACTGTGAGACCGACGGGTCGAGCAGGGACGAAAGTCGGGACTAGTGATCCGGCGGTGGCTTGTGGAAGCGCCGTCGCTCAACGGATAAAAGGTACCCCGGGGATAACAGGCTGATCTTCCCCAAGAGTCCATATCGACGGGATGGTTTGGCACCTCGATGTCGGCTCGTCGCATCCTGGGGCTGGAGTCGGTCCCAAGGGTTGGGCTGTTCGCCCATTAAAGCGGTACGCGAGCTGGGTTTAGAACGTCGTGAGACAGTTCGGTCCCTATCCGCTGTGCGCGTAGGAATATTGAGAAGGGCTGTCCCTAGTACGAGAGGACCGGGACGGACGAACCTCTGGTGTGCCAGTTGTCCTGCCAAGGGCATGGCTGGTTGGCTACGTTCGGGAGGGATAACCGCTGAAAGCATCTAAGCGGGAAGCCTGCTTCGAGATGAGTATTCCCACCTCCTTGAGAGGGTAAGGCTCCCAGTAGACGACTGGGTTGATAGGCCAGATGTGGAAGCCCGGTAACGGGTGGAGCTGACTGGTACTAATAGGCCGAGGGCTTGTCCTCAGTTGCTCGCGTCCACTGTGT
>NZ_JBEPDM010000122.1:0-2421 GCF_040300305.1 Streptomyces sp. NPDC000410
CGCCTGGTGGCCTACCTCGTACCCGCAGACGGGGACAAGGACGGCGACAGCGGCGATCTGTCCGGCGTGGTGAAGGAGTTCACCGGGCGCCGGCTGCCGGACTACATGGTGCCGTCCGCCTTCGTCGTCCTCGATGCGCTGCCGCTGACATCGAACGGAAAGCTCGACCGCAAGGCCCTGCCGGCACCCGACCACGACGGGTCGACCCGTGTGGGGCGCGGGCCGGCCACGGCACAGGAGGAGATTCTGTGCGGTGTGTTCGCACAGGTCCTCGGCCTGGACAGGGTCGGCGTGGACGACGACTTCTTCACACTCGGCGGACACTCGCTGCTGGCCGTGCGGCTGCTCAGCCGCGTGCGCGCCGCGCTGGGCGTCGAGCTGCAGCTGCGGACGTTGTTCGAGGCGCCGACAGTGGCCGAGCTTGCGGCCCGGCTGGCCGAGGCGGACACTGCGCGGCGCGCGCTGACGGCAGGAGTGCGCCCTGAGCGGGTGCCACTCTCGTTCGCCCAGCGCCGCCTGTGGTTCCTCGGCCAGCTGGAAGGCCCGAGCGCCACCTACAACATCCCGGTCGCGCTACGACTTTCCGGAAGCGTGGACCGCGACGCGCTGAACGCGGCGCTGCGGGACGTCATGGGGCGGCACGAGGTGCTCCGGACGACGTTCGCGGTGGCCGACGGCGAGCCGTACCAGCGAATCCTGGACGTCGCCGACATGGTGTGGGAACTGCGGACGGTGGAGGTGGCGCCGGATGAGATGACCGGTGCGGTCGCCGCGGCGCAGGAGTATGCGTTCGACCTCTCGACGGAGGTGCCGTTCCGCGCGTGGCTGTTCACCGCCGGGCCGGACTCGGACGAACAGGTCCTCGTCGTGGTGGTGCACCACATCGCCGGTGACGGCTGGTCGATGGGCCCGCTGGCCCGGGACGTGTCCGACGCGTACGCGGCGCGCTGTGAGGGGCGGGCTCCGCAGTGGGAGCCGTTGCCGGTGCAGTACGCCGACTACGCGCTCTGGCAGCGCGAACTACTGGGCGGGGACAACGACCCGGAGAGCCTGCTGTCCCGTCAGATCGCCTACTGGCGTGAGGCTCTGTCCGGTGCACCTGAGGAGCTGGAGCTGCCGTTCGACCGGCCGCGTCCCGCAGTGGTCAGCCACCGCGGGCACAACGTGCCGCTGGAGATCCCGGCGGAGGTGCACGCGCGCCTGGTGGAGCTGGCCCGCGCCGAGGGCGTGACCGTCTTCATGGTGCTGCAGGCCGCTCTGGCCACGCTGCTGTCGCGGCTCGGTGCGGGCACGGACATTCCGATCGGCGCGGCGTTGGCCGGTCGCACCGACGAGGCGCTGGACGATCTGGTCGGGTTCTTCGTGAACACGATCGTGGTACGCACGGACCTGTCCGGGGATCCGACGTTCCGCGAGCTGCTGGCGCGGGTGCGGGAGACGGGGCTTTCGGCGTTCGCGCATCAGGATGTGCCGTTCGAGCGCCTGGTGGAGGAGCTGGCGCCTGAGCGCTCGCTGGTCAGGCATCCGCTGTTCCAGGTGATGCTCACGCTCCAGAACACGGGCGATGCCGTACTGGACCTGCCCGGCCTGGGTTCCGAGAGCCTCATCGCCGGAGAACTGGCGTCGAGGTTCGACCTGGACTTCATCGTCGGGGAGGTGTTCGACGCCGAGGGGCGGCCGGCCGGTCTGCGCGGCGTCCTGATCGCGGCGGCGGACCTGTTCGACGCGGACACCGCCGGGCTGATCGTGGACCGGTGGGTCCGGGTCCTGGAAACGGTGAGCTCCGATCCTGCGGTGCGGCTCGGCGCGGTGGATGTGCTTGATGCCGATGAGCGGCGTCGGGTGTTGGTGGAGTGGAACGACACGGCGGCCGAGGTGCCGGCGGTGTCGGTGGTGGAGTTGTTCGAGGGGTGGGTGGCGCGGACGCCGGGTGCGGTGGCGGTCGTGTGTGACGGGGTGGAGGTGTCGTATGCGGAGCTGGACGCGCGGGCGAACCGGCTCGCGCGGTATTTGATGGGGCGGGGTGTGGGCGCGGAGTCGCTGGTGGGTTTGTGGCTGCCGCGTGGGGTGGACATGTTGGTGGCGGTGTTGGGGGTGTGGAAGGCGGGGGCGGGTTATCTGCCGCTGGATCCGGAGTATCCGGCGGAGCGGGTGTCGTTCGTGCTGGACGACAGTGGGGCGTCGTTGTTGTTGACGACGGAGGAGTACCGCGATGCGTCGTCCGCGGTCCCGGTGCTGATGGTGCCTCTGGACGACCCGCTGGTGGTCGGGGAGTTGGCGGTTCTTGATGCCTCTGCTCCGTGTGTGGGGACCCGGCTGGATGGGCTGGCGTATGTGATTTATACGTCGGGGTCGACGGGGTTGCCGAAGGGTGTGGCGGTGACTCATGGGGGTCTGGCGAATTATGTGGTGTGGGGTGTG
>NZ_JBEPDM010000123.1:0-1984 GCF_040300305.1 Streptomyces sp. NPDC000410
GACGCTCACCCGCATCGAGCACATCCAGCTCACCCACCCGCACCAGCGGATCAGCAGTCAGCGTGTCCAGCACCCGCACCCACCGCGCCGCCAACTGCTCGGCGCTCTCCACATCGAAGAGGTCCGCGGCCACTGTTATGACGCCCCGCAGCCCCGCCGGCGCACCGTCACCGTCGAACACCTCCCCCGCACTCACCTCGACGTCGAACTTCGCCGCCTGTGCTCCGACCTGCATCCCTCCGGACCGCGCGCCCGGCAGATCCACCGCCGCCTCGGCGGTGTTCTGCACGGTGAGCATCACCTGGAACAGCGGATGCCGCGCCAGCGAGCGCGCGGGGGCCAGTTCCTCCACCAGGCGCTCGAACGGCACATCCTGATGGACGAACGCCCCCAGTCCTGCCTCCCGCACCCGTCCCAGCACCTCACGGAACGTCGGGTCGCCGGAGAGGTCAGTTCGTATCACCAGCGAGTTCACGAAGAAGCCGACCAGATCGTCCAGCGCCTCATCCGTACGACCGGCAACCGCCGACCCGATCGGAACATCCGTACCCGCACCCAACCTGGACAGCAAGGTGGCCAAAGCGGCCTGCAAGACCATGAACACCGTCACGCCCTCGGCCCGCGCCAACTCGACCAGCCGCGCATGCACCTCCGCAGACATCTCCAGGGGCACGCTGTGCCCCTGGTAGCTGGCCACCGCAGGGCGCGGACGGTCGAACGGCAGCGTCAGCTCCTCCGGCACTCCGGCCAAAGCCTCTCGCCAGTAGGCGATCTGACGGGCCAGCAGGCTATCCGGGTCGTCCTCGGCACCCAGCAGCTCACGCTGCCAGAGCGCGTAGTCGGCGTACTGCACCGGCAGTTCCGCCCACCCCGGATCCCGTCCCTCACACCGCGCCGCATAAGCGTCCGATACGTCCCGGGCCAGCGGAACCGTCGACCAGCCGTCGCCTGCGATGTGGTGCACGACCACGACCAGCACCTGCTCGTCCGGTCCGGCCGTGAACAGCCAGGCCCGGAAGGGCACCTCAGCCGACAGATCGAAGGCATACCCCTGCGCAGCAGCAACCGCACCGGCCAGCTCCTCCCGCGCCACCTCCACCCTCTGCAGCTCCCACACCAACTCCGTCAGGCTCAGCACCTGCTGGTACGGCTCGCCATCAGCCACCGCGAACACCGTCCGCAGCACCTCATGGCGACCCAGCACATCGCGCAGCGCCGCGTTCAGCGCGTCGCGGTCCACATCCCCGGACAGCCGCAGCGCGAGCGGAATGTTGTACGTCGCGCTCGGCCCTTCCAGTTGGCCCAGGAACCACAGCCGGCGCTGAGAGAAGGACAACGGCACCCGCTCCGGACGTACCCCTGCCGTCAGAGCCGGCCGCGCCGATCCCGCTTCGTCCAGCCGACCGGCGAGCCCCGCGACCGTCGCCGCCTCGAACAACGTCCGGATCCCGACCTCTACGCCGAGCACCGCCCGGATTCGGCTCACCAGCCGCACCGCGAGCAGGGAGTGGCCACCGAGCGCGAAGAAGTCGTCGTCGACACCGACGCTCTCCAGCCCCAGCACCTGCGCGAACACCCCGCAGAGGAGTTCCTCGCGCAGACTGACCGGTCCGCGCCCGGCTGCTGCCGTGATGTCGTATGCCGGTGTGGGCAGGGCCTTGCGGTCCAGCTTCCCGTTGACCGTCAACGGCAGCACGTCGAGTACAACCACCGCAGAGGGCACCATGTGCCCCGGCAACCGCCCACCGACAAACGCCGACACATCAGCAGCCAGCCCAGCCCCCGCAACCCGGTCCGCACCCTCCACCGGCACCACATACGCAACCAGCCGCATCTCCCCCGGAACATCCTCCCGGGCAACGACCGCCGCCTGCCCAACCCGCGGATGGCCGGCCACCACCGCCTGAACCTCACCAGGCTCGATCCGGAACCCCCGAATCTTCACCTGATCATCCACACGCCCCACAAACACCAACTGACCATC
>NZ_JBEPDM010000124.1:0-1919 GCF_040300305.1 Streptomyces sp. NPDC000410
CGTCCTTGCTGCCCATCTGTGATCCTTCCCGGCAGAGACCACATCTCATGCCAGACGGGTCACACCGGGGCATACACAAACTTCAGGACAGTCCCATCCTGGTCCGGCCGGAAACAGGCTTCATGGATGCATCGGCAATGGATCGTCGCGGAGCACACCAGCCGTGAGTCCGGGTCGTGCCCCTTGGAGTGGTGATGGTCCGGCACGCCCCTGTGCGGCGTTGTCGTCTGGTGAGGGAGGAGAATCAGCGGCATGACCATGGTGAAGGACATCGATGTCCGAGGCATGCAGCACTGCGAGACGACGGCGCTGGGCGTGCTGCTGCGGCATGAGGGACTCGACTTGTCCGAGCCCATGCTGTTCGGGCTCGGCTCCGGGCTGTCCTTCATCTACTGGGACAGCAAAGGCATGGGCTTTCCCTTCCTGGGAGGCCGGGTCAAGCCGTTCGAGCTCACCAGGAACCTGGCCGCCGTACTCGGGCTTGAGCTGCTGGTCGGGGAGACCACCTCCCCGCGCAAGGCATGGCAGAACGTGGCGGCGCCCATCGATGCCGGTCGGCCGGTCGGCCTTCAGCTCGACAGCTACCACCTGGACTACTTCAGCACCAAGGTGCACTTCGGCGGGCACGTCGTGGCCATGTACGGCTACGACGAACAGGACGCCTACCTGGTGGACACCGACCCGCAGGGCGGAGCCGTCTCGACCAGCCTCGCCGCCCTGGCCAGGGCCAGGGCCGAGCGCGGCCCCATGACCGCCAAGCACCGCTCCTTCACCATCACAGCGCCCAGCAGCCCGACGTCACCGCAAGAGCGGATCATCCCCGCGATCAAGACCTGCGCCGACGCCTTCCTGAACCCGCCCATCGCGAACCTGGGCCACCGGGGCATCGAGAAGACCGCGAAGCAAGTGCCGAAGTGGCTGCAGCGCAGCGACAATCCGCGAGAAGACCTGCCACGGGCCGCCGTCCTCATGGAGAGGGCCGGCACCGGCGGTGCCCTGTTCCGCAATCTCTACCGGGACTTCCTCACCGAGTGTGCCCAGCTGATCGACAGCAGCCACCTGCGCACCGGCCACAGTCTGTATACCGAGGCCGCCGGCCTCTGGACACAGGTGGCCGCACTCGTCACGACAGCAGGCGAATCCGGCGACGCGAACAACCTCACGCAGGCCGGCTCCATCCTCCACGAGCTCTCGCGCATCGAACGCAATGCGATGCAGGCACTCAGCATGCTCTAGGGGGCCTGTCAGGCGAACATGTGCGAAGTCAGAGTCGGATCAAGCTGCATTGGGATCATCCCCCGCGTGCGCGGGGAGCAGCTGCGCAAGGGCTGCGAGTCCACCGCCCTCGGCGATCATCCCCCGCGTGCGCGGGGAGCAGGCTTCGTGAGCTGCAACGCCATCTTGAGGGGTGCCAGTTTCCGCACACTCTCACAGATTCTGCATTTCGCCTAAACCGGTCACGTGAGTGCCCCCGGAGCAGCGTCGCTTCGCTGTCTTGCTCCGGCCCGGCCAATGGTCGGCCAATGCTTGCTGAGGTGGGGAGTCTCCGTGCCTGGAGAGGTCCGCGTCATCGACTGGTTCCAGCCGGGGTCGGGCAGCCTGCGGCTGACGCTGGCCTGGCGCGCCCGGCCTGCGGGGCGTTGCCGCGGAGGGAGCGGGTGGGGGGTCCGTCACGCGGTGGCCTACGCCGGCCCGGGGGAGGGGTGCGTGTGCAGGCGGTACGACTGCCCGGGAGCGATCCCTGTCTCCAGGTGTGCCGAGCTCGGCGACGCGGCCGGCCCCCGGTTATGGAGGGACACCCCGGCGGCGGCATCCGGTGCGCGGTGAGCTGCCCCGAGTTTCGTAGAGTCCGATCTTGATTGGTTCAGGCGGACTGCGGGACTTGCTCCTGGCTACGCCAGAAGGCTTCCTCGTACTCG
>NZ_JBEPDM010000125.1:0-1902 GCF_040300305.1 Streptomyces sp. NPDC000410
GTCCGCGCCACCCACCCCTCGAACAACTCCACCACCGACACCGCCGACACCTCAGCCACCGTGTCATTCCACTCCACCAACACCCGACGCCGCTCATCCACATCAAGCACCTGGACGTCGCTCAGCGGCACATCGCGCTCACCGGTCAGCGCCTCCTCCAGCGCTGCCAGCAGGTTCTCCAGGGTGGTGTGCAGCAGTGCGCACACCCTCTCCGGGTCCACGGGAGTCACCGCGTCCACGCTCAGCGCGAACCGGTCTCCGTCGTCGTCGACCGCGACGGCGAGGGGGTAGTTGGTGCGCGAGCGTGTGAAGACCGTCCTGATTCCCTCGGTCCCGGTGTCCGGCCCAGTGCCCTCTTCGGCAGACCGGCCGTCGGTGTGTCCGGCGGTGTTGTGCCGGTAGTTGAAGATCGAGGTGAACAGCGGTACGTCACCCGGCACCGCGCTGGCCTGCTGTGCCAGCGCCAGCGGCGCGTGCTCGTGTTCAAGGAGCCCCGCCAGCTGCGAGCGCATCTCGGCCACCGCCGCCAGCACCCCGGTCCCGTTCATGCGTACCCGAGCCGGCAGGGTGTTGATGAAGGGGCCCACCCGGTCCGCACCGGCGCCCGCGCTCATCCGGCCGAAGAGGACCGTCCCGAACACCACGTCGTCACGCTCGCTGACCGCCGCCAGCACCCGCGCCCACGCCACGTGCAGCACGGTGGCCGGGCTGGCCCCCAGCCGCCGCGACACCTCGCGCAGCCGCCCGGCCACCTCCTCCGAGACCTGCGCGTCCGCGCGGGCCGCGTCCGTACCGTCCCGGCCGGCGTCGACCAGTCCGAACGGTGTGGTCGGCTCGGTGACATCGCCCAGTAGGTCGGCGAAATGGCGCTCGTGCGCCGACCGTTCCATCCCGCCGCGCGCCTGCGCGACGAAGTCGCGGAACGGCAGGGGCTCGGCCAGGCCGTCACCCCGGCCTTCGAGGAATGCCTCCACCTCCTCGAGTACCACTTCCATGCCCATGTGGTCCTGCACCATGTGGTGCGCCCGTACCAGTGCGAGCCACCGCCCGCCCTCCGGTGTCTCCGCCACTCGGACGTCCAACAGCGGTGCGCGGCCGATGTTCATCGAGGTACCGCCCAACGCCACCAACTCGTCCACGGGGTCGGTCCCGTGCGCGTCCAGTACCACTTCCTCGACCGGCAGTACGGCGTGCCGCCACACCACCTGCACCGGCTCCCGCAGTCCTTCCCACACCACACCCGTGCGGTAGATGTCGTGCCGCTCCACGACTTGCTGCAGCGCGCCCAAGAAGGTGTCCAGCCGGGCCCGGGTATCGAACTCCACCACGGTCGGCGTCACATAGGCGTCCTCGCCGTCCCTCTCTCCCGCCATCAGGTGGTGGAAGAGCATGCCCTCCTGGAGCGGGGCGAGGGGGTACACGTCGGCGATATTGGCCGCGCCGCCCTCCACGCTCTCGGTGATGCGCTCGATCTCCGCGACGGAGAGCTCGACCAGCGGCAGCATCTCCGGCGTGATCTCCCGTGCGTCCGCGGGGATCGCGTTCGCCGGCACCACCACCTCTTCCGGCGCCGCGACTACGGCAAGACCGGCCGGTGTGGGCGTCTCGAACAAGGCTCGCACCGACATCGCGATGCCGTAGGCCCGCAGTCGCTCCACCAGCGACACCGCGAGCAGGGAGTGGCCACCGAGCGCGAAGAAGTCGTCGTCGACACCGACGCTCTCCAGCCCCAGCACTTCCGCGAAGGCGGCGCACAGAATCTCCTCCCGGGCATTGGCCGGTCCGCGCCCCGCACCCGATGTGAACTCCGGTGTGGGCAGGGCCTTGCGGTCCAGCTTCCCGTTGACCGTCAACGGCAGCACGTCGAGTACAACCACCGCAGAGGGCACCATGTGCCCCGGC
>NZ_JBEPDM010000126.1:0-1878 GCF_040300305.1 Streptomyces sp. NPDC000410
CACACCCACCCCAGCACGAGGCACAACCCGCCCCCGCACCGGCAACCCCACCGGGAACTCCAACCACGCATCCGCCGTGCCAGGAGGAGCCTCAAGAGATAGAACTCCGTGGACGTCAACAAAGCCCTCGTAGGGCGTGGAGAACAGCCGCATGTTCCCCGGAATCGGCTTCTGCGCCTTCGCCAACGCCTCGGCGAACGACACCGCCTGCATCGGATCGAAGCCGGCCGTCGGCTTACCCAACGCCACAGCGAACTCACGCCCCACCTCACCGGCACGCGCCGACGCGTCCGCAAGCGGCAGCCGGGAACTCGCGGCCACGAACTCCCGCACCAACTTCACGAACTTCGCACCATCCCGGTCAGCGAACCCGACCGCCTTCGCAAGCACCCGCGCCTGGGCCTCGAACGCCTTCCCCCGCATCACCGCCACACGCTCGGCCAGATGCGAAGCAACCACCTCCGCCGAAAAACGGACCTGCCCGACCTCCCGCAGGACCTCGCAAGAATCAAGCACCACCGAGAACGAACGGCCCTCCTTGCCCCCCGCACGAGAGGTCTCGTCCATCACGGCCCGGTCCAGCGTCTTCAAGAAGACCGGATCCGCCGCGATCAGTTCCGCGTAGTGCTTCGGCGACACGTAGACCTGGCCGTCGCCATTCGTGCCAAGTGCTGGTTCGGCCAAAGATGGCCCGAAAGCACGGGGGCTGCCATGAGACGTCGCGTAGAGGGTCAGATCACCCGCCCACGGCAGCGCCTGCGCATCACCGATGTACTTCCCGAGCTCTCCACTCGGGCCGTCCTTCGCCGGGCCCTGGAAGTAGCGCCAGGTCCCTGTGCTTCCAGCGTCGTGCCTCCGATACGTCCGCGCCAGATCCTGGGGGTAGAGGCCTATCAGGGCGGCATCGCCCTTTGGTGTCGCTGTCCAGCGGAAGAACTTGTCCATGCCTGCCGAGCCCACGTCCACTGTCGACGGCTCCCAGCTCTTGGCTAGCGCGATCGCGTGCGCGGCCCTCAAGTACCGGTTGTTCAGGCGGGACGACGCCAGCTTCAGAAGCTTGGATCGAATCTGCTCCCGGCTCTCGTACTTGAACGCCGACGGATTGTGCTCCGCCAGCATGTCGTACGCCTCCCCGACCCGATCGGAGAACTCATGCGTCCACGTCTTCAGTGCCGTCAGGCCGTCTGCCATGGTCGCGACGTAGAGATCGGCCGCTGCGAGGTCCTTACGGTCCCAGATGTCAGCCGCTACCCAGGCCATCTGGAGTTGCTCGTGGGACGTCAGGTTCTGGCCGAACTCCTGTGAGAGCTCCCGTGCGACCTTCTCGATGTCCTCCGGCTTCACCTTGCCCGAGCTCAGCGCACCCTGCAGCTTCTTCTTCGCCTCGTGCTCCATCCCACCGAGGTCACGCCGGAAGGCGTGCATGTCGCCCACGGTGTTCTTGACGAACTCCTCCTTGATCAACTCAGGCGCAAGGCCATCCTGTCGGTCGTTACCCGGCTCGTTGAGCGAGGGTTCCACCGAGGAGTCGGTGGCGGCTTCGGTCTTGGCGAAGTTGATGATCTGGTTGTGGTCGGCGCTCTTGAACGGCTGCTTGGCAGCCTCCGGCTTCAGGTTCAGCTCGCGCAGCGATTCGACCAGATCGTTCCTCAGCGGCTGCGGGGCGAGCTCCTTGCGGTGCAGTGTCCACGGCTTCACCTCGACTGACGACGCCGGCCGGATCTTCCCGTCAGTCATCACATGCGTCTGCGTCGACAGGAACTGACCCGTGAACGGCTCCAAGCCGGACACCACACCCGACGGAGTCACCACACCCAGACCCGTCAGCTCCGCCAACTCCTGTGCCAACGTGCCATGTTCACCGCCGAGCTTCCCGCA
>NZ_JBEPDM010000127.1:0-1842 GCF_040300305.1 Streptomyces sp. NPDC000410
GCCGGTGTTGTTCGGGGCGAGGTGTCGGGGGTGTTGCGGGAGTTCGTGGCGGCGCGCCTGCCGGAGTACATGGTGCCGTCGGCAGTCGTGGTCCTGGACGAGCTGCCGCTGACACGGAACGGGAAGCTCGACCGCAAGGCGCTCCCTGTCCCCGCGTACGAGGCAGGCGAGGGCCGAGGGCCGGCCAACGCGCAGGAGGAGTTGCTGTGCGGGGCCTTCGCTCAGGTGTTGGGCCTGGAGAGCGTCGGTGTTGATGACGACTTCTTCGCGCTGGGTGGGCAGTCGCTGTTGGCGGTGCGGTTGGTGAGCCGGATCCGGGCGGTGCTCGGTGTCGAGGTCGAGATCCGTGCGTTGTTCGAGACGCCGACGGTCGCCGGGCTCGCAGCCCGACTGGCTCAGGCGAACGAGGCCCGGACCGCCCTGGCGGCGGCCGCGGTTCGCCCGGAGCGGGTGCCGCTGTCGTTCGCGCAGCGCCGCCTGTGGTTCCTCGGCCAGCTGGAAGGCCCGAGCGCGACGTACAACATCCCGGTCGCGGTACGACTGACCGGCCAGGTGAACCGGTCGGCACTGGATGCGGCGCTGCGGGACGTCATGGGCAGGCACGAGGTGCTGCGGACGGTGTTCGCGGTGGCTGACGGTGAGCCGTATCAGCGTGTTGTGGCCGCCCAGAACCTGGAGTGGGAGCTGCGGACGGTGGAGGTGGCGCCGGAGGAGCTGGCTGGCGCGGTCGCCGCTGCGCAGGGGTATGCCTTCGACCTTGCCGCAGAAGTGCCGTTCCGGGCCTGGTTGTTCACGGCCGGACCGGACGAGCATGTGCTGGTCGTGGTCGTGCACCACATCGCAGGCGACGGCTGGTCCACGGGCCCGCTCGCCCGGGACGTATCTGTCGCATACGCGGCGCGGTCCGCGGGCCGGACTCCGCAGTGGGAGCCGTTGCCGGTGCAGTACGCCGACTACGCGCTGTGGCAGCGTGAGCTGCTGGGTGCCGAGGACGACCCGGAAGGTCTCCTGTCTCGTCAAGTCAGCTACTGGCGCCAGGCATTGGCCGGAGTGCCTGAGGAGCTGGAGCTGCCGTTCGACCGGCCGCGCCCGGCGGTGGCCGGCTATCGAGGCCACGAAGCCCGATTCGACATTCCGGCAGAGGTCCACGCGCGGCTGGCGGAGATGGCGCGTGCCGAGGGCGTGACGGTGTTCATGGTGTTGCAGGCCGCGCTCGCGGTGCTGCTGTCCCGGCTGGGTGCGGGGAACGACATTCCGATCGGGTCGGCGGTCGCCGGTCGTACCGATGAGGCGCTGGACGACCTGGTCGGGTTCTTCATCAACACCTTGGTCCTGAGGACCGATCTGTCGGGCGATCCCACGTTCCGTGAGTTGCTGGCGCGCGTGCGTGAGACCGGTCTCTCGGCGTTCGCGCATCAGGATGTGCCGTTCGAGCGCCTGGTGGAGGAGCTCGCCCCGACGCGCTCGCTGTCGCGGCATCCGCTCTTCCAGGTGATGCTCACCGTGCAGAACAACGCCGAGGCGGCGGTGGATCTGCCGGGAACGCGTGCTGGGGCGATGCCGGTCGGGGAATCGGTCGCGAAGTTCGACCTGGATGTGAGCGTGGGGGAGGTGTTCGACGCGGAGGGGAGGCCGGCGGGGCTGCGGGGTGTGGTGATTGTTGCGGCGGATCTGTTCGATGTTGAGAGTGCTGGGCGGTTGGCTGAGCGTTTGGCGTTGGTGGTGGATGCGGTGACTGCTGATCCGCTGGTGCGGGTGGGTGCGGTGGATGTGTTGGGTGAGGTGGAGCGGCGTCGGGTGTTGGTGGAGTGGAATGACACGGTGGCTGAGGTGTCGGCGGTG
>NZ_JBEPDM010000128.1:0-1793 GCF_040300305.1 Streptomyces sp. NPDC000410
GGACGCTGTTGGTTAATCCGGGTCGAGCGTGACGTCGGTCTCCACGATCTGGTTGTGCTCGTGGAGACCGGCGTTGTCGTGTGGGGCGGGTATCGATGTCGTTGCAGCCGATGGAACCGGGAGAGATTCCGGCGGAGACGGTACGGGTGGCCCGGGCGGCTTTCCCGAAGGGGAGCCTGGCGATCCGGGTCCGGGACGAGCTGGGGGTCCTGTTCCGGGACGAAGAGTTCGCGGGCCTGTTTCCCTCGCGGGGCAAGCCTGCGTGGTCGCCGGGCCGGCTCGCGTTCGTGCTGGTGTGGCAGTTCGTGGAGGGGCTGACCGATCGGCAGGCCGCCGAGGCGGTGCGGGCGAGGATCGACGTCAAGTACGCACTCGGGCTGGAACTCGATGATCCGGGGTTCGACTACTCCGTGCTGTCGGAGTTCCGGGACCGCCTGATCGCGGCAGAGGCCGGGCGGCAGGTCCTGGACGGGATCTTGGCTGCGGCCAGGGAGCGTGGGCTGCTCAAGACTGGTGGCCGGGCCAGGACCGACTCCACTCATGTGCACGCCGCAACACGTGAGCTGAACTGGCTGGAGCAGGTCACGGAGACCCTGCGGTCCGCGCTGAACGCGCTTGCCGTGGCAGCCCCTGACTGGCTGGTCGGGGTGGCCGAGCCGGACTGGTTCCGCCACTACGCAACCCGGGCCGAGGACTCTCGCTTCCCCCAGGCCCGTTCCAAGAGGGACGAGGCCGGCCTGCGGGTCGGAGCTGACGGGATGCGACTGCTGGCGGCCGTGGCCGACGCGGATGAGGCCGACCGGCTGCGTGTGCTGCCGGAGGTGGAGATCCTGCGGAAGATCTGGGTCCAGCACTTCCACCTGGTGGAGGGCGAGGTGGCCCGCAGGGCCCCAAAAGACCGGCCGCCAGGCGCACTGCGCCTGGTCAGCCCCTATGACGTCGAGGCACGCTGCGGCCGGAAGAACGACAACCTCTGGGACGGCTACAAGGTCCACCTGACCGAGACCTGCGAGCCGGATGCCGTGCACCTGGTCACCAATGTGGTCACCACCACCGGAGCGGTGTCCGACGACCGGATGGCCGCCATCGTCCACAACGCCCTTGCCGAACGCGGCCTGCTGCCCGAAGAGCACTGGGTGGATGCCGGATACGCCAACGCTCCCGCGCTGGCCACAGCCCTCCAGGAGCACGGCATCGCGCTGCACGGCCCCCTCAAATCCGTCACCTCACCTCAGTCCCGGGGCGAGGCCCCCTTTGGCCAGGACGCCTTCACCATCGACTGGGACCAACGGAAGGTGACCTGCCCCAACGGCAAGACGACCACAAGCTGGCGAAACGCTCGCTCCCAGACCGGGCTCCCCGTGATCCGCGTGCAGTTCCCCACCAACGACTGCCGCACCTGCACCACGCGAGCCGATTGCCTTGGCGCAACCAACCGCCGCTTCCGCGAGCTCACCCTGCGGACCAAAGCCGAGTACGAAGCCCTTCAGCAGGCCAGGACCCTTCAGCGAACCGACAAGTGGAAGGAGAGGTACAAGATTCGTGCCGGCGTCGAAGGCACCATCGCCCAGGGAGTCCAACGCTGTGACCTGCGCAGATCCCGTTACCGGGGCCTCGCTAAGACCAGCCTCCAGCATCAGCTCACCGGCGCTGCGATCAACCTCGCCCGCATCGACGCCCACCTCACCGGCACACCCAGGGCCCGCACCCGCACCAGCCACTTCGCAAGGCTTCACCCCGCCGAGCAACTCGACGGGGCGAAGCAACACAACCCGCATTAACCAACAGCGTCC
>NZ_JBEPDM010000129.1:0-1714 GCF_040300305.1 Streptomyces sp. NPDC000410
GCTCCGCCCCGAGCAGGCCGCCTACATCGGCGTCGAGGTCGAGGGCCCGTACAAGCCCGACCACTACCGCTACTGACGCACCCCCGCAGGCCCCCGCCCCCAGGGCGCGGGGGCCTGCGGCCGTCCCCGGCGACGGGCCGCTACAGCGCCGCCTCCAGCGCGAGGCACGCCTCGTAGTCCGGCAGGATGCCCGCCTCCAGCGCCTCGGCCAGAGTCGGGGCCGCGACGTCGCGCTCGGACAGGATGGGCGGGGCGCCGTCGAGCGTGACGGGCAGCCCGAGTGCCGGGTCGAGCGGGGAGACGGCGAGCTCGTTCTCCGCCACGTACGGCCCGGACATGAGGTACACCATCGTGGTGTCGTCCTCGAGCGCGACGAACACATGGCCCACGCCGACCGGCAGATACGTGGAGCGGAAGTGCTCCCCGTCGAGCTGGACCGTGTCCCACCGGCCGAAGGTGGGCGACCCCACCCGCAGGTCGACGACGAAGTCGAGCGCCCGGCCCCGCCCGCAGTAGACGTGCTTGGCCATGCCCGGTGGCGTCGAGGTGAAGTGCACTCCGCGCACCACACCACGGCGCGAGTGGCTCTGGCAGGTCTGGAAGACGGGGAAGGCGTGCCCGGTCGCCCCGGCGAACACGGGTTGCTGATACGTGGTCACGAACAGGCCGCGAGGATCGGGGAACACCGTGGGGGTGAACTCGAAGGCGCCCTTGATGGCGAGTTCCCGTACGGCCGTGGGCGCGCTCGCGCCGGTCTGTCGCGTCGTCATCGCAGCTGCCGGCGATCCGGTCACTCGCCCCACTTCATGTAGATGACCGGCGGCTCACGGCCGGGCAACTGGCGCAGAGGCGCGCGGTCGAGGCCGAAGACCTCGCGCAGCGCCGTGGTCTCACCGGGCCACTTGGGGTGGGCCAGCTCGTCGAACGCGAGGATGCTCCCCTTGGTCAGGTGCGGCCGGATCGCCGTGAGGAGCTCCTTGGTCGGCTGGTGGAGATCCAGGTCGAAGTAGGCCATGGCGATGACCGTCTCCGGGTTCTCCTCCAGGTACCGCGGAACGGTCTCGCGCACGTCGCCCTGGACGACGAAGGAGCGCTGGGTGTGCCCGAAGGGCTCGCAGGCCTCATGGGCCGCCAGGACCTCGCGCAGATGGGCGACCTCGTTCTCCGGCACCGCGAAACGCCCGGGGACGGCGCTGGTGCTGACCTTGTCCACGTCGTCGATGTCGTCGGGGAAGCCGGTGAAGGTGTCGAAGCCGATGATGCGCCGCAGCGAGTTGTACGGCTCGTAGATGCTGCGCAGGGCCGTGAGCGTGGCCAGATGACGGCCGTGCAGCACACCGAACTCCATGATGACGCCCGGGATCCCGGGCAGCATGCGGTACAGCGCGTCCATGGAGAGCAGGTCGGCGAGCTGGTGGCGGCGCAGATAGACGGGCAGGTTGTCGATCAGGTACTTCGGCGGGATGGGGCTGTCGACGAGGAGCTTCGTGAGCCGCTCACGCGCGTCGCGTTCCTGATCCGACTCATGCGGAACGATGCGCGGGTCGGTGAATCCGTCCTTGGCCATGAGGGGCCGTTCCTTTCGCTGGTGGGCCACAGGCGGCGGGGGAGGGTTCGCGCGGGGGCGGCGGTGCCGTACGGCACCTCTGATTGGGCCACAAGATTCCGCGCCGTAGCTTCCACACACCGACCTGCTCACCACCGTGAGCCGGGG
>NZ_JBEPDM010000130.1:0-1680 GCF_040300305.1 Streptomyces sp. NPDC000410
CGAACACAAGACGCCGCATGCCTCCCTCACCCCGAGCTAGACCATGCCTGACCAGCAGAAATCAACGGATCACGTTCGGTTGAGATACGGCTTCTAAGACTTGTCCCGTAATACCTGGCCGCAGTTGAGATTTTTCGGCATTGCCTGCCTCCGAGACCTGCTCCTCGAAGCTGAGGTTCTGCAGGTAGTGGCGGCTGCGGTCGGGGAGACGTTCGGTGATGCGGATGCGGTTCAGCTCAGGACTCGCACGAGCCCTTCGTGCTGGGTTGCGGAGGGCGTTTGACACCGCTGCACGCCAAGAGCTCGGTCCCGGTTGCGTCGAAGTACAGATTGAAGAGCCAGGACCGGTCTGCTGAGAGGATGCTCCCAGCGCGCAGCTGCTCACCACGGTGCCGCGCGAGGATCTCAACGCTCTCGTCGAGGCCGAGGGTCGTCGGCCAGCCGCGCTTCAACGACCGTCTCAACCTGGTTGCGGCAATACCGGCGACCATCCACTGGGGCACCTCCCCCTCCGAGACCTGTACCTCGCCACCAGCGGCGATGGCGGCGCGTGCTGCCTTGCACGCGCTCGTCTGGTTGGTGAGCATCGCGGCGATGTCGGGGTGACGTGGGTGCTCGTCCTCGGTAGCCATGCGCTGAATGTAGAGACTGAATGTGGGCGTTGCTACAGGATTCGGCGTGGCCTGCGCGGGGCGTGAGATGGAGAATGGAACATTCGCGATGTTGTGCCGGGCATCATGGAACGATCTTGTGGTGGCTGGTGTGATCACGGCGTCGGAGTCGTCTTGGATAGCCCCGTTCAGCGGGCTGAGCCCGCGTCCCTTCAAGAAGCTGGTGACCGCGCTGCGCCGCGAAGGTGCGGATCCGGTCCGCAAGGGCCGGCCGTGGTCCCTTCTGCTGGAGGACCGGGTACTGCTCGTGTCGGCCTACTGGCGCACGAATCTGACGATGCGCCAACTCGCGCCGCTCTTCGGCATCTCGAAATCCGCGGCCGACCGGATCATCGACCACCTCGGTCCCACGCTTGCCCTGCGGCCTCGTCGGCGGTTCAGCAAGGACACCGTGCTTATCGTCGACGG
This sequence comes from Streptomyces sp. NPDC000410, assembly GCF_040300305.1. NCBI lineage: Bacteria > Bacillati > Actinomycetota > Actinomycetes > Kitasatosporales > Streptomycetaceae > Streptomyces > Streptomyces sp. NPDC000410. The sequence goes on from NZ_JBEPDM010000130.1 coordinate 1,080, forward strand.
CACCCTGGTGCCCACCCGCGACCACACCATCGCTGAGCAGTCCAAGAACTACCGGTACTCCACCAACCACCAGGTCGTCATCGACGCCGATACCCGACTCGTCGTGGTGATCGGCCGGCCCCTTCCCGGTAACCGCAACGACTGCCAGGCATGGGAGGAGTCCGGCGCGAAGGCCGCCGTCGGCACGACCATGACGATCGCCGACGGTGGCTATCCGGGCACAGGGCTTGTCATGCCTCACCGCCGCCGCAAAGGCGAAGAACTGCCCGACTGGAAACAGGCCCACAACACGTCCCACAAGCGGGTCCGAGCACGCGTCGAGCACGTATTCGCCCGGATGAAGACCGGGAAGATCCTCCGCGACTGCCGCCTCAAGGGTGACGGCGTCCACTACGCCATGCTCGGCATCGCCCGCCTACACAACCTCAACCTCGCCGGATAGGCGAGCGGTCGGATTGATCACCGACTTCGTTTACACCAGTCAGAGATCATTTACGGGACAAACCCTAGTAGGGCTTGGTCAGGTTCATCCGTCGGTGGCGTGTCTGGATGATCGGTTGTTCCGTTGATCGGGTGTGACGCCTGAGGAGCTGGCCGCGGT
>NZ_JBEPDM010000131.1:0-1654 GCF_040300305.1 Streptomyces sp. NPDC000410
CTACAGACCCTCCTCGCTACCTGGGCCGGCGCCTGTCCCACCTGCCACCGCGACATACCCACACTCGCCCCGACCTGACCAAGCCCTACTAGGCCCTGGACCGCCCCCTGGGAGCGGGTGTTCACCGCCCAGTACGGTCGGTGTGGTTGCCAGGCGGCCCTGCGTACTTCGCACGGCGCGGGGCCAGTGCCATGGGCGGGGAGCGCGCCCACCGAGCACTCAATCAGAACGTTCCTCCCGCCCCATCACCTCACATCGGGCTTCCCCACGACGAGGACCGGCAGTTCGACTCCTCGGAGCGGGTCGTCCACAAGATGGCGGAAAGAGGGCTCTCCTCCAGAAGCACGGCAATTCTGCTTCCACCGGCGGGGCTGGTCCCCCGGGTGTCACGCTCGGAGGATGAGTGGCTCGTCACGTACAGGCCTCCGATCGGTCAGTGAGTCTTCGAGCGTGTAGAAGCTGAGGTTGATGCGGGCGCCGGGGGCTGTGACGGGTTCGGCGAGGCAGGTCGTGATCCGGCCGGGGCCGTGAATGGCGTGCCGGATGGGGAGCTCGGAACCGTCGAAGAAGGGGATGGGGGCCGCAGCATGCTCTCGGTAGAGCGGGCCGGCCACGGGGTCGTTGAGGACGTCGTACGCAAGACGACCGAGCGCCGGATTCTCCGGGCGTAGCTCCACGCTGTGCTTCAGGTGGGGCATCATGGCCGGCGCCCAGTGGGTCTCCCACTGCATCAGGACGTCGGTGCGGGCCTCGGGGTCCAGGAGCATCCAGCGCATGATGTTGGCGGGGGCTTGCCCGCGTGGGAAGAGGCGTCGGTAGTCCTCGTTGTGAACGACGACGTTCCATTCGGCGTCGTTGACGTACGCCAACGCGCCGCTGATCTGGTCGACGACCCGCTGCCACGCTCCTCCGGCTATGGACGTCCCCGAGCTGCCGTGCAGGGCATGAGGCGGGTTCTCCTTGCGGGTGATCAGCCACAGGAACGCCCACTCCTGCTCGTCCAGCCGCAGCGTCCTCGCGACTGCGGTGAGGAGATCGGCACCGGGGCCGGCGAGCTGACCGTTCTCGAACCGGTTGTACGTGCCCGGGGTGCGCGTGAGCAGCACGTCCATCTGCTCCTGACTCAGACCGGCAGCCCGCCGGCCCGGACCAGGCCCTCGCTTGGCGAACCCCATCCTGAGGGGGTCGATCGCGGCTCGGCGCGCCTGAAGGATCTCCTTGAGGCGGCCTCGGTCACCGGCCGACAGCTTCATTCGGCACCTTCCACACTCGGGCTGCGCCCCGGCAGCAACCGGGTCGGCCCAATTATCTGCACTCACAGACCCTGGAAAGGATGATCACACAGCGCAAGACTCACCTCCGGAGCCACCCGCTGCCCACGCCGTGGGGTGCTGAGGGTGTCGTGCTTGTCGTCGAATGAATCGAGTTCGGCACCACACACGAAACCATTGCCCGGCACAGCGGTTCGGACCGCGTGAACCCCACAGGGTCCGGAGGTCCGGCCGGCACGATGTCCGCTCCGCTGGTGCCGGTCCGCGAACACGTCCCACTGTCCCCGTGCGCCCGTTCCTTGTCCGGCGCGTGCCAAGGGGCCGACCGAGAAACCTCCTGGAGATCGCCTTCATGTATCCGAGACCACGCCGACGACGCGTGC
>NZ_JBEPDM010000133.1:0-1529 GCF_040300305.1 Streptomyces sp. NPDC000410
CAGCTGCTCGTAGGTCTCGTCGTCGACCTCGATACGGATTTCCCTGGCCATGCCCCTACGGTATCGGCAGGAGCCAGCCTGGGGGAGGGCCCAGTGGTGTCATGACGCCTTCTTCCCCGCCTCGATGGCCGCCTCCAGCTCCGTGTACCGGAAGTAGCTCTCCTCCTCTTCCAGCTCGCGCACGCGGTCGAGGAACGTTCGCCAGGCTCCGTCGTTGCGAAGCGGCGCAGGGGCGGTCGAGTAGAATGTCACCGCAAGCTCCAGCATCCCCACGGCCTCCCGGCACTCGATGTTCTCGGCCCAAGCACCCAGGACCTTGCCCAGCTGTTCGGAAGTGAAGAAAGGTGCGCAGCCCGGCACGGTGTTGTGGGCCACGGTCTCGGCCATCCGGAAGCTGCCGGCCTTCTTGAGGATGTCCGCGACGTATCCGGCGACATAGGGTCCGGGACGCTGCGCGATGACGGTGGCCTGCTGGACGAACGACAGGCTCTTGAACTTCTCCTCCAGCGCGGGAAGCGTCGTTCGGATCTTCTCCAGCTCCACGAGCCCCAGGGCGCCGATCTGGTCCGCGGCCAGCGGCTGATACACGTCCGGTACGGGAATCTGCTGCACATAGGCGTTGATCTGCGTGCGCATGGGACCGTCGATCTTGTCCCACACGACGTCGAGGTCCCCAAGCCGGACCAGGGCCCTGAGCTGCCTGTCGGCGGGCTGCTGCGCGAGCCGGCCGATCTGGGCGGAGATTGCCTGCTGGACCACGGAGCGGTCCCGCTCGGCGAACGCCCGCAGACACGTGGCGTAGCGGTCGGCCATCACCACCTTGCTGAGCGGCTGGTCGGGAACCTCAAGCTCCAACAGGGCGTGCTTCGCCGCGAGCGACACGATGCTCCGGCGGGTTCCCGACTTCACCCGATCGAAGAAGTTCTGCGTGACCAGGTCAGCTGTCCCGACGAAGGCAGGCTCCCCCACGTGCTCGCAAAAGCGCTCGAGGGCCTTTCGTCCCTGGCTCGGCGGATGAATCAGCAGCGCCTCGACCGCGGAGGCCAAGTGGGCCCGGGCGTACTCGATCGTGGGGGTGAACAGCTCGCCCATCGGACGCAGAGAGGGGTGGTCCGCCAGGTTGCGATCTTCTTTCAGTCGCTCCAGCTCACGCTTCTGCACGAAGTCGACCAGCTCGAGCTTCTCGGCTAGATCCAAAAGCGAGTTCTCCATGTCCTGCATCGTGCGAACGGCCCCACCGTCCACCTTCTCCTGGGCACCGACGACTCTCTGCACGAGCTGCTTGGCTTCGCCCTCGCCGTCCTCCGCCAACTGGTCCAGCTTGTGGATCAGGTCTGCGCACACCGCGGTCCACGTCAGGACAATGCACGCGCGCGCCGACCCGGTCGTGTAGCAGCGATAAGCCTCGGCTACCAAGGGGCGAACGTCCTGATGCCAGACCTGGTTGACCTTCAGCTCAAGGTCTATCACCGTGCGGACTCCTCTGACCTGGGCACTGGTTTCGTGCCTGCCGTGTGAAAGGTGAAGCG
>NZ_JBEPDM010000134.1:0-1484 GCF_040300305.1 Streptomyces sp. NPDC000410
TCCTTACGTTGTTGGTGGGTTGTTTCCGGTCACTCGTAGGATCGGGAGACCCAGGGATGCCGGGTGTGGCTGTGGGGTTCCAGCCCAGTGGTGGCTTGAAAGGATTGGCCGCTCGGCGTCTCGCGACGACTCGACCACTCATTGGGATGCGCGACAGGATCGCTTGGTAAGGACACGCTGGCGAGGTCGTCTGCTGGGCTCTGAACTGGTACGACTTCGGAGGTGACCGTGCCCGAACTGTGGGCCGGAACGGACGCGGGCAAGGCCGAACACCACTGCGTGGTGATCGACAGCGACGGCAAGCGAAAGCTGTCGCGACGGGTGGCCAATGACGAGACCGCACTGCTCCAACTGATCAGCGATGTAATGGCGTTGAGCGGCGGGGAGCCGGTGACCTGGGCGATCGATCTCAACTCCGGCGGTGCTGCGCTGATGATCGCGCTGCTGACCGACAATGGTCAGCGGGTCCTCTACATCCCGGGCCGCACCGTCCACCACGCTTCCGGCTCCTACCGGGGCGACGGGAAGACGGACGCGAAGGACGCCTTCGTCATTGCGGACCAAGCTCGCATGCGCCGCGACTTGCAGACGATGCACTGCGGCGACGACATCGCCGTCGACCTGCGCATCCTCACTTCGCGCCGCCTGGACCTGGCCGCCGACCGCACCAGGACGATCAACCGGCTTCGGGCCCAGATGCTGGAGTACTTTCCCGCCCTGGAACGCGCCTTCGACTACAAGACGTCCAAGGCGGCCCTGGTACTGCTGACCCAGTACCAGACGCCAGCCGCTCTCCGGCGAGTCGGCAAGAACCGGCTCGCGACCTGGTTGAAGAACCGCAAGGCCCGGAACTACCAGCTCGTCGCCGCCACCGCGGTGGAGGCCGCCGAGGCCCAGCACACCGCCGTCACCGGGGAGAAGCTGGCCGCCGCCATGGTGGCCAAGCTCGCAAGGGAGGTGATGACCCTCGATGAGGAGATCGCCGAGACCGACGCCCTGATCGAGGGCCGGTTTCACGACCACCCGCACGCCGAGGTCATCCTCAGCATGCCCGGCATCGGCCCTGTCCTGGGCGCCGAGTTCATCGCCCACACCGGCGGCGACCTGAGCGTCTTTGGCAGCTCCGACCGCCTGGCAGGCGTCGCCGGCCTCGCCCCCGTCCCCAAGGACTCCGGGCGCATCAGCGGCAACATGCGCCGACCACGACGCTACTGCCGCCGCCTGCTGCGGGTCTTCTACATGTCCGCCATGGTCGCCTCCCGCTCCTGCCCCGTCTCCAGAGCCTTCTACGAGCGCAAGAGAGCCGAGGGCAAGGGCCACAAGCAGGCGATCATCGCCCTCGCGCGACGCCGCCTGAACGTCCTGTGGGCTCTCATACGCGACGGCCGCCCCTTCGAGATCACGGCGCCGCCAAGCCCTGTCGCGCTCGCCTGACCCGCTCACAGCGAGTCACCGCAAGGGGTTGACAACTCCATTGGGAATCC
>NZ_JBEPDM010000135.1:0-1463 GCF_040300305.1 Streptomyces sp. NPDC000410
GGGGGGTGCCCCTATGGGTTTGGTCAACCCGTGGGGGCGGGTTGGGGGTCGTAGAAGGTGCCGTCGCGGAGCATGGCGAAGAGGACGTCGGCTCGTCGTCTTGCGAGGCAGAGGAGGGCTTGGGTGTGGTGTTTGCCCTGGCTGATCTTCTTGTCGTAGTAGGCCCGGGAGACGGGGTCGGCCAGGGCCGCGAACGCGGAGAGGAAGAAGGCCCGTTTGAGCTGCTTGTTTCCGCGTCTGGAGGGTTGTTCGCCGCGGATCGAGGAGCCCGAACTGCGGGTCGCCGGGGCCAGCCCGGCATAGGCGGCGAGGTGGGCGGCGGACGGGAAGCTGGATCCGTCGCCGACGTCGATGAGGATCCGTGCTCCGGTCCTGACGCCGATCCCCGGCATGGACGTCAGGACCTTGGAAAGAGGGTGTGCCTCCAGCAGTTCCTCGATCCTCGAAGCGAGGAGTTTCCGCTGGTCAAGCACTGCCTGGAGCGAGGTGGCGAGGCTGGGAACGATCAGTGCGGCCGCGTCCGTGCCCGGGACGACGACGGTCTGCTCGTCCAGTGCGGTGAAGATGTCCTCGACCAGCCGTTCGGCCATCCGCGGTGCCTTCGGCCGCAGCAGTGTCACGAGCCGGCGTCGTCCGGCCTTGCGGATCTGGGCGGGCGAGCCGAACTGGTCGAGGAGCCTGAGCACCGCTGGATGCTGCACTCGCGGACCGAGGACCCGCTCCAGCGATGGATGGATCTGAGTCAGCAGGCCCCGCAGGCGGTTGCTGATGCGGGTGGCTTCGCCGGCCAGGTCGTCGTCGAAGCCCACGATCATCTCCAGCTCGGCGATGGTTTCGTCCTCGAGACCGACCGAGCGGAGTGTGTGAGGCATGACGCGGGCGGCGTCGGCTATGACGAACGCGTCGCGGGCATCGGTCTTGGCCTCACCGGGATACAGATCGGCGATCCGCCGCATTGTCAGGCCGGGCAGATAGGCAACCGGGCAGCCCAAATCACGGGCGACTGCCAGGGGCAGGGCTCCGATGGAGGCCGGCTGGTCGACCACGACGAGTACGGTGCCGTGCTTGGCCTGCAGCTTGCCGAACACCTCGCGGAGCTTGGGTTCGCTGTTGGGCAGCCGCTTGTCGAAGGCCTTCTTCCCGGCCGGGGTGACGGCGGTGGCGTGGTGTTCGCCCTTGCCGACGTCCAGGCCGAGGAAGACGCCGATGTCGCTGACGTCGATCACGTGCTTCCTCCGGTCGTCCTCGCCCGGCCGTCCCACGGCACCGATCGCCACATCCACATTACGAAGAGCCTCCCGACCTGCAAAGAAGCCGGTGGTCATGCCCCTAATCAGCGGTCTGTCGATGCCTCCGGAGCTGGTGACACCACCCCCCAGGCCATGCGTTCGACAGGGGGAGAAAGTCATGCCAACTCCGGAGGCCGGGCGCCCCATTGCGGGACCACCAAGAAGGTAATGGGG
>NZ_JBEPDM010000136.1:0-1458 GCF_040300305.1 Streptomyces sp. NPDC000410
TCCTGGGAAGGGGCGGTCGCCCCCGTGGTCGGGGTGGCGGAGGGGCCGGTCGTCGCGGGGGGCAGGGTGGAGGTGTTGCCCTGGCAGGTGGTGAAGGTGCAGTGCAGCAGCGTGAACCGGGTGGTCCCCTTGCCCTTGGCCTCGAAGGTGAAGGTGAGCCGGCCGCCGGCACCGGCCACCGGCTCGTCGCCGGAGTCCGACGCGTACTCCTGGCCGCGGCTGACCAGCACGGAGCTATCGGGCTCGGGGTCGACCAGGTACCAGTACTCGCGGGTGGAGGCGTTCTGGTCGACGGTGAGCGTGAAGCGCTCGCCCGGCTCGGCGGTGATGCTGGTGTCGTTCACCGGGCGGCTCGCGGTGCTCGTGGGATGGCTCGTGGAGCCGCCGGCCGGTTCGTCGGTGCCCGGGCCGCAGCCCGTGGCGAGAGCGAGAAGCGCGGCCGCCGCGATCGCGGCACCGCCCCTGCTACCGCGGAAGATGCAAATGATACGCATCGGGGAGATCACTGTCTGAAGCCTTGCCCATCCGGCCGTTGATGAAGTCGTCCTCGCTGACCCAGGTGGTCGTGCCCCAGGGGTTGTACACCTGAAGCATGTCACCCTCCTGGGCGATGATGGTCATCGCGTGGCCGCCGTCCTTGCCCTTGACGCCGAACGGCACCGGGCGGCCCTCCGCCACCGACTTCTCCACTTCGGTAAGGACCGCCCTGCGATCGTCGGCGCTGTTCAGTTCCCGGCGCTCGTAGTCGGTGCCGGTGGCCTTGCCGACGGAGGCGTCGAGGATCCGTTCCTTCCCCTCCCACCCCATGCCGTTCCAGTTCTTGCCGCCGCCACCTTCGGTGTGCAGACGGTGCTGTTCGGCCACCAGGCGCTGCCTGAAGGCGGCGGCGTCGTCCTGCTGCCCGTCGGGGCCGCCGGTGAGCTGGAGCGCGTACACGGGGTCGACCATGGCGCGGGCCGTGACGGTGGACGAGGCCACGCAGGTGCCCTCGGAGCCGTCGCCGCCCTGGGTCCACCCCTGGCCCCGGAACGTGACGGAGTCCGTGTTGTTGTTCGCGCCGTTCGGCGCCACGCCTTCGTCGTTCATGCTGTCCGCGGCGGTGACCACCGGAGTGAGGTGCCGGCGCATCCAGTCGGGGTCCTTGCCGTGGATCTTGTCCTGGAACTTCGCGATCTCGTCGACGCTGTGACCGGCGGCCAGTGCCTTCATCAGGTAGGCACGCTCCTGTGGGGTCTCCGCCTTCGCCAGCATCCGCTCCATGGCCTGCTCGTCATCGAGACTCAGCTTGTCCATACGCGTCGACGCGCGCTCCAGGTCGCTGGGCGTGAGGATCTCGTTCAGCTCGGCGTCGGCACCCGCGACACCGGCGTCGGCGAGCATCAGCTTGTCGACGGCGGTGAGTTCGCTGGTCTCCATCTTCCCGGCCCGCGCCTCGGCGGCCCACTTGTTCAGGTCCCG
>NZ_JBEPDM010000137.1:0-1453 GCF_040300305.1 Streptomyces sp. NPDC000410
CTAGTAGGGCTTGGTCAGGTCGGGTGTGGTTGAGCGTGTCCTTCTGGTTCGGTGTTGCGTTGAGAGGGCGTGACTCCGGACGAGATTGCGGCTGTGCGTGGTGCGTTGGAGGACTTCGCGGAGGAGGTTTTCGAGCCGTTCGCGCGTAAGGATCAGCGTCGGTGGGGGCAGGTCTACCTGCGGGGCCTGCTCACTGACGGGCAGCGCAAGTCGGTCGAGCCGATGGCTGCCCGGCTCGGGGAGGACGGAAACCGGCAGGCCCTGGCCCACTTCGTGACCACCAGCCCGTGGGATCCGTCCCATATCCGGGCCCGGCTGGCCTGGAAGATGGAAAGGGAGATCCGGCCCACCGTGCTGGTCTTCGATGACACCGGCTTCCTCAAGGACGGCAATGCCTCGGCGTGTGTGTCGCGGCAGTACACCGGCACCGCGGGCAAGGTCACCAACTGCCAGGTGGGAGTCTCGCTGCACCTGGCCTCGGATCATGCCTCGGCGGCGGTGGACTGGCGGCTGTTCCTGCCCGAGACGTGGGCGCCCGGATCCGTGAAGGCGGACCCGGACAAGGTCGCCCGCCGCACAGCCTGCGGCATCCCCGACGACATCGGGCACGTGGAGAAATGGCAGCTCGCACTCGACATGCTCGACGAGACCCGCTCCTGGGGCATCGAGGTGCCGGTGGCCATTGCGGACGCCGGTTACGGAGACGCAGCCGCCTTCCGGCACGGCCTGCAGGCCCGGGGCCTCAACTACATGGTGGGGATCTCCACCACCCTCTCGGCCCAGCCCGGCGAAGTCGTGCCGGCCATTGAACCCTATTGCGGCATCGGACGCCGGCCGGTGGCGAAGTACCCGGACAAGCCTCGGTCGGTGAAACAGCTGGTCATCGCGGCGGGCCGGAAGTCAGCGAAGCCGGTCCAATGGCGTGAGGGCTCCCGGCCCGGCACCGGCCGCAGCGGCTTCAAACGGATGTACTCGCGGTTCGTGGCCCTGCGGATCCGGCCCGCCGGCCGCGAGGCCCGCCAGGCGGCCGACGGCCCGGAACTGCCCGAGTGCTGGCTCCTGGCCGAGTGGCCGGCCGGCCAGAGCGAGCCCGTTCAGTTCTGGCTGTCCGACCTGCCCGCCGACACCGCGCTGACCACCCTGGTCCGCCTGGCCAAGCTCCGCTGGCGCATCGAACACGACTACCGCGAGATGAAACAGGCCCTGGGCCTGGCCCACTTCGAAGGCCGCACCTGGAACGGATGGCACCACCACGTCACCCTCGTCTCCGTCGCGCATGCCTTCTGCACCCTGCAACGACTGGCCACAGCCCCAAAAGACACGGCGCCGGCCTGAGCCTCTACCGCGTCGTCCGCGAGCTACAGACCCTCCTCGCTACCTGGGCCGGCGCCTGTCCCACCTGCCACCGCGACATACCCACACTCGCCCCGACCTGACCAAGCCCTACTAGGCC
>NZ_JBEPDM010000138.1:0-1441 GCF_040300305.1 Streptomyces sp. NPDC000410
AGCTTCCCAATGCTGATGTCAAGCCGCTGCCGTGACCGGTGGTGTGGCTTGGTAGCACGCACCGTCACGGATCATCGCCCACAGGACGTTGAGGCGTCGGCGGGCGAGCGCCAACAGCGCCTGCTTGTGGCCCTTGCCTTCGGCACGCTTCCGCGCGTAGTACGTCTTGGAGGCCGGGCAGCTCTTCAGACTGGAGAGCGCGGAGAGGTACATAGCGTTGAGCAGGCCGCGGTGGAAGCGACGGGGTCTGCGAAGGTTGCCGCTGACGCGGCCGGAGTCGCGTGGGGCCGGAGCCAGGCCGGCGTAGCCGGCGAGCCGGTCGGCGCTGCCGAAGGCGTCCATGTCCCCACCGGTAGCAGCGACGAACGCGGCCCCCATCAGCTTGCCCATGCCGGGCAGGCTGAGGATCACCTCCGCGTGCGGGTGCTCGCGAAACCGGACCTCGATGAGAGTTTCGACTTCCGCGATCTCCTCATCGAGGGCCATCACCCCCTTCGCGAGCCGCAGCACCATGGCGGCGGCCAGCTTCTCGCCGGGCAGGGCCGTGTGCTGTGCCTCGGCGGCCTCCACGGCTGTCCGGGCGAGGGCTGCGGCTCCGCGCACCTTGCGGTTACGCAGCCACGTCTCGACTCGTTTCGTCCCCGCCCGGCGGATCGCGGCCGGCGTCTGGTAGCCCGTCAGCAGCATGACGGGGCCCTTATTGGTCAGTTCCAGTTCACGCTCCAACGCCGGAAAAATCTCCAGAAGTTGAGCGTGAAGCCGGTTGATCTGGCGGGTCCGATCGGCCACCAGGTCGGTGCGGCGCGTGGTCAGGGTGCGCAGGTCCACGGCGATCTCGTCGCCGGGCCGCAGCGGGCCCAGGTCTCGGCGCATGCGCGCCTGGTCCGCGATGACGAAGGCGTCCTTGGCATCCGTCTTCCCTTCGCCCCGGTAGGAGGCCGAGGCGCGGTGCACGGTCAGGCCGGTGATGTAGACCATCGGCTGGTCGTGGCCAAGGAGCAAGCCGATCAGCAGGGCAGCGCCACCGCTGTTGAGGTCGACCGCCCACAGCACCTCAGCGTCGAGGGCCAGGACGTCGCCCATCAACTCCAGCAGGGCCGTCTCGTCGTTGAGGACCCGGCGGGACAGCAGCCGTTCGCCGTCCGCGTTGATCACCACGCAGTGGTGGTGTTCCTTGCCGATGTCCACTCCGGCCCATATCTGGGGCACGGTCACCTCCGCCGGCTCGTCGTGCGTTCACAGCCCAGCAGACGACCTCGCCGACGTTGCCCTACGCAGCGATCGAGTCGCATCTCCCAATTGGCGGTCGAGTCGTCGCGGGGCTCCGGGCGGCCAAGCTCCTTGAGCCATCTACGGCGCACCGCATGCAGCCATACCCAGAGCCCCTGGGTCCACCGATCTTACGAATGATCAGTTCAAACCCACCACTGAAAGGTAGGGC
>NZ_JBEPDM010000139.1:0-1430 GCF_040300305.1 Streptomyces sp. NPDC000410
GGCCGGATACTCCGGATCCACCGGCAAATACCCGGCCCCCGCCTTCCACACCCCCAACACCGCCACCAGCATCTCCACCCCACGCGGCAGACACAAACCCACCACCGACTCCGCACCCACACCCTGACCGACCAGATACCGCGCCAGCCGGTTCGCCCGCGCGTCCAGCTCCGCGTACGAGACCTCCACCCCGTCACACACCACCGCCACCGCATCCGGCGTCCGCGCCACCCACCCCTCGAACAGCTCCACCACCGACACCGCCGGGACCTCGGCCGCCGTGTCGTTCCACTCCACCAACACCCGACGCCGCTCATCGGCATCAAGCACATCCACCGCGCCGAGCAGACGGTCAGGCGCACCGTCCAACGTCCCCTGCAAGGCGTCGATCAACCCTTCCACCACCGTGCGCAGCATCGCGCACACCGAGGTCGGGTCGATCGGGGCCACCGCGTCCACGGCAAGAACGAGCGCTTCCCCGTCGTCGTCGAACGCGATCGAGAGGGGGTAGTTGGTGCGGTCCTGGGTGAACACCATCCTGATGCCTTCAAGGCGTTCGTCCGTGTTCCCTGCCTCGCTCTGTCCGCTACGGCGCCCGGTGTTGTGCCGGTAGTTGAACATCGAGGTGAACAGCGGGGCGTCTGCCGGCACGCCGCTGGCCTGCTGCGCCACCGCGAGCGGCGCATGCTCGTGCTCCAGCAACTCGGCCAGCTGCCCGCGCATGGCGGTCACCGCCGCAAGCACACCCACCTCGTCCACGCGCGCCCGCACCGGGAGCATGTTCATGAACGGACCCGCCACCCGGTCCGCGCCGGCACCGGCATTCAGGCGCCCGAACAGTACGGTCCCGAACACCACGTCCTCACGGCCCGACACGGCTGCCAGCACCCGGGCCCACGCCACATGCAGCACCGTCGCCGGGCTGGCTCCCAGCCGACGGGACACCTCGCGTACGCGATCGGCCAGTTCCGATGAGAACGCCAGTTCCGACCTCACCACCCCGGCGCCATCACCGCGGGCGTCGACCAGCCCGAACGGTGCGGTCGGCTCGATGACGTCGCCCAACAGTTCCGCGAAGAACCGCTCGTGCTCGGACCGCTCCACGCCGCCCCTCGCCTGTGCGACGAAGTCGCGGAACGGCAGCGGCTCGGCCAGCTCGTCACCGCGCCCCGTCAGGAACGCGTCCACCTCGGCGAGCACCACCTCCAGGGCCGTGTGGTCCTGCACCATGTGGTGCATCCGCGCCAGCGCGAACCAACCGTCCGTGCCCGGCCCGGCCGCCACATGTACATCCAGCAGTGGTGCCCGGCCCAGGTCCATCGACAGTCCACCGGCCGCCATGAGTTCGGCCACCGGGTCGGTCGTCTGCGGATCCAGCGTCACTTCGTCGACCGGCAGTACGGCGTGGCGCCACACCACCTGAACCGGCT
>NZ_JBEPDM010000140.1:0-1405 GCF_040300305.1 Streptomyces sp. NPDC000410
GCCCGGACAGCGAGTCCAGCGCAGCGGTAGGCAGGTTGATCATCGGAGCAGTATCACAAGGCGACGGCACCCCCGGCACTCCGATTTCGGCGCGGCCATGCCTCTGAGAGGGCGTTTGATCTAGGCGGATTGCCGCTTATGCCCTAGTAGGTTCCTCGCCAGGTTGGTGTGGTCTCGTCCGTTATGCGTTTGGTGAGGTTGTCGATCGAGGCAATGTGGATCATGGCTTCGGAGCTGGCGGTGAGGGTCTCGTAGTCGCGGGCGAGGCGGCGATGCGTCATGATCCAGCCGATGCTCCGCTCTACCACCCAGCGCCTTTTCACGACATGGAAGCCGCGTTTTTCGGGGTTGCGGTTGACGACTTCGACGTCGATGCCGAGCTTGGCGCCGTGCTCGACGACGGCGTTCTTGAAGCCGGTGTCGACCCAGCTTTTCGCGATGGTCGGGTAGGTCTGTTTCGCCTGGTCGAGGAGACGTATACCCATGGCGTTCTCGGAGAGGCCGGCGCCGGCGACGGTCACGGCGAGGATGAGGCCGATTGTGTCGGTGAGGATGCCGCGCTTCCGGCCGACGATCTTCTTCGCTGCGTCCGTTCCCTGGCTGGTCAGGGGCACGTTGCTGGAGGTCTTGACGGTCTGGGTGTCGATGACGGAGGCGGTCGGCTCGGGCTTGCGTCCTTCCTTCACGCGGGCCAGGCCGGTCAGGTCGTAGTTGAGCTGGGCGAGGATTCCCTCGTCGCGCCAGGCGGCGTAGTAGAAGTAGACGGTGCCGTGACCCGGGAAGTCGTGCGGAAGGTATTTCCAGGGGATTCCGGTGCGGTTTACATAGAGAATCGCGTTGAACACGTCACGGAGTTCGACTTTGGGTGGCTGGCCGGTGGGCCGGCGGTCAAGCCTGGCTTTCCGCCAGGCCGTCAACGTGGGCTCGATCAGGGCCCATCGGGCATCGGACAGGTCACTGGGGTACGGCTTCCGCTGGCTCACGTCGCAGCGTGATCACGGACGCGGCGGACGGTGCCGTTCCGCCAGTGCCGGGCGTTTCTGCCTCATCCTCGAACCAAACGGGCTTAGCGGGCAAGGAGCAGAGCAAACGGGCGTCCACCTTGACGGCTTGACGGACGGGAAGGGTCACGTTAGGGGCAAACGCCTCAAACCTGACAGCCGTGAACCTCGCCTACCGCCCCAAGCTAACCCTTAACGCCCACTGAGACCACTGCGGCCGGAGCCCGAACGGGAGCCCTCGCGCCACTGCACCCCCTTGGCCGCATCCCGCCCGGCATCGATGACCAGTTGCTTCACGCTCCTGGCCGCGTCGGGGTATCGCGCTGCCGACGGGCGGCCGGTTCCGCTGTAGTGCGGGATGGACGGCACTGCGCTGCCCAGGTGGGCGGTCACCCTGCTGGAGA
>NZ_JBEPDM010000141.1:0-1330 GCF_040300305.1 Streptomyces sp. NPDC000410
TGAACCGTTCCGGGTTCGGTGGAGACTTGATTCCGTGAAAGGATCGAGTCATGGCACGCCCTTCCTCCTATCCCCCTGAGCTGCGCAAACGAGCGGTCCGTATGGTCGCCGAAGTCCGTAGCGACTACCCGACCGAGTCGGCCGCGATCAAGGCGGTCGCCGAGAAACTCGGCATCGGCTCGACCGAGACACTCCGCAAGTGGGTCCGTCAGGACCAGGTCGACAGCGGGACCCGCCCAGGGACAAGTACGGAGGAGTCCGCGCAGATCAAGGTGTTGAAGAAGGAGATCGCCGAACTGAAGCGGGCGAACGAGATCCTGAAGGCCGCGGCGTCTTTCTTCGCGGCCGAGCTCGACCGGCCACACACACGCTCGTAGCGTTCGTCGACGAGCACCGGGACCGCTTCGGCGGTGTCGAGCCGATCTGCAGGACGCTCACCGAGCACGACTGCAAGATCGCCCCCTCCACCTACTACGCCCACAAGAAACGACTCGAGGCGCCCTCGGCCCGCACGTTGCGCGACGAGGAACTCAAGCCCCTGATCCATGAGGTGTTCACGACCAACTACCGCGTCTACGGGGCCCGGAAGATCTGGCGTGAACTGAACCGGCAAGGCCACGTCGCGGCCCGCTGCACCATCGAGCGCCTCATGCGTGAGCTCGGTATCGCAGGCGCCGTCCGTGGCAAGAAGGTCATCACCACGATCCCGGATCCGTCCGCCGCGCGGGCCCCCGACCGGGTCGAGCGCGATTTCGTCGCCACCGCCCCCAACCGCTGCTGGGTCGCCGACTTCACCCACGTCGCCACCTGGGCCGGCGTCGTCTACGTCGCTTTCGTCGTCGACACCTTCTCCCGCCGTATCGTCGGCTGGTCCGCTTCCACCAGCAAGGAGACCCAACTCGTGCTGGATGCCTTGGAGATGGCCCTGTGGCAGCGCGACCGCGAGGGCCGCCCGCACACCCCCGGCGACCTGCTTCATCACTCGGATGCGGGCAGTCAATACACGTCATTCAAGCTCGCCGAGCACCTCGACGCCGCTGGCATCGCGGCCTCGATCGGCTCGGTCGGTGACGCTTATGACAACGCCCTCATGGAGTCGACGATCGGCCTCTACAAGACCGAGTTGATCAAGCCACAGCGGCCCTGGAAGACCCTGTCCCAGGTCGAACTCGCCACTGCCGAGTGGATCGACTGGTACGTCCACCGCCGGCTTCACGGTGAGATAGGGCACATCCCGCCCGCCGAATACGAAGCCAACCACTACCGAACGACCACGAAACCCCAGGTCACAACCACCATCTGAGATCTCTATCGAACCCGGAACGGTTCA
>NZ_JBEPDM010000142.1:0-1155 GCF_040300305.1 Streptomyces sp. NPDC000410
GCGGCGCCGGTGGTAGGTCCGCTCGATCCAGGTCACGATCGCGATCCGCAGTTCTGCGCGGGTGGTCCAGCTTTGGCGGTCGAGGACGTTCTTCTGCAGCAGGCTGAAGAACGACTCCATGGCCGCGTTGTCGCCGGCTGCCCCGACCCTCCCTATCGATCCGGCCATGCGGTGCCGGTCGAGTGCCCGGACGAACTTCCGGGACCGGAACTGCGATCCGCGATCGCTGTGCAGGATGCATCCGTCGACGTGTCCGCGCCGGGCCGCGGCGTTGTCCAGGGCGGTCACGGCCAGGCGGGACTTCATCCGCGTGTCGATGGAGTAGCCCACGATCCTGTTGCTGAACACATCCTTGATCGCGCAAAGGTACAGCTTGCCGTCGCCGGTGGCGTGTTCGGTGATGTCGGCGAGCCACAGCCGGTTCGGGCCACTCGCGGTGAAGTCACGACGGACGAGATCGTCGTGCACCGGCGGGCCGGCCTTCTTGCCCCGGCCGCGTTTCTTCCCGAACACGCTCCACCAGCGGTTCTCCCGGCAGATCCGCCACGCGGTGCGGTCGGCCATCGCGGCCCCGCTGCCGCGTGCTTCATCGGCCAGGAAGCGGTAGCCGAATTCCGGGTCCTCTCGGTGGGCGTCGAACAGCGCGTTCGCGCGATAGGCCTCCTCCAGCACGGCGTCGGGCACCGGCTTGTCGAGCCAGCGGTAGTCGGGCTGTCTGGCGAGCTTGAGCACCCGGCACGTCACCGAGACGGGCGTTCCGTCCGCGGCCAGCTCTTTCACGAGCGGGTAGATCCTTTTCCCGGCAGATGCGCCTGCGACAGATAGGCCGCGGCCCGACGCAGGACCTCGTTCTCCTGCTCCAGCAGCTTGATCCGCCGACGTGCCTCGCGCAGTTCCGCGTTCTCCTGACTGGACATCCCCGGCTTGGAGCCGTCGTCGATGTCCGCCCGGCGCATCCATTTCCACAACGTCATCGGGTGGACCCCGAAGTCGGTGGCCACCTGCTCGACCGTCACACCCGGACCACGGTTCCTCGCGACCCGCACGACGTCCTGGCGGAACTCTTCCGGATAGGGCTTGGGCACAGCGACATCCTTCCCACCTGCCCCACAGGGCAAGCCACTTCAGATGTCACCCGATCGTGCGGCAGACCCG
>NZ_JBEPDM010000143.1:0-1148 GCF_040300305.1 Streptomyces sp. NPDC000410
TCTCGGCTACGAGAAGGGCGACAAGGCCGGGGCAGGCTCGGGCAACTCCCGCAACGGCACATCACGCAAGCGGGTCCTGACCGACGTCGGCGCAGTGGAGATCGACGTTCCCCGGGACCGGGCCGGCTCCTTCAGCCCGGCCATCGTGCCCAAGCACCAGCGGCGGGTGGAGGGCTTCGACGAGGCGATCCTGTCGCTCTATGCGAAGGGTCTGACCACGGGCGAGATCCAGGCCCATCTCGCGGAGATCTACGACGTGGACGTCTCCCGAGACTTGATCTCCCGCGCGACCGACAAGATCACCGAGGAACTCGACGCCTGGCGCCAGCGACCGCTCGACCGCGTCTACGCGGTCGTGATGATCGACGCGATCGTGCTGAAGATCCGTGACGGTGCGGTGGCCAACCGGCCCGTCTACATCGCCGTCGGGATCAACCTTGAAGGCGAGCGTGACGTGCTGGGCATGTGGGTAGGCTCCGGCGGCGAGGGCGCCAAGACCTGGATGGCGTGGCTGGCGGAGCTGAAGAACCGCGGCATCGAGGACGTTCTGATCGCCTGCTGCGACGGGCTGAAGGGGCTCCCGGACTCGATTCAGAACATCTGGCCGCTCGCGGACATCCAGCTCTGCGTGGTCCACATGGTCCGTAACAGCCTCAAGTACGCCTCAACCAAGCACTGGTCGCAGATCGCCAAGGAACTCCGCCAGGTCTACACCGCGGCCACCGTCGACGCCGCCGAGCAGCGGTTCGCCGAGTTCGAGGAGATCTGGGGAGCCCGTTACCCGGCCCTGATCGGGGTCTGGCGCCGCAGCTGGGAACACTTCGTGATGTTCCTGCGGTTCCCGCCCGAGATCCGCAAGATCGTCTACACGACGAACATGATCGAGTCCCTCAACTCCCGCTTCCGGCAGGCCACCCGCCGCCGGGGACACTTCCCGAACGAGGAAGCAGCCCTGAAGGTCCTCTACCTCGTCATCCGGGACCGCCAGCCCAACCGGCGCAACCCCACCGGCCGCACCTACAACTGGAAGGAAGCGATCAACACCCTCGCCGGCTTCTACGGCGACCGCGTCATCGACAACCAGTAGCACCCGAACAATCCCAAGAAGCGTCAACACCAGGGCTTACACGAAAAATAAGACACTCCCG
>NZ_JBEPDM010000144.1:0-1022 GCF_040300305.1 Streptomyces sp. NPDC000410
CGGTGAGCGTGAAGCGCTCGCCCGGCTCGGCGGTGATGCTGGTGTCGTTCACCGGGCGGCTCGCGGTGCTCGTGGGATGGCTCGTGGAGCCGCCGTCCGATTCGTCGGTGCCCGGGCCGCAGCCCGTGGCGAGAGCGAGCAGCGCGGCCGCCGCGATCGCGGCACCGCCCCTGCTACCGGGGAAGGTAGACGCTGTACGCGTTGGGGAGTTCATTGTTGGAAGCCTTGCCCATACGGCCGTTGATGAAGTCGTCCTCGCTGACCCAGGTGGTGGTGCCCCAGGGGTTGTACACCTGAAGCATGTCACCCTCCTGGGCGATGATGGTCATCGCGTGGGCGCCGTCCTTACCCGAGACGTCGACAGGCACCGGGTGCCCCTGCGCCACCGACCTCTGGACTTCGGTGAGGACCGCTCTGCGGTCGTCGGCGCTGTTCAGGTCCTGGCGCTGGTAGTCGGTGCCGGTGGCCTTGCCGACGGAGTTGTCGTTGATCCGTTCCTGCCCCTCCGGCCCCATGCCGGTCCACTTCTCGCCGCCGTCGCCTTCGGTGTGCAGCCGGTGCTGTTCGGCCACCAGGCGCTGCTTGAAGGCCTCGGGGTCGTCCTGCTGCCCGTCGGGGCCGCCGGTGAGCTGGAGCGCGTACACGGGGTCGACCATGGCGCGGGACGTGACGGTGGACGAGGCCACGCAGGTGCCTTCGGGGCCCTGGGTCCACTGCTGTCCGCGGAACGTGACGCGGTCCGTGTTCGTGTTCGCGCCGTCCGACTCCAGGCCCTCGTCGTCCATGCTGTCCCCGGCGGTGACCACCGGAGTGAGGTGCCAGCGCATCCAGCTGGGGTCCTTGCCATGGATCTTGTCCTGGAACTTCCCGATCTCGTCGACGCTGTGACCGGCGGCCAGTGCCTTCATCAGGTAGGCACGCTCCTGCGGGGTCTCCGCCTTCGCCAGCATCCGCTCCATGGCCTGCTCGTCATCGAGACTCAGCTTGTCCATACGCGTCGACGCGCGCTCCAGGTCGCTGGG
>NZ_JBEPDM010000145.1:0-1015 GCF_040300305.1 Streptomyces sp. NPDC000410
GCGCCGCTCGACCGCGCAGGGGCTGGCCGTTCGCGCCCGCATCGTGCTGGCGTGCGCGAACGGCTGGAACAACACCGTGGTCGCCGCGCGGCTCGATGTCGGCAGAGGAACCGTGCGCCGGTGGCGGACCCGGTTCTTGCGCGAGCGGCTGGACGGCCTGGCGGACGAGCCGCGGCCCGGGGTGCCGCGGAGCATCACCGATGCCCAGGTGGAAGAGGTGGTGGTCCGCACCCTGGAAGAGACGCCCGCGGGCGGGACGCACTGGTCCAAGCGGGAACTGGCCAAGGCCGTGGGCATCTCGCCCGCGAGCGTGCTGCGGATCTGGCACGCCTTCGGCCTGCAGCCGTGGCGGACCGAGACGTTCAAGATCTCTCCGGATCCGTTCCTGATCGACAAGGTCCGTGACGTCGTGGGTCTGTATCTGGCTCCGCCGGCGAACGCGGCGGTGTTCGCGGTGGACGAGAAGCCGCAGATCCAGGCCCTTGAGCGGACCGCGCCGGTGCTGCCCATGATCCCGGGAGTGCCTGAGCGTCGCAGTTTCGACTACGTCCGGCACGGCACCGTCGACCTGTTCGCCGCCCTGAACACCGCAACGGGCAAGGTGATCACGAAGCTGTCCGCGCAGCACCGGGCGGTGGACTTCCGGGACTTCCTCGACGAGATCGACCGTCAGACCGATCCGGCCTTGGCGGTCCACGTGATCTGTGACAACCTCTCCGCCCACAAAGCGCCGGTGGTGCACAAGTGGCTGCTCGCGCACCCCCGTTTCCGGCTCCACTTCACCCCGACGTACTCGTCGTGGATCAACCAGGTCGAGCGGTGGTTCGCCGAGCTGGAACGGCGTTGTCTCGAACGCGGAGTGTTCTGTTCCCTCGACGCTCTCAAGACCGCACTCGAGGAGTGGATCAAGGTCTGGAACGACGAGGCCCGGCCCTTCAAGTGGACCAAGACCGCCGACCAGATCCTCGACCGGATCTGCCGCTACTGCGACAGGATCTCCGAACCAGGTCACTAG
>NZ_JBEPDM010000146.1:0-1000 GCF_040300305.1 Streptomyces sp. NPDC000410
GGGCGAACGAGATCCTCAAAGCCGCCTCGGTGTTTTTTGCCCAGGAGATCGACCGTCCCCGGACGAGGCCGAGCAGGTGATCGACCACCTGCGTGACAGAGGTCTCGGGGTCGATCCCGTCTGCCGGGTGCTGGAGCTGTCGCCGTCGACGTACTTCGCCCGCAAGAAGCGGCCGAAGTCGGCCCGCCGGCTCCGGGACGAGCAGCTCATGCCGCTGATCGAGCAGGTCCACGCGGAGTCGGGCGGCACCTATGGTGCCCGCCGGATCACCCGCGCGCTTCGGCGCAAGGGTGTGGACGTGGCCCGCTGCACCGTCGAGCGGCTGATGGCCGAGCTGGGCCTGGAGGGCGTCATCCGTGGCCGGCGCCGCCGCACGACCGTTCCGGAGCCGTCGGCGCCGCGTCCGCCGGACCTGGTCGACCGCGACTTCACCGCCTCCCGGCCCGATCAGCTGTGGGTCGCGGACATGACGTATGTCCGCACCTGGTCGGGTGGGCGTATGTGGCGTTCGTCCTGGACGTGTACTCGCGGATGATCGTCGGCTGGCAGGTCGCGAACCGCATGCGGACCGAACTCCCGCTGGACGCCCTGGAGATGGCGCTCTGGCGGCGCCGGATCAAGAAGGACTCCGGACTGATACACCACAGCGATCGCGGGTCTCAATACGTATCAATTCGGTATACCGACCGGCTCGCCGACATCGGCGCCTCCGCCTCCGTCGGCTCCGTCGCGGACTCGTATGACAACGCGATGGCCGAGGCGCTGAACGGGACCTTCAAGGCCGAGCTGATCGAGATGCAGGGTCCCTGGAAGGACGTCGACCAGGTCGAGCGGGCGATCTTCCAGTGGATCACCTGGTACAACGAAGAACGCCTTCACTCCGCGCTCGACTACGTGCCGCCGGCCGAGTACGAGGAAGCCTTCTGGCAGAGCCAGGAGCAAACCCCGCAGTCCGCCTGAACCAATCAAGATCGGACTCTACGAAACTCGGGGCAGCTCA